>JBJLEE010000015.1:0-49804 GCA_045566075.1 Pirellulaceae bacterium | reverse complement strand
GGCCAAAAACGCACACAACAACGAGCAACCCCTACCGGGCATCTTGTAAGAATTTCACCAGATCGGCCAGTTGCTGTAGAGTGAACTGCTTATCCAGTCCGGCTGGCATGATCGACACTTTGCTTTCAGACTGCTCGTCGATTTCATCGTGCGTGATATCGATCAACCTCTGAGCATCTAACTGCAACTGGATCCGCTGGCCATCGTCGTCTTTGATGACGCCGTTATAGACTTTTCCGTCAGTTGTGATCACGTTTACCGATTCATAACTTCTTACAAAGCTGACGCTCGGGTACATGATCGATTCGAGTAAGTCGCGCGGTTGCCGAATGCGTCCGATACCATTTAAGCTTGGTCCGATCTTGCCACCAACGTAGCCCATATTGTGGCACGACATACAGGCTGCCTTGTTGCTTGAAAAAACTTGCTGGCCGCGGCGAGCATCCGCTTGTTCCATTAGTGCCAGAACAGACTCAATCTTCTCTCGCTTTTGTGAATTTGCAGCGTTAACACGCTCAAACAACGGTGCAGCAGATGCAAACACGTCTTCACCATACTTGTTCAAGTGCACCTTCCATTGATCAAGCGTGATGACAGACACGGCGTCTGAACTAGCCAGAGATTTAACCAGAGCCTGTCCCAGTTCCGGACTTTGTTGGTTGGCAAATCTCTCCATCAGGCGTTTCAGCTCCATGGGACCAGTTGTTTGAAGAGCATTTGCGAGCTGGAAAAACTCAGGACCTTTCAGTGGACTACTCATAATCACATCAACAGCCGTTGCCCTCGTAGCGACATTCTCTGTTGTCGAGATTTGGCTGCAAAAGAACTTCATGTTGACCGAGTCGATATCCCTCAATCCACTAGGGATGGAGTTCATGGCTTGCAGGCGGACCATTGCGGGTACATCAGGGTCAGCACTGATGGTTGAAAGCAACGCCGCTATCTGATCATCATCGCTTTCTTTGTTTATGTTGTTGAGCGCGCCGACAGCCGCTCCAATCACGGCAAGATCATCTGTTTGCAGGCTACGCACGATTCCCTCTTTCCATGATGCCGGTACAGACTTGTTTCCGCTTTGTGCGATTACATCAAGCAAAACAATTAGTTTATCTTTGGACAGGTTTTCGACGCTTAGATGAGTCCCAATTACGGGTTGTATGTCCGGGCTGTTTGCATAGTTGATTAGATTTGCGGCAAGTTCTTGTAATTCCTGATCATCCAGATCTTTAGATAGTTGACCGTCGAAATGTTTGGCTGCACTTCCTGACCAGTCGGGGTGATGGCTCAATATCCACCATGCAACATCGCGCAGTGATGGATCGCCAGACGTAAATAGCGTTGAGATATCACCCGGTGCCAGAAGTGGTTCGTCAGACGGGATTTGATCGAGCGCGACTAATGCTCCGCGACGCACAGATGCATTGTCGTGTTGCGTAAACTGCCGAATACGGTCAACTCCTTGAATTTCGATGCACGCATAAATCAGCGAGTGTTCCAAATGGCGATTGTCTGCTGAACCCAACGCTGCGAGTAATGCTGGTATTACTTTGTCGTCGCCGATGCGGCCAAGAGCTTCCGCTGCAACTCGACGATTATGCAAATCCTTGGAATGCAATTGCGGCAAGACTTTTTGGACCGCGTATTTGTCCTTATGAACGGAAATGACGTGCAGTGCCGCTTGAACAACGGTGGAGTCCGCATCATCGAGTGCAACCTGCGTGGCGATTCTTGCCGCGGCGTGGTGGATATGTGATAAGGCCCATACCGCCTGTAATCGATGAGTGGGGTCGTCCGACTCTTCAAGAATCCGGACGAGCGGGATGATTGCTTTGACCTCTTGTTTGCTAAAGAGCATGCGTGCCCTGTCACGAACCGCTTTGCGAGGATCCTGCAGTAGCTGACTAAGGTGTTCGTCATTGAGTTTCTGCCATGCGAATTCCAGCCCTCTTGGATCAGCGACCGGTGGAGCATCTTTGCGTGTCACGCGGTAAATGCCACCGAGAATGTCGGGCTTGTAAAGCTGCGATGTTGGACAGCAGATCTTGTACCAGCCACCGGTATCAACGACCACAATGCTTCCATCGGCGTCTTCCTGTACATCGGTAGGATGGAAGTCGATGTTATTGCTCTCAAGAAATGGTAATTCCTGAGCTGTAAATGATGAGCCTTCGTGCGCGAGTTGATATCGAAAGACTTTTCGCAAATTGAAAGAACACGAAAGTATATTGTCTTGAAATGCCGTTCCGAGAATGTCGCCTTCAATTCGTGTCAGGCCACATGGTGCGCTTGCCCCCTGGTGTACCAGCGGTGGCATGAGGTCACCGGTTCTGGGATGGCCATTGAGAACGCCATGATCTTTACCGTAGACTCCTCCGTAGATGGCATGGATTAGTCCGTCGCGAGTTACGCCTCCCGAGTGCGTTAGGAATGTCGTGGTGAAAAGCCGCTCTCCTCCCGGGGTAAAAGTGATGTCCACAGGATTGTCCATACCGCCAGTCATGACAGGTTCGACCACGCCACCGTTGGGGTGCCGGCGGAATAGATGGGCAGCTCGTGTAACAAGATCTTGTTTGCCGTCAAATTCATACGTTTGTTCCTCAAAGGCACCCTTGGCCCAGTAGAGCCAGCCATCCGGGCCGATATAGGGACCGTGAAGGTCATTAGCACAGCCGTTAAGGGTTTTTCCGTCAAAGAAAACTTCACGCTTGTCAGCAACGCCGTCGTCGTCGATGTCCGTTAGCTTCCAAATCTCCGGCGGTGCACCGACGTACAACGAACCGTCATACCATTGGCACCCTTCAGGGAACATCATCTTGTCAGCGAAAATGGTGCGTTTGTCGAAGACTCCATCTCCGTTCGTGTCTTCAAGTCGCAATACACGATGCGGTTTTTCCTCTAGCTGGTCGTGCACTCTGGCGTTGGAGCCGCTGGATTCGGTAACGTATAGACGTCCCAATTCATCAAAGGACGCGGCGATCGGACGATCTACCAGCGGCGGACCAGCGATTTGTTCGATCGTCAGCCCATCTGCCAAGGTGAATATCTGGCCGTCCAGCTCCACGGTTTCTTCCGCAAATACTGAATAGCCGACTGTCTCAAAGGCAATAAGAATCAAAGCAAGGGTCGAAATGCGCATGGTTCACCGAATCAAAGAATAAACACAGTTCATTGGGAGCGGTTCAAATTTGACGCTCGAAAATGGTGCGTTTATTGTACCGTGCTGGTAGACGAATAGCACGAATCGGAAGACAGTAGACACTGCGCCATGTATTAAGGCAATGAATGGCCCGCCTACTCTATGACGATCAAGCCGAACGCATCGAGAGTAAGCCCCTTACGCCCACATACTCCGATGACTCGGGTGCCGTCTCCGGCAATTTTCACTGTGGTCGCCTGGCCAAGTTTCTTCCCTAACCATTCGCCAGCGTATTGGTCGGAAGGGTCAGGTTTGCCGTCTGCGTTGGCTTTCATGTAAATCAGCCTGATAGCAAACACATATTTCCCATAATTCACTTCCGCTCCACCTACAACATAACCCGCTCGGGCTTGTTCACTCGCAGTGCTTCCAGAAGGTACAGCGTTCGCAGACAGTGGTTCGACGGTTTTCAGCATCGTGTGGTTGGCCCACTCACCGTTCGTATATTTGACTCCCGTAACTGGGAAGTCCTCCCCTTTGATGACGGCAAACGGTCCACCACCGGGGCCGCCGTATACATTTGTTATTTTGCCTCTAGCTGCTGTTGGAAATCGTACTCGCTCGTTGTCAAATCCATCCGTTTGTGACTCGTTGATAGGTGTGCTCGTATCGAAAACCGAGTCATTGCCTTGTGCTGCTGAACCGGAATTGCCCGTTGCCGGGTTTTCACTTGGGAGAGCGTTGCTTCCGCTTGGGTCTGCCATTTCACCGCCCATACCAGGCATACCACCGCCACCATTGTTTCCCGGAATCTCCGTTGACGGAGTGTTAGAGGGGCTATCACCTCCACCATCTGAATCCGCATCACCGGAAAGCAGAGAAACGCATAAGAAGGCAATACCAGCGGCGAGTGTTGTCCCACTGACACCGAGTGCCAATCCAAGGTTGTGTTTCATACCTATAAAAAAACAGACGGCTGACGCGAGAGTAAGCGTCAATGCCACAAACGGTTCGGCTGCCCCGAGAGCTTCCTGGAATTTTATTTGCAATCCAATGAGTGGCAGGATAAACATTCCTAGGCCTAAGAATGCAAGCGTGCCGCCTGCACTAGCAATTTTTGCTGCTGCTGGACTGGCTTCCCCTCTTGGTTTATGCGAAGTGGTCTGCGGCTGTTGCCAGCTTCCTTGCATTGGCTGAGCCATCGGCTGTCCCGGTATTCCTGGGCCGCCAGCCTGCGGCATACCGAGCGGGTCATTTGGGTTTGTAAGTGGTTGCCCTGCTGTGAGCGGATTTGCTTGAGCAGGCACCCGCCCAATAGTGGGTCGTTGTTAGTTGGGGGAATGGACCCGGAAGGGATCTGTGTAGTCGGTTGAACACCTGGCTGGGCAACAGGTTGTTGAGGTTGCTGTTGAAGTGGCTGCAATGTTGGTTGGGCTGGAGTGACCGGTTGTTGAGCAGGTGCAGCAGCGGGTACGGAGATTGCACCACCGCAAGCAGGACACTTAAAAGTCTTTCCAGCGAACTTCGCAGCGCCTTTGAATTGTTTGGTGCAATTGGGACATTGAATCAGATCAGACACGGAATTGTCCTCTTACTTAGTCTTTCAAAATGGCGTACACGCTATCTATTTAAATAAGTGTGCGTTTATGTTTAAAGACCGGGTGCAACCTTAAGTCTTAGGATGCCCAGGGAGTACTTCGGACAGAGATCCAAATTGCCGTGTGCTGTGGGGGCGCAGGCTGATCGATTTGGTGCCCTTCCTCGTCGGTCAGATGAAACCACATCCTGTGTTCAAATAGAACTTCGGCTAAGTCGGATGCACTTTCGCAATCGCTACGCTGGCCTGATGCGAGTGCCGTCAACTCATCCAAAGTGATACCTTGTGGGTCTCCTTTGAGATTCCAGTCGTAGCCAGGGGCGTGGCTCTTGATCCAATCAAGCAACGGTTCGGAAGATGACATCATTACCGCGGTGTGTTATTTCCATCTCTTGAGCTTGCGTAGCCACTTCACCGCGAGTGCAGGTGCGTCAGACGAGGTGGAATCGGGATTGAAGCTCAGGATCGGCATTATCGACTCACGGCTGCCATCCCCGCCGTTTATGTGAAGTGCTGCGCCGGCGCTGCGTACGCGTTTGACGAGCGGATCATCAGCACCCATTGAGACCTCCACCCATCGTGGCCAAAGACGAATCGTTTCGACACCAGCCTCCGCATATTCTTCTATGTGCTCCGGGCCAGCAATGAGACCGATTTGACGGGCTTCGGGAAGAAGTTGACGGAACATCTTGGCATGCTCCACACTTCTTACGCCGATTACAGTACCAGCTGGATCTCCAAATTCCTTTACTTCACTGACGACTTGATGCACATATTCCGGATCGTCGGTTTCCTTGAGGTCTAATAGGATGTCAATCCGGTTCTTACATAGTGACAATACTTGGCTGAGTCGAGGCACACGTTGGCTGGCGTATTTCTTGTCGAACCAACTGCCAGCATCAAGAGCTTTTAATTCAGCATAGGTGATGTCGCTCAGCGGTCCGGTGCCGCTAGTCGTACGGTCGAGCGTGTTATCGTGCAATATAACGAGCACGCCATCTTTGGTTCGCCTAACATCCACTTCCGTTGCAGTGGCGCCACTCTTTATGGCCCGTTTGGTTGATGCGATCGTGCACTCAGGCCTATCAATGCTTGAGCCGCGGTGAGCGACCAATTGTGAGACGGGATGTCCTCCCTTCTCTTCAGCGATAACTGCAACGGCAAATAATACGACCGTCGAAGTAAGAATGGCAGCGAATATCAATTTCATGAGTTGGCCGTGTAGTAGTGGTAAGGTTTTCGCTAGTTCTTATTTACCAGTCAGTTCACCGTAGATGTGCTCGATATTTTCGGTGCGCTCTTTGACATTCACACCGGTCCACTTTTCATAAAAAGGCAACTCGATGCTCTCCTTGATCTCATCAAGACTCTTACCGTCCCTGATAGCGTTACCGATGATCTTACGCATTTCGACAAAGTAGCGTTTTTGGGTTTTGAGCAGGCCTTTGTTAGCAGGCTCGCCGTGGCCCGGTGCGATCGTCTTAATGGGCAGTTCGGATAATTTGTCGATCACATTGATCCAGCTCGCAGTATTGCTATGACCGGTGAAGTTGAATGCACCATTTACGATCGAGTCACCTGTAAACAGGATGCCGTGGCGTGGTAGCCATGCTACAGCATCACCAATGGTGTGGGCGTGGCCTGACCAGATCAATTCGACTCTCATTTCGCCATCATCAAAGATCATTCGTTCAGGGAAGTAGATGGTTGGGTATTCGTATTTTAGCGGACCGTATTCATCCGGCTTTTCCTTCTTCGATGTTTCAAATCCTTCAATACCGACTGTTTCAAACATCGCACGGCTGCGCTGGCTGGCAATTGGAGTTGCCCCGATCTTTTTGAAGATCGCGTTGCCGTCAGCGTGATCGCCATGATGGTGAGTGTCAAAGACATACTTGATGGGTTTGTCTGTTTGTTGGCGAATCAGGTCAATGACAACTTCTGCTTGATTCGGGAAATTCGCGTCAATGACCAGGACGAAGTCCTTAAACTCAATCCAGCCTTGGTTGCAGCCGATAAACTCAGGCTCTGTTTGCGTCTTCCGGAAGAAAACACCGGGTGCAAGTTCAGTGACGGTGGTTTCGTCGGCAGCAAAACGGCCGGTGATCGATGGCACCAAGATCACTGCGATTAGGAGAAACACGAGGCTGGAAAACATGCGGCCACGATTTGTCATTTGAAAAACCCTCAAAGCGATGTGTGTGCTGAATCAAAGCATATCTAAGAGTCATGATAACGAATGTAAAGCGTTAGGTGTTTGCTTCGGGCAACATGCGGCGATGTATGTATGCGTTCGTCGTAGGGGTGATAGCTACACAACCGCGGGGCTGGGCAAAGCCTAACCCGCAGGGCCAAACCGCACACAACAACCAGCAAGCTAGACACCGCACACAACCGCGGGGCTCGGCGCAGCCGAACCCGCAGGGCCAAACCAAGTATCCAGCCTACCGGCCAACGACTTGCGTACGCGGAATACGGGCGATAAAACAGCTCGACGTTACCGCTACTTCACCAAGCCCTTAATCTGCCTTAGCGTTAACTTGCCGCGGTAGACTCGCAAGTCTCGCATGCTGCCGTTAAAGAAGTCGTGCTGCCCTGCCCCGACTTTTAACGGCTGGTCATTGGAAAGCTCGTAACTGCTATTGTTGTTAAACTGTCGTGAAGCAACTTCTTTGCCATTCACCACAAGGCGAAGTGTGCCGCTTCCATCTGCATTTCCAGTGCGACTTACGATTAAATGTTGCCAGCCGCTGGCTAGTGACTTGTCATGCGTGACGCTCTTGCCGGCTTCCATCGAATGCACATGGCCGGAAGGCAACACCCCGCAAAATAACTTTCCGTCGTAAACAGCCATCGACCACGCGCGGCGGTATCGAACTTCAGGCGTCTCGTCTAATCTGCCGGTGTCGGTCCAGCCATCGTGGTCGTAACGGTATACGGCAGCCAGTGGAAGTGTCCCTGCATATAATTTGCCGTTGTACACCAGCATCCCCATCACTTCCTTCTCTTCGCCAAGACGTCCCGTATTGTGCCACTTTTGCGGGCCATCCAATCGATACACGGAACCTGTGGGCCAGGTGCCAACGTGAACTTGAGATTCATATACCGCCATCGAGTATGCTTGAGTCGTTTCCGGAATAGGCCCGAGTCGCAACCAGTCCTCCGCACCCTTGTAACGGAAAAACCCACCATCGTCATAGCTAAGGCCTAACAACTGGTCGTTGTGGACTCCCAGATGCACGACTCTCAAACCGGGGCATCCACAGCTAACCCAGTTGTCGGGACCGTCAAATCGGTACATTCCGCGATGGCGGGGCGTGTCTCTCCAGGCACCGGTGGATCCTGTGCCTGCATATAACTTTCCGCCGTATACCGCAAAACCACTTATGGCTCTAACATCAGCCACCTTACCCATGCTCGTCCATTTCGTGCCACCTTCGTAGCGATAAACCACGCCACCATGCTCTTCATTAGGTGAAAGTGGGAGTGATGAACCGCCACCACTATAAAGCTCAGACCCTGCATAAAGACGGCCATTAAAGACACCCATCGTGGAAATACAGTTGGAGGGATCCGGTGACCCGCAGTCGACCCACTCTGTACCCCCGGCATATCGATACACATGTCCTCGGTCTCCTTCTTCCGGTTCCCACGTCGATGCGTAAAGGTTGCCATCAAAGACTGTTAAGGATCGGACGTACATGTTTTTGCCTGGTCTGCCACAATCCTGCCAGTCCGTTTTGACATCAGCATCAATACCGAAGTGAATGTTGCGCCAATTGGACTGCGAGTTTGTCACTCCGGCATAGTTCATGATGCTAAAGTTGATCCCCGTTCGTGTGTTCGGGTCGTACCATGAGAGGATGTCACCAATGACATCGGTTAGTGCTTCTTCGGTGTGTACTCGCACGCTAATCGCAAAATCACCGGTCGAGTCGATCAGGCGTTTCCCGCTTCCCAGATCAATCCACGAACTGCGGCCATCAAATGACGCACCATTTCCATTGAAATCGACATCATGATGTATTCCATCGCGGTTGTTTCCAGATACATCTGTGGCATCCGCTGTTAGTGGCCAGTGGCCGACTAGTTGTGCTTGTGCATGTAACTGGCCGGTTAGCGAGCCAGAGATCACTACGGTGAGAAATAACAGGCAGCAGTATAAATGCGAGAACATGTCAGGTTAATCCTTTGCGTCATTAAACGCGTGTGACGGACGTATTACGGACGGATGATACCACCATCTCTATCGCGGATTGCAGGCCAGGCACCGTTATAAGGATGATCCGGGAATGGAAAGTCTATTGCGCGTGTCTCGTCTATTTCAATTCCCCAGCCGGGTCGCTCGTTGGGCCAAAGGCAGCCGTCGCGCAGTTCATTGCAGCCAGGGAACACATCGAGCATTGCCTGATTGTAAGGCGTGAATTCCTGGATTCCAAAATTAGGACTCACCAAGTCCAAGGCTAGATTCGCAGCATGTCCGATCGGACTGCAGTCTCCAGGGCCGTGCCACGCTGTACGCACACCAAATGCCTCGCAAATCGTTGCCAGTTTTCTCGCCGGGGTTAGTCCGCCGATCATCGAGAGATGCACACGTATGTAATCGGTTAATCGCTCTTCAATTAACGGCATACACTGCTTTAGGCTGACAAACAGTTCGCCCATCGCTATGGGAATGCTACTCTGCTGCCGCATCTGTCGGAAATATTCTAATTCCTCCGGCGGCAAGGCATCTTCGTAGAAGAATAATCGATAAGGTTCGAGGTCCTTTGCCAATTGAATCGCAAGATTTGGCGGGATGCGTTCATGTACGTCATGAAGTAGTTCTACTTCCCAGCCCAGTCGATCGCGGGCAACTTCAAATAACTTGGGAGCCAGTCTGACATAGTCAGCAGGGCCGAACACATTTTGTGGATTGGTAGGTCCGTCAATGCTTTCATGTGTGTGCAGGTCTGTGTTGGTGCCGTAAGTCGACTGGCCTGGAACGGCAGATTGAAGTCGAACGTGAGTAAAGCCGTTATCAATATGCTGTTGTGCCTGATCGACGGTATCTTCAATGGAATTACCGGAGGCGTGCACGTATACACGAGCAGCCTTACGGCACTTACCGCCAAGCAGGTCATGCACGGGCATTCCCGCCTGCTTGCCTTTTATGTCCCACAACGCCATATCGACACCAGACAGGGCATTGTTTAGCACAGGACCTTCACGCCAGTAGGAACTAAGTTGTGCCGACTGATAGATGTCTTCAATCTCGCTGACGTTCCTGCCGATTAGAAATGGAGCTAGATATTGGTCTACGGCTTCTACAACCGCCAAAGGTCGTTGCGTAAAAGTTGCGCAGCCGAGTCCGGTTAAGCCAGGCTCGCTGGTTTCCACCTTCACGACCACCAAACGTATGTCAGCCGGTGCCGTGCAAATGCTGCGAATAGAAGTGATTGTCGTCATGTCAGTCTAAATCTCTGGTACGGGATATGTTGTTTGAGCGGCGGCTTCGGCACGCAGTTGCTGCCACTGTTCGGTGCCATCATCCTCCACGATGACGGTATGCACGCCTTTAATAAAAGAAGGGAGTTCTCCAGCCCACCAACGGTCCCACATTTGCTGTGTATGGGTAAAGTGATAACTCTCACCGCTAGGGAAATCGGTGCGAATTAGCAGTCCCGGGTGTGGATACGGTTTGTCCATGGGGTCGATACGGTATTTTTCTATGATCTCCCAATCAATGGTTGCCCCGATTCCCGGTCGATCTATAACGTCCGCCATTCCGTTCTGCACGACCCACGGCTCTGTTACAAACTGGTCGGCAAACATGTGATTGCAATGGATAGCCGGCCAACGAGCATGAGAAAGAACCGCCTGTAAATGTAAGCAGTACATGGCACCGAGATTAGAACCCACCCATTGAAGCCAAAATGGCTTATTGAATTCGGCTGCCATACGTCCATAACTCTTGGCCGTGTCGACTCCGCCTTCAAGCACAAAGCCATCGCATATATCCTGACGAATCTGTGTTTCAAATGCAGGACGTCCAACATGCTGGGCGATCGGGATGGATAAATGATTGCGTAATTCCCGATTGCCGGCTGTATCGGTTTGACGGATCGGACTCTCCCATATCGCGACCATCTCGTATTTCTCAAGTTGCTTACAGAGGGGTCGTATCTGCGCAGGGTCGAGTCCGAAGTCGTTAAAGTCCAAGTCAAGTTTGAAATAGGGTGGTAAGGTAGCGCACAGTTTCTCCAATTGGTTTTCCAGACAGAACCATGGCCGTGCTTTGGTCTTAAACGTCGTGTACCCGTTTTCGATCGCCTCGGCACATTCGCTGATCCAGTCTTCAGCAGGCATGTCGATTGACCACCAGCCCACATGGCAACGATCCCGGACTCGTTTACCCATCAAAGCCCATGCCGGTGTATCCAGAGACTTGCCGACCGCATCAAACAATGCCATCTGTAAACCAGCACCAAGGGTGTCGTCCCACATTATCGTCGTGGGATCCTGTCCCTCTGCTCTCGCAACGGCTTCGTCGGTTACTTCACCCCACGTATAGTACGGCATCGTCTCGCCGACACCGACAACGCCGTTATCGAGTGTTACTTTGCAAAGTTCAAAAAGTCGCCAGTGCGGGATCTCGCGCACCATGTTTTGCCATGGCGTTGGCTTTAGAGGTAATTCGATCCAGATTCGTTCAATGGATTTGATTGTTGTCATCTATTTGGCTCTAAGTAGCAGTTGCAATTCCAGATTCGTCACTTGATGGTTGCTGGCCGTCGTCCGGTACGATGGGCTTGGTGCAGTCAATCATGAACCAGCACAGCGAACAGACGATATAACAACAGGCGACGAAAACAAATATTGGGGTAAAGTCAGCAAAGTCCGGATTGTGTTCACTGAACATTCCAGCGCTCTTGGTGGCAGTAATAATAAACGCGAATATGATTGGGAAAACCACTCCACCAACCGAGCCACTGCAATTGATAATGCTAAATACACTGCCAGTGTATTCACGTCCTAAGTCAGTGCTCGTGCCCCATACCGTGGGTTGAGTCCAATCGCTAAAGAACTTCACGAAGAATAATCCGATGCTGATCGCTGCTGGATCTTCAAACGATAAGGCAACGAATACCAAACCGCACGCAATAGCCTTACCACTTGAGCCGACAATTCTACGAGCCCACTTTCGTCCCACTTGCCGCACGAGGTAATCATTCAGTATCCCGCCGACCACACCTCCTAAGGCGCCCCCGAGTAACGGCATGGACATCATCCAGGCTGCGCTTGATAAATCAACACCCAGCACTTGTACGAAATAGACACCGGTTAGAATGCCGAAAAAGTTGTCTACTCCAGCATTGAAAAACTGCTGCAGCATAAAGAACAACATTCCAACATGAGTAAAGGCTTTCTTAAACGGTAGGACATTACCGGTTTCCTTGGCATCCGGGTTCTTGCCGTGCTGAAGAAGTGTGACTTCTGCCTCGTTGCACAGTGCGTCCGATGACGGATCGTTGCGGAAATACCGAAAGAATACGACAGCAAAGCCAATGCCCAAGAGTGCCATCACCATCAGGGATGCTTCCCAACTTAATTCGCAATAGCCAATCAGGAATGTGGCAAACAACAATGGTGCTACTGCGCCACCGCCACGTCCGCATAGCGTAGCGACTAATCCCTGGAGCGTGGTCCGTTTGTCGTGCTCGAACCATGTATGGCTAACGCGACTCAGGGCTGGATAACACCCGGACTGGCTCAAGCCAAACGCCAGTCGTGAAAACACCAACCAACCGACGGATACGCTTAAGGCAATCAATGCCAGCGAAATAGACCACATTACAATGGAGGAAGTTAAGTAAATGTGAGGTCCGAAGAAATCAGACATCATTCCGCCGGGAATCTGACCAATAGAATAAGTGATGTTAAACATGCCACCGAGCCACGAGACTGTCTCCTCGTTGAAAACATCCTCCCCCATCGTTTCTTTGTCGGTGAGAATGGCACCGAGCACGTTCCATGTGAACCTGTGAAGGTAAAGCATGAACGAGGCCCCGCAGGCAAGGGAAAAGATTACCCAACGGCGATTCGTAGGATGCGAGCCTGTTTCGGCTTGGTCTAGCTCAGATTCAGGCGGCGTGTAGGGAGATGCCAAAATGCAGGTTCTCGATCGTTGGTGGGGGCTTCGGGTATAATCGCCGGCTTGTCACAATATAACATTTGTGAATTAAAGATCCTACAATTCCGCTATCGTCGAGTCAGTACATGAAAATCACAAGAATCACACCGTATATCATTGGTGACGTACGTAACTTTCTTTTCGTAGAGGTGGAAACCGACGACGGGATTACTGGAATCGGTGAAGCCGGCATTACCTGGAAGGAAAAGTCTGAAGCGGGATATGTCGAACAACTGGCCTATTCGCTTGTTGGTGAAGATCCGATGAGAATCGAGCATCTCTGGCAATTGATGCTTCGTGTGGGATTCTTTCCCGCAAATCGAATCGGCGCCGCAGCGATAAGCGCGATCGATATCGCACTCTGGGACATTAAAGGAAAGGCACTTGGCGTGCCGGTTTATGAACTACTCGGTGGTCGTGTACGTGACAAAGTCGTGGCATATCCCCATGTCGTAGGTGACACTCCCGAAGCGTTAGCAGCCGATGCAAAGCAAAAGGTCGCTCAAGGATGGCGGTTTGCAAGGTTTAATCTTCCGGATGATGGTGATGTTCTTGATCCACGAAAAGCTGTTAGAGATGGTTACGATGCCATTGCGGCTGTACGAGAAGCGGTGGGAGATGAAGTAGAACTCATTATGGACGTGCACACGCGGCTTGATCCCACCGAAGCCGTAACGTTGTGCCGCGATGTAGAACATCTGAAGCCATATTTCATTGAGGATCCGATTCGCAGCGAATTTCCCGGAGCCCTAAAGCGGCTTCGGCAGCTTACGGGCACGCCGATCGCCATTGGCGAACAATGGGCAACGAAGTGGGAATTCCGTGAAACGATCGAGCAGGATCTGACCGATTTTGCTCGTATCGACCTTTGCATTGTTGGAGGGATTACGGAGGCAAGAAAGGTCGCCGGTTGGTGTGAAACACATTACATTCCGATCGCACCACATAACCCTCTGGGGCCAGTCTCTACGGCGGCATGTCTACATTTAGACATGGCAACAAGTAACTTTGCCGTTCAGGAGTGTGCACGACCGCCCGGGACGGTATTGCCAGAACTGTTTCCCGAGCAGGTGAAGCTCGTCGACGGACATCTCTATACGAATGATGCACCCGGGCTTGGAATAACGTTTAATCGTGACGCGGTATCAGCGTATCCACCGGTCGAAGGAGAATGTCCAAGGCTGTCACGACCTGATGGTACATTCACGAATTGGTAGAGAGTGCATTGTAGGAACGCTGGCGAACGGACCAGACGCTACACAACCGCGGGGCTCGGCACAGCCGAACCCGCAGGGCCTATCGCAAACACGCTCCCGCCAAACCGCAACCGCCCTACAACAAGGCGGCAGCCGAAGGGTCCGGGCCGCAAAAGCTATTCAACAACAATCGTCACATCCGCAGAGGTGATAGCCGTATGAGTCGGCTTGGCATCAAGTGCGCCAGATGCCTGGAAACGTAACTTGTATATGCCGGGCTTGAGGTCAGCTGGTATAGCAATCGGTATCTCCAATTGCACCTGACCAGCTTCAAAGTTTACAGCTTGCACATTCAACTCGGAGATTTGTGAATCGATCAGTTGCATACGCATCGAGTTTCGCATGTTGCTGGTGCGCTCGAGCTCAAATTGTGCTACGACTAACTCGCCAGGCTGAGCTTTCAATTTAGCCGTCCGGGCATAGAGCTTGACCACGGTTGGCATCGTTCGAATCATATTTCGTTTTTCAGCGACAGCGGAGAAGTACTGTTGCTTGCCGGTCGCATCCTTAAATGTCGTATAGGCTTGTGTATAGAGTTGCGACTGACTTTGGATATTGATGTGCATCGTTTCCGGCAGATAGATCGGCATCATGAAATCCAATTGATCTTTACCTAACGTTGTTTCGATAAACTCGATGCCATCCAGATCGCGATTCTGACGATCTGCCTGCTGGACGGTGATCGGCTGATCGTAATCGTCGATTCGTTCAAAGGTCATGAGGTATGGATAGACAGTTCCACGATGTGCATATTGATATGCTTCTTCGCAAAATAACCGAAAGACGGGTTTATGCCGGACGGTCAAATCCAGTGCGTCGCGGTGTGACGAAAATACTGCACGTCCGGTGCTGTCTTTTCCACGATGCGTGAAGCTGACTGTGTGTGTTGTTTGCTGATCACCAATCATTGCTGTGCCGTTAAGACGTATTTCATAACGACGACTTGCCACCATAGCATCGACGGTTAGCTTCAATTTGGTGTCATGCTTCCCTTGTTCAATCGTATTGCCTTCGATGACGATATTCTCCGGCAGACCATCCACGGCGATCGTCACAGGACCATTGAAACCACCCAGTCGCTTCAGTTTGATCGGGATCTCCAGAACATCACCTTGCGTAACGCTCAGACAATCCGCACCCGCTGTTAGCTCAAACTGTGGTTGCGAGTTGTGGACGTCAAATTGGTAACCGCTCACTCGGTGATCTGAGTTGATACCGCCAATACTTTTGATTTCAACGATGTATGTGCCTGGTTTGGTCGAAATGGAGTCGTATGCTTTTCGATCTTGGGAGGTGGTGGTAATAGGATTACGGCCGACGACTTTACCATCCGGGTCTGTAATGGACATGATTACCAGTCCCATAGCACTTGTCATGCGGGGCGCCGTGACGCTTAGTTCAACGGATCCAGCCTCGGTGATTTCAAGTGCAAAGATGTCTTTTCCGAAAGGTGGTAATTGGCCATTCGCGGTTTCACCAACTTTTATTGGAATCTCCGGTTGCTGGCGATGCAAAAACGTTGTGATCTGGGTTTGGCCAGATGGTGTGATGCGTAAAGGTACATTGTTGGCCAACGCCTCATCGGAGTACTGATAGGTACCACTTGCATCATCTGGAATCGTCACGTCGCGAACGAGTTCCAGCAATTGACCAGTACCATTCATTGAGTAAAAAGAAATCTTGGTGGTTTCACCGGCTGCTGCGCCGATCGGATAAGCATATGTGATTACAGGGTTCTTAGTGATTGTTGCCCGATAAACATGCGATGGAGTACCGTGATACGACACATTACCGATTTGCAAATAGTAATCACCACTCTCGGTTGCCTTAAATGCAATTAACGGATCATCCCCGAGCATGTCTTCTTGAATTGGCAGGGACTGTCCATTGCTATCGACTATTGAGACTGTGGGCTCGAGTTTGGATCCTAAGCGTCTGGCGTAGATGTCACAGTAAACGACATCCCCGGCGTCGAGATTAAACTTGTAGTAATCCAAATCGCGTTCGCCATGGATTTGTCCATTAACTGTCATAGGCAATTCAGTTGTTTCTGCACGAGAAACATCGGAATTCGGTTCTGACTCTATAAGCTCGGGTAGGTCGCCTACGATAAATGGTAGTGAACCGGTGCTACCACCAGATGCACAAAACGTATTCCAGTAGGCAGTTCCTGTTGGCGCATCAGCTGCGACCGTGACTTGAGCTTTCCATTGGCGAGGATAATTGATTGGGACTTCGTTCGGGGCACGGCGTGGCGACGGGTTTCCCCGATCGAATACTTCCGTTGACAGCACGCTATCGCCAGTGACTCCGTTACCACGGATGAAGAATTCAGTATTTGGTGGAGCTTGTTCGAGTCCAACGTGGACATCAACGGCGGTACCGCGTTGAGCGCCAGCCGGGAAGATATGCACACTGTCTGGGAGCTTTGTAGGCACAGGCTGACCATGCGCTGTGGTAGAAGCGATTAGTAACAGAAGGGCTGGCCGGATGCAGCGTCCAATTCGATGCATGTTTACTCTCGGATTCTTGCGTGTGTCGATAGTCTGTTCTGAGTCAGCCATGGTTAGCTGAATAGTTCCGTTACGACCTTGCCACCATCAGCGATGGGCACCGGTCGACCCAGTGGTGTATGAAGCGTTTTCTTGTGATCGATTCCTAATCCATAGAGAATCGTAGCCACCATGTCTTCAGGTGTAATGGGTCGGTCAGCAACCTCAGCTGCCTGCTTATCCGTTTTGCCGATGACCTGACCTCCCTGCACTCCGCCACCAGCCATGACGATTGAAAATGCATTGGGCCAGTGATCGCGACCTGCAAGCTGATTGATTCTCGGAGTCCGACCGAATTCCGTGGTAATGACCACCAGTGTGTCATCGAGCATTCCGCGATCTTCCAGATCGTTAAGCAATGCGGGAATAGCCTGATCAAATGCAGGACACAGCAAATCCCGCAAACTGTAGGTGTTCTTTCGGTGAGTATCCCAGTGCCCGTTTTCCACAGCAACAAAACGACAGCCGGATTCCACCATGCGTCGAGCGAGAAGACAGCATTGACCGATGCTCGTCATGCCGTATGCTTCACGAAGTCGCTCAGGTTCGCGGTCAATGTCAAATGCCTCGCGTGCTTCTTTAGAAGCCATCAGGTTGTATGCCTTCTTGTAGAACGTGTCGAGTGACTGGACTTGCTGTCCTGCCCGCGCTGCGTTTTCCTCGATGGCATTGATTTGTTGAAGTGCAAGTTGTCGCAGTTGTCCCCGCTTGGTAGCCACACTTGTTGGTAAGGCGATGTCACGGACGGAGAAGTCCGGTGCGGCAGGATCCGCATCAATAACAAATGGACCGTGTGCTGGTCCAAGGAAGGATGGCCCACCACTATTGAGGAAATTGGGTAATGAAATGTACGGCGGTAATACTCCCGGTGTTCCAAGCTCTGAAACCATGGATCCGATGCAAGGGTGTTGATTGTTGTTTTGATTGCCGTTGAAGTCGCCGGCTCCGGCTTTCTTACCAGACATCATTACGTGGAATCCGCGACCATGATCTGAATCATCATGAGTCATGCTGCGCAGGATGGCCATTTTGTCCACGACAGTGGCACAACCGGGAATGACATCCGAAATCTGGATTCCAGGTACGTTGGTACTGATCTTATGAAAGTCACCTCGGATCTCGGACGGTGCTTCCGGCTTCAAGTCCCACATGTCTTGCTGAGGCATCCCGCCAACGATGAAAATGAAAATGCAGTTGATGTCGCTGCGGTCTTTACCTTCTGCTGCAGCGAGTTGTTGCATTTGCATGATTTCTGCCATGCCGAGACCGGCGACGGAACCGATTCTCATGAAGTCGCGACGATTGTGACCGTTCGCGGATTTTTGCAATGGTTTTTGAAATGTGCTGAAACTCATGCCTTACGCTCCGTGCTTATTTCACAAAAAGGAAGTCGTATGAATTCATCATAACCCAGAGGAAGTCCTCAATACCCTGTCGTCGTGAAGGATTATTAAGCAGTTGTTTACCAATAGCAATTTCCTTCTGGTTGGGAAGGCGATTTGCCGTAACAAGAGCAATCTCTTCTATCAGTTTATCGACATCAAGATCAGATTTAGTTAATTCACTCACGCGCCCGTTACCGGATTGTAATTTCAGCTCGATTTCCGGGGCGTTTAGAAGATGCAGTGCCTGGGCCATCGTTGGATCGCCGCTACTTCCGCATTCACACGGGGATTCACGTAGATTCCGACCAAATGTGTCGAGGAAGTACGAGGGTAGCTGGTTGTCCCATAAGTCGATTGCACGGGTGCCTTCCGGATGTCCGGCATATTTCTCGGGCACAAGCGTGATGTGACAAATGGCATCAAGCATCACCTCCGCCGGCATGCGGCGTACCAGATAGTGACTGAACATCTGGTCATCTGTGTAATTGGACTCATTCGGTGTGCTTGAGAGTTGAAATGACTTGCTATTGAGAATGTGCCGCATCAACGACTTGATATCAAAGTTGTTTTCCACGAGTGTATTGGCCAGGTGGTCAAGCAATTCAGGGTTTGTCGGTGGATTTGTTTCACGAAAATCATCTTCCGGTTCAACGAGTCCACGTCCCATTAGGTGTTTCCAGATCCGGTTGGATACTAACCTTGAGAATGTTGGATTGTCGCGAGCAGTTACCCATGATGCCAATTCAGGACGCGGGTCTGTTCGATCATCTGCACTGGTCGCTGAACCAGCAAGTGGCCGCGTGTCGACAGGTTGGTTTATGACAGGTATCGCCATGGACTTATGCCCGGGGTGGTAAATCAACTCTCGATTTTCATCAAGCGATTCCCTTTTCATTCCATTAAAGAACCCGGCAAGCCCGTAGAAATCATCCTGCCCCCATTTTTCAAATGGGTGGTGGTGGCATTGTGCACAGTCCATCCGGATACCAAGGAACGCCTGAGAAATAGACTTGGTCGCATCCTCAGGAGTTCGCTGTCCACGAAAGAAGTTTGCTGGCCCAACCTGCCCGGTGTTTCCTGTTGCCACAATGATGTCGAATACCCACTGGTCGTAAGGTCGGTTTTGCTGCACCTGTTGCCGTAGCCAGCGGTAGAAAGTGTATGCACCGCGAGATCCAATCGTGGCCGAATTGACCATCAGGATGTCTGACCAACGTTGTGTCCAATAGCTTACGAACTGTTCAGAATTTAAAGCAGCTTCTATCGCTTTGGCTCGTTTGTCCGGAGAGTTGTCCTTAAGAAAGTCGCGAACCTGCTGGCCTGTTGGAATGGTTCCGCTGGTCTTAATCATAAGCCGCCGAAGGAACGTGGCGTCGTCAGTTAGTTCGGATGGTTCAAGACGCAGGTACTCCCACTTGTTCCAGACCAGATTATCAATCGGATGGTCCTCATTAAACCAATTCGGCCGTTGCGGTGATTCAGCACCGAGCTTTGGTACCACCACGCGACTGACGTCCACAAATCCCAGATAGCTGATTGTGATGGCAGCTTCACCAGGCACTTTTCCGGTTTCAATAACGCCATGGTTATTGCATTCAGCGATGACCGCTTCATTGCTGACAAAAGCGGAGGCACGTGTTACATCACGTGTGCGACCATCGTCATAGGTTGCTGTGACCCGTAGCTGTTGAAGCGACCGAGGCTTCATGACTCGGATTTCGGGCTCAACAGAGATTGCGACGACGCGAGCTGTATCATCTTCACCCCACGGCATTCCCTGAAGGATCCACTCGCGAAGTAATTCGGCATCCTGAGTCTCGGATGTCATGCGCTGCCCACCCCCATGTGCTGAAATGCCAATGGCCTTGGTGTAAATCAACGATTTGGTGATGGCACCTGGGAAGACACGACGTCCACGACCTTCTTTTACGATGGCATCAAAGTCGGCTTTGGGATCGAAACCAAAGACGCTTAACTTAAATCCATTTTGCCCGGATTGTTTTCCATGACACCCCCCACCATTGCAGCCAAGCTTGGTCAGCAACGGTATGATGTCCACCTCAAAGTTAATCGCCGGGTATGTACTGAATTCAGCGACCGAGACGCTAACCACTTGCGAGTGTTCGCCGGCTTTGATGGCGATGATCGTCTCTCCTTCGGCCAAGCCAGTTAACAACCCTGCATCATTGCGAATCACTTCTTCGTCGAGCACCGTGATGGTGGATTGATGCGTAAGATCCACAACAGAATTATCAGAACGGACTCCGGTGATTGTGATCTGTTGCTGTCTGTTCTTGCCGGAAAGTACGATTTCCTGCGGCTCAACACGAATTGACTCTATTGCGAATTCTTCAGCTGCGGTTGCAGCATTACACACAAGTATGCCAAGCAATAGTACGAGCGGATTTGTGAGCCGGTGATTCATTTCGAGGTACAATTAGGCTAAATGTGTAGCCTGAAGATGTTTGGTGTTTACCCGTCACTTGCTTTTCGTCAAGCTTGCAAATGATGAATGGTCATCCTTCATTCTAGCTATACGGTGTGACTTAGTACAAACCCGAACAAGGTCTACAGACAGGAGTTTCATGTGAATTACTTTGTTCTCGCTGTGATCTGTTTTGCAGGCATTGGTGAAGACAGTGGATTCGGTCTGTTTAGAGCCTATGACCAACATGCTGATGGGCGAGTGGAAAAAGTCTTGGGAAAACTCACTCTCGACAAGCCGGTGGATCAGACAAAAGTCGTTTATCTGGACGAGAAGCCGATACTAAATTCAGATGATGTCCTGTCGGCGACCGGCAAAATAGAAAATGGTCAGGCGGTTATTGATATCACATTTAAACGTAAGTCCGGCAAAGTCCTCTACGAAGCAACCGAAGGGCTGATTGGAAACCGTTTGGCGGTTGTCCTCGACGGCAACGTCCTGGTGGCCCCAGTCGTTCGAGCTCCCATTGGAAAAGACGTACGACTGACTGGCAACTTTGACAAAGTGCTAGTCGACTTGCTACTAAAACGGCTCAATAGGTGATCGCTTTGAAATCTGCGTTAGGAGATATGGAGCCTCGTAAGTCGCTGCGAAATTGCGTCATTGCCTGCGCAGTTATCGCTTTGCCATGGATCGCCGGCACCGTTCTGTTTAACGGAATAGAGCGATTTCCACATAACGATGACTGGCTGTATGCGAGATCGGTTCAGGGATGGATGAAGTCCGGTGATTATCATCATGTCACGCAGCACGGTGAGTTGGCCGCCAGTGTTGCCGCGCATGTTGCCTGGGGAAAGGTGTTTCACTTTGCTCAACCGTTTTCAATGAAGACGCTTCATCTTTCGCAGGCTGTGGCAGCCTGGCTTGCGTGCTGTGCAGTGTTCGTGCTTGCCAGACATGCAGGAGTCTGTTTCTTAACATCGTGTTCCCTCGCGTTGGTGCTCGCAGTTTGCCCGTTGTTCTATGGACATAGCTTCACGTTTATGACCGACGTGACTGCCTTGTCGCTGGTTGCCATTGCAATGCTCTGTTTTCATTTGGCACTTAGAGATCTACCAAATCGTGTATCTCAATTGTGGTTAGTCTCTGGCGGAATTGTCACGGCACTTGCATTCTGGTGTCGGCAGACACACATACTCTGTTTGGTATACCCGGGATTGCTGTTACTCATGCACTGCAAAGAAATGAAGTTCTGTGGTATTCGGCGCCACTTAGGTCTTTTAGTGGTGATCCCACTGTCAGCGGTACTTGCGTTTGAATGGAACCTGATTGTGCCCGGCAATAATCAACGCATGGGAATTGTCTTACCGAAAGACTGGGACCTGTACCGTTGGAAACAAATTGCCATCCACTTGTACGGCATGTGTTTGATAGTGGGATTGCTGGCACTCCCATTGTTTCCATTTCTCGCACGAAGTGCATTTTGCTATCGGCCGATCGGTCGTATATGCAGCGCTGGTTGGGTAACAGCGGTTGTTGCGATCGGATTGCTCGGTTTATTTACCGCATACGGTGGACGACTGTTTATTACGCAAACGACAGGCTACTTTCTTCAAAATGGACACTTCGGGCCAATACTACTCGCGGACGCCGGCATTTCGTCTATGGCAGATGTGATCTGGCCTGAGTGGATCTGGCAAGTGATATCCGTTGGCTGCATACTCAGTTTCTCGGTGGTCGTTTGGTGGACGATTAAGCTGGCGACTGCTGCTGAGTCGATCGTAAAACGTCGGACTATGGCGATGGCCGGTTTTGGTGTTGTGGTGACACTATTTATGCTTGCTCTGATTACGGCCGTGATGGATCGTTACTGGATAATCCTGTTTGTTCCATGTGGTTATGTTTTAGCGACTGCACTTGGGGAATTAAAAGCAGTTGTGATAAGTCCATGGTGGCGGCGTACGGGAATTCTGATTGGTGTGAGTCTGTTCTGGCTTTCTTTGGCGATGACGCATGACCTGCTTGCATGGAATGAACAACGAGGTCAACAGATGCAGCAGTGGATCGAACGCGGTATTAAGGATGAACACCTGGATGCAGGAGCGGATCTAAATGGCTGGTTACTCTCAGAGCACGATCCAAACACGATGCAGCGAGACGGAGATCTTACGCGAAGCTGGCGAGGGTTTGCTCGCTTTTGCATTCTTCACAGAAGTGAGGCACCGGAAGGTTGGGTGGAAGACGGCCAACGCAACTGGTTTTCATGGGCAACCATGAGCGAACAGACAATGTACATGTATCGTAAGCCTTGAGTG
Source organism: Pirellulaceae bacterium (assembly GCA_045566075.1). Taxonomy (GTDB): domain Bacteria; phylum Planctomycetota; class Planctomycetia; order Pirellulales; family Pirellulaceae; genus UBA11883. The sequence goes on along the minus strand of JBJLEE010000015.1, from coordinate 26,965 downwards.
GTCAAGCGGCACTCAGATATCTTCGGGCTTGAGCGGTTTGTCTTTGTGGATGACGTTTGGACCTTCGCCAGCGGTCTTTTCGTAATAGCCTTGGCCCTTTTTTACATACTTTGTGAAGCCAAGTCGGTCTAGCTTGTCATCGTCAGCCATGCGTCGGCCCATTGCGTCATCTGACCATCGTCCACCAATGTTTACGGCGGTAATCACTCGTCGTACTGGTTCACCGGTTTCCGGATGCTCCGTCAGTGGGTCGTCAGAGATAGGCTGGACGACTTCAAAGCGTTCTCCGGTGGGCTCGCCATTCTGAACGACTTCGTATACGTAAGTTGGCATTGATTATACGACTCGAGAGAGGTGTGTTGCCGATTGCGAGGTTATTGTACTCATCGCTATTCGACACCACAACGTAAGTATTGGCCGGGTGCTTCATCGTGCTGAATGACGACACCGTCCTGATATACAAGGGCTCCGTTTACGATTGAAAGATGAATGCCATTGGGGTTCTGACGAGGGGATTCATAGGTCGCGTTATCGATTACAGTTTGCTTGTCGAAAACGACAAGATCAGCGAACCAGTCTTTCTTCAGTTGGCCGCGCTTTTCAATTCCGAACCACTCTGCAGGAAAACTCGTCATCTTGCGGACGGCTTCTTCGAGCGAAAATAGGTTTTCCTCGCGAACCATACGACCGATCATTCGGGCAGAACTGCCAAATGCGCGAGGGTGGACTTTTCCATTTGGCATTTCGATCGCGTCGGTACCAAACATGCACATTGGGTGTTGAAGATAAGGATGGACGTGATGATCATCACCCTCATCAACCACGCACAGGACCGCTAGGTTGTTATCAACAAGTAAATCAATGAGTGCTCTGCCTGTGGACTTTCCTGTTGACTCGACATATTCGTTCAACGTCTGCCCCCAGCTTGATTCGAAGTCACTCAATGCGGTCCAGGCGATAATGACCTTTTCCAAGTCGAGCCGATAATCGTCCAGGATTTGCTCAAACTCGCGTTCAAATGATGGTGCGGTTATGTGATTCATAGCGGCTGTTGGTCCATCTTCCCAAACCGTGTACGGAAGAAGGAAGTTGAGCATCGTTGAGCCACATTGGTAGGGATAGACATCAAATGCTATATCCAGACCATCATTTGCGGCTTCTTCTAATCTCCCGAGGACAACTTCAGGCGGATACGGGTCGTGTCCTTTAAGGTGCGATATGTGCAGTCGGCAGCCAGCGCGTTTGCAGATTTCTATCGCTTCGTTGATGGCGGGAATTAGCCCTTTCTTGTAGCGGACGTGCGTTACATAAATTCCATTGAAGTCATTCAGGACGCTACAAGCCTCGGCTAATTCATCTGTATCACTAAAACATTGCAGTACATAGTCCAGGCCAGTGGAAACACCAGTAGCACCCTGCTCCATTCCAACACGTATTTCTCGTTGGATGGCGCGCATTTGTACGTCATCCACTCGGCTTCGCGACCAGCCGCAAGCGAGCGATCGTACGTTTGCGTATGGCACCTGCATGATGACATTTTGGTGACTGCGTTTGGCGGTGAATTCCATGTAATCCTGAAGTGAATGCCAGCCGCCGTACTGGTGCATGGTCAGGCCGTCGAGACTGTGCAAGTAGTAGATCCACTCCCGCCATGTCTCGTTGTTCACCGGGGCATAAGAAATGCCATCGGACATTAGTAATTCCGTGGTGATGCCCTGTGCAATCTTGCACTCCTGACCACTTGTTTGCGTAACCCAACCATCACTATGGTTGTGCGTGTCAATAAAGCCCGGTGCAACGACCAGGCCGCTGACATCGATTTCCGACGCGGCTGTTGCATCCGCTAAGTTACCGATCTCGGCGATACGCTCGTTGTTAATGGCGACGTCAGCTTGAATGGCCGGACTGCCGGTACCATCAATGATGCTGCCGCCTCGCAGGATAATGTCGTAGCTCATGAATGGTTTACCTGGGTGCAGAACGAATGCATTTGAAGTGGAATGGATTTAGGAGTGACTGCTCCGCCTGAGTTACTCGACTCATTAAAGATACTATAATGTCGCTCATGCATGGTCTGCACAATGTAACTCAGTTGCTCCAAGTGATAATTACAAGAGACGGGATACTCATAGATGATCTTAGATGAATTCAAGCTGGATGGACGTGTAGCCGTGGTAAGTGGTGCGGCTAGCGGGATGGGAAAGAATATGGCTATCGGGTTAGCCGAAGCAGGTGCTGATGTTTTGCTGGCAGATATCAATGATGATGGTATGCAGGTGACCGCCGATGAGATCACAGCACTTGGCCGCCGAGCCGTACCCGTGCATTGCGATGTTTCCTGCTTTGACGACATCGAAGCACTGTGGAATGTACTTGATAGTGAATACGGTAAGGTCGACTTTCTGGGAAATGTGGCGGGTGAAGGGTTTCTTTCCAGACCCGAAGCACTCACGGATGAGCAACTCACGCAAGTTCTGCAGAATCTGGTGATCGGGCGTTATGCAATGTCACGAAATGCGGGGCAACGGATGATCCGCGACGGTGGTGGCAGTATCGTCAGTATCGGATCACTCGCCAGCCTTACAGCGATGGGGCGCGGCCATATTGCATACAGCATGGCAATGGGAGCCGTAGCTCAAATGACGCGGGAGCTTAGTACAGAATGGGCAACGTATGGTATTCGGGTGAACGCCATTCTTCCGGCTCAGGTGACAAACCCTGGTTTGATTCAACGAATGGACGAGGATCCCAACCTTCACCACCAGTTTATTTCGGGTATTCCAATCGGTCGCATGGGCAACCCAGAAGAAATCAAAGGGATTGCTGTCTGGCTGGCATCCGGCGCTTCATCCTTTACCACCGGCGCGCTAATCCCGTTTGATGGTGGTAATCTGGCAATGAATGGTGGCGGCACTCCCGGCTGGATAACTCGTCAGCGCTTGGAAGAGTCCGCTGAATAGCTGCTATGCCTTCTTGATTTTCTTATCAGCGGATTCCCTTTTGTTTCCGTAAGACATATAAATACGTATATAAGCAGTCCTTTATGTGTGTATTGCTGGGTATGTTGAGTTCAGTTAGCAGTTGCGCTGCGACGTTCTCAAACTGCAACGTGGGTTCCTCTCTCCTACCAAAAGGTAACAGACCGTTATGAAGACTCTCATGAGATCGCTGATACTACTACTCTTTGCGACTACCGTTGTGCAGGCAGATCTCAAGATTTCATCAATCATTGGTGACAATATGGTCATTCAGCGCGATCAACCAATTGTGCTATGGGGCTGGGATGAAGCAGGACGGGATGTATCGGTTTCAATGGGAGATGCGACGGCAACGGCCAAGGCAGCCGATGACGGATCCTGGAGCGTCTCGTTACCTGCACTTGCAGCAGGTGGTCCTCATGAAGTCACATTTAGCGGTTCGAGCGATGTGACAATTAAAAACGTGCTCGTTGGAGAAGTCTGGTTATGTTCAGGCCAATCCAATATGGAGTGGACAGTAGCACAGTCGGTGAATCCGCAAGAAGAAATTAAGGCCGGTACGCATCCACGAATTCGTCACATCAAATTTCCTCACGTTGTATCAGACAAACCAATCGACGATGCGCGTACAAATGGTTGGACGGAGACGACTCCAGAGACGGTAGCCGCGTATACAGCGGTGGGATATGCATATGCACGGTTTCTACAGCAGGAATTAGACGTACCGGTGGGAATCATCGGCTGCAATTGGGGAGGCACACGGATTGAACCATGGACACCACCAATCGGGTTTAAATCTGTTGAAGCACTCAAAGACATTTCAGATGACTTAGCCAATTACCCACGTAAAAATGACAAGGGGCAGGTACAAGTTCAAACACCGCTTGCTATTTACAACGCCATGGTGCATCCGATTCTCAAGTTTCGATTCAAGGGAGCAATTTGGTACCAGGGAGAGTCAAACAACGGCGAGGGCATGTTATATCACGAAAAGATGAAGGCACTGATCTATGGGTGGCGCAAAGTGTTTGATAATCCGAATATGCCGTTTTACTTTGTCCAACTTGCACCGTATCGCTATAACCGACCAGACGCATTGCCGGGAATCTGGGAAGCACAACTGGCAACCCTCTCCGTCGAAGGTACAGGTATGGCTGTGATAACTGATATCGGGAATGTAGGTGACATTCACCCGAAAAACAAACTGGAAGTTGGGCGACGGCTTTCACTTTGGGCACTGACGCATACCTATGATCGCGAGGTTGGAGTTGTGTCAGGTCCCCTATACAAATCGATGAAGGTTGAAGGCAACAAAATTCGAATCTCCTTTGACTACACAGCCGGGGAATTGGCAGCCAATGATGGTAAAGATCTGAGTTGGTTTACGATCAAGGGCAAAGATGGCGAATTTATAGAGGCTAAAGCCGTGATTGATGGTCAGACCGTACTGGTTAGCAGTGATGAGGTTAAGGATCCCGTTGCCGTACGGCTTGGCTGGCATGAACTTGCAGAGCCCAATCTGGTAAACGCTGCAGGATTACCTGCATCACCATTTAGAACAGACCGATAGAAATCAATCGTAGAGGTGTACTCCCCTCTTTTTTCGTGGTCTTTTCCACAATTTTGCGAATCAAACGCCTATAACAATGGTTGAAACTAGTGCGCAAACGCTTTTTGATTTGCTGCGTAGTAAGTACATTAGATATTAACAGCGGTTGAAACTGTAATTGAGCCGCATGGTATTCCTCTCTCCGGAAGTGAGAAGTAACAATGAAAAGTTTTAACAAGGCGATCGCTGCAGCACTGCTTGGTGTAACTGCTTTGCTTGGCGTTCAGGCAACCGCTGTTCAGGCAGCCGAAGAAGGCTGGTTGGTTGACTTTGAAGAAGCCAAGAAACTGTCAAAAGAAACAGGAAAACCGATCCTAATGGAATTCACCGGTTCAGACTGGTGCCCACCATGTAAAGCACTTCATAAAGAAGTTCTTTCGCAGGACGTGTTCAAGACGGAAGTACCTAAAAGTTACATCCTTCTAAAACTGGATAACCCACGAGATAAGTCTCACCAAACAGAAGCCGAAAAGAAGCAATACCCTGTTTTGGCTAAGAAGTACGGTATTAGTGGCGTACCAACGGTTATGCTCGTCGACGACGAAGGTAAACCATTCCACCAACAGGTTGGTTTTGGCGGCGATAAAGCCGAAAAATGGGTTGCAGACATTGTTTCCAAGAGCGAAATTCGTGCTAAACGAGACTCGGCTCTTGAAAAAGCAGTTGCAGCAAGCGGCGTTGAAAAAGCAAAGTTGCTAGACCAAGCAATCAACTTGATTGATGAGAAGCTAGCCGTCGCCACTTACGGTGACGTTGTTGCTCAGATCATTGAATTGGATGCAGAAAACGAAGCTGGCCTGAAGTCGAAGTATGTCGGTTTGCAGAACAACGTAAAGTTCGAAGCTGAAATGCAGGGCGTTATGCAAGCTTCACGCGGTGCAGCACCAGAAGAGACCGCCGGTAAGCTTGGTGAATTGGTCGCTAAGTACAAGCCAAGTGGTGAGCCTCTACAGATGGCTCTCTACTATCAAGGTTTCTTTACCATGCGAGCTGGCGATAAAGAGAAAGCCAAAGTATTGATGGAAAAAGCTGTTGCAGCTGACCCTGATTCACGAATCTCATTGCAGATCAAACAGATTATTGCACAGCAGTTCAAGGACTAACCTGTCCCGCACTGCTCCGCGTTAAGCGGAATGAAATACAAGCCGGGTGTTGTGAGTGATTACGACTCCCGGCTTTTTTTGTGCGCGTTTGGCTAGAGCCCTGCGGGTTCGGCTGCGCCGAGCCCCGCGGTTGCGTAGCGTCTGGCCTGCTGGCGGTTGTGTAGCGTCTCGTCTGCTGTTGGTTGCGAGCGAATCTGGTTGCCAGCATCCTTACTTGCGGCAGGTGTAGAAAATCGCAGGTGGTATGTTTCGCCAGATTGTGCGGCTAATCTTCACTGAGCTAAAGCGATCATTGAGTTTCTTGCGAAACCGCTTTGCGCTCTTTAAGGGTAGCCCATGGACGTAGGCAAATGTCACGAATTCACCATCATCAGACAGGTGTTCGATCATGGGTAACAGCAATTCGTCCTGAAGTTCATCACTGAATGCGGTCCACGGTAAACCGGACACTACTGCGTGCATTTCGTCATGGCCCCGTGCATGAAGTAGCTTCTTAATGTTCGCGACGCTGTCGTGTGCCAGATCCATTTCCGGAAACGATTCGGCAAGGTTTTCTGCAAATGTGTCGTTTACCTCGACAGCAAAAAAAGCCTTTTGGCTATCCTCGTCGTGTTGGATGCGATTGAAGATCTGGCGGGTGATTGCGCCCGTCCCTGGACCATATTCCACGAGAACTGAAATGCGATCCCAGTCGAGTGAGTCGAGCATCGCATTTGCCAGAACGGATGAACTAGCAGCCACAGCGCCAACTCGTGACGGCTGACTCAGGAATTGACGGAAGATACCCACGGCGGTTGGTGTTTGTTTTGAGGGAGTGGCTGTTGATGAGTGAGAGGTCGTTGTGTCGGATTATACCCACAACAGGCTTATTAGATAGCCATAGCCAACGCACGCCGCGATCCCGCAGATACCGATGAACCAACAGCCGATGACGCGTTGGGTGATACGCTCTGTTGTTGCAACAAAGTAAGAAGGCCACCAGCAAATAGCGATGCCCTTAATGAGCCCCAGCCAGGCAATGGCTCGAGCGATACCCTCGGCTGTCCAATCAGGAACAATGTTGTCCATCAATGTGAGGACGCAAAGCATGGTGGCAATCCCACCAACAATCTGCATGCGTTCTGCAGAAGACCATAGTGCTTTGAGCCCCTGTTTTGCCGTCACAGGAGAAAAGACCAGCGGTAGACATGTCAGCGCAGTGTAAACGAACAGAATTATGATGAGAGTGAGAGGTTCCATCTTTTACTTTCCCATCAAGTGATTTCTTAATCTTATATCGGCCGGTGGATCACTATAGTGATTTAGTGCAGACGACACGAAATCCAATGAACTGACTTTTCAGGCTTGGCGGCGCTGCGGCACGTGTACTGCTGCGGCAGCTTGATGCTGAATGAATAAAGCTTCCTCCGCGGACGACTTTCTGATCACCGTTTGCCGGTCCTGGTGGATCTTGCCCGGGAGGATTGTCCTGATAGTAACTGGCGTTGTAGTTGTCGTTGCACCATTCTGCAATATTTCCATAGAGGTCAAATATTCCCCAGGGGTTAGGTCTTAGGCTGGCAATACTGGCAGCCGTCCAATCCGTGTTGTCGTCGACGGGTTCGTCGATTGCTGGTGCCTCTTCGTCATCATTTTCGACAACCACATCATTACGGAAAACAGCGTATTGCCGCAGGTTGTTTATGTTTTCACCGAAGAAATATCGCTGCTGTTGCGAGGCGCGGCAGACGTATTCCCATTGAGCTTCAGACGGTAGCGAATACACACGCTTTGTTTCCTGATCGGCTTCCAGCTCAGTAAGCTTGTCACAGAATTGTTTTGCCTCGTCCCATGTAACGCCATTTACCGGTAATTCAGCGCCCTTGATAATGCTCGGGTTGTATCCCATGACGGCTTCAAACTGAGCTTGCGTGACTTCGGCTACACCAACTTCAAAGTCTGTAGTGAGATCAACAATGTGCTGTGGGTACTCATCTTTGGCTGCAAGTGAATCTGCTTCAAAAATGTTCATGCGCCTCTGGTCGCCGGCATTGATTTCGTCAGCGACAAATGCGGCAACCCCTTGAAAGTTAATCTTGTTCCCTTCCACTTGTGCGCCGATGGTAATTTCCTGCTGGCCTTGGATGGCCTTGACGAGACTGTCAGCCAGAATTTCAGCACTGGTTGGTAATTTACTGTCGTAGTTAATCGCCAAGCCGGTGTTGCGCTGGCGATTGCGAATTGCTGACAGAAGTTGTTTGCTCTTGTCTGCTTGGGAGTCCTGGAAACGGAAGATTTGCTTCTTCCCGTTTCGGTCGTAGATCGTCAGCGCACGACCATCTTCCAATTGATCACCGTCCACGGTCAATTCAACGTAGAACTCTGAAGCGCCCATCAGAAATGTGCCGGCTGGGATCTCCGCCAGATACATGCCGATGCTATTTTGCGACCGAGTCTTGTGACCGACAGCATCGATTTGCTCGATGTTGTTGGTCGGCTTGGCGTCATCTGCTGTGTCCTGTGCGAGCATCGGTGTTGCGAACACAGTCGTACATAGAATTGCAATTGAAAAGTGTCGGGCCAACATGTTTCAGGCTCCCTTAGGGTTTGTGGTGCACCACGTTGTGACGGCGGTGCCTGTCTATTCTACGGTGTATTGGTTGTTACGAGTCAATCTCTTTTTTTGGTTGGGATGAAGCATCTGCCTGGGTCGACTTTCGTGCCATGCTCCAAAGGTCGGCGATCTGTCGCCGCAGGGTGGTTTGTGATGTATTTCTGTAGGGTGAATCGTCCGGCAGATTTTCCATAAGCCGACGATGAGCTTTCGGTAGATTATGATACGGAATCTTGGGGAAGAAGTGATGCAATGCGTGATATCGCAATCCGACCGGAGCCCATAGTTCACCGAGTATGGGATTGTGTGGGTAGTTGACCGAATCAAGCAGTTGTTCTTCAAAAGTCATTTCACCGTTGTCATTTGTCCAGCGATGTGCTCCAAGAGTGCGAATTCCGTTCAGAGTCAAGACTCCCGCACCAACGACGTATGCGTGCAGTAGAAACGGGTAAGCAATGATATCGAACTTCAAGATGGGAATAACGATCAGTGCGATGCACCATAGAAATGTGAGGAACTCCTGCAGGTATATAATCTGCACCACCCGTTTTCCTGCGATGGGTCTGACATATGTCGGGTCGATGATCATCGATGATGCACGCTTGTGAATCCATCGCCTAAAGCCGGGAATGATGTAGGCAAGCGGTGTGAAAATCAAAAAGCGTATGAATACCAAAGGCGGGACGATAAACGGGTGCATCATGAAGAGGATAATATGCAGCGGTGAACGTTTAGCTAGTGGTAAATACTCGCCGTCGCCCTCCGTTCCGTAATGAACACGACGATGGTGATCCAGATGCGTGTAGTAAATAAAGGAGGGAATCAGGAATGTGATGCCACACAGTGCATTCCACGTGAAACGGAATAGTGGCATGCTGCCTCGCTTGAAATGCACGATTTCATGAATGAACATCGCAGCTCTGTAAAAGAGCAGAATGCCAACCGTGGCGCACGTAATATAGGCAATGAACTTGGCGTTGTGGGACTCGAACTGGAGTAATGAGGTTGGAACCGTCCACCCGCCTTCGGGTGCCAGCCCGTCGGCTGAAAACCAAAGTTGTCCGGATAGCCTCCGTGCACAGTCGTGTACGAAGATGCCCAAACACCAGGTCACCAGGAAATCAATCCAATAGATTGCTGGATTTGGTTTGAGTAGGTCTACAATGTGCCGTTGGGCATCGGCAATTGAAAACGTATCGGATTTTTGATGGATAGCTGTCGACATATGCGTACGTGTGGTAAGTCGTTGTTGTTTTTTTGGGTTTTGTCCGTAACGGGTACGTACCCGATTCCAGATAAAACAATGCACTATCATCGAAATCGGCATTATTGCCCCTGTTTTTTAAGTGCTATTGCGCACTTATTCGACAATCTACCCCTCCAAATCCTCACTCCGGCCACGAAGCGAGCGATAATTGGGCCGCCAGCGGCACATGAATACCGATCGGATTTGAGCTTATAGCCGGCACTTACGCCCCTTAACACCAATAACGAGCTGTTTGCAGCAGATTTTGCACAGCGCTGCCCGGCAACAGACAACTGCTCCAGATCAATCATCAGCTCGTTCGGGGGATGCAGTGACAACAGCCGCCACACGGCAATATATTACCTAAGTTACTACGTGCTAGCACTTTAGGGTGCTAGCAGTGCACGAAACTTTTTGAATTGCCGAAAATGTACTAAATATAGTGTTGACATAGTTGTTCAACACGATATATTGACGCAGCGTTGCTGAACGGTTTGCCGAGCAAGCCGAGGATGATAGCAATCCTGACTAGGAATACAGGGATTTGCTGTTCGGCGCGAAAGTGGAAACGAAAGCTATCAGGAAGTGAGCTTTTCTTCATGGATTGATAGTCGGTAGGAAACCCGGTAAGAGCTATTGGATGGTGATCTTCCGGAAAATGTCTACGAGCTGAAACATCTGAGATTTAGCAACCACCGACTGGGACTTGCGAGTTACAGGGCACAGGAAGAGCCTCTCGTTTGGTACGCCATCGCAGAGCTTTTCATATCTGGTTTTTACGACCAGGTTACTTGTCTCATCGCAACCGGCCGGAAACGGTCCAAAATGTAGTGACGGAAGTTTTGCCATTCAGCGTGAGTGGCACATCGGCAGCTTGAGTTTAGAGAGTTGCCAGTTCAGCCAAGTGCAATTTGGACAATCCTTGTAGATACTTCTGTAGCTATGAGGGGCTAAGAAATAGGATGCTAAGACTGAAATTCATGTCCCCGCTGTCATGATTCCGGTCACGCATAGCAACAATTGCTTTGTGTTACCGGCAGCATGAACGGGTCATGACAGGTCACACGCGAAGCAGGCCTCCATGAAGGAGTAGCCTGAATGGGTGTGGCGCTGCCGCAGTAATAGCGTGTGAGTTAGGAAGACAAGCAGCTAAGGAGAGATCGAATGATTCGAGCTCAAAGCGACTGGAATATTCGCAAACGAGACGGACGTGTTGTATCGTTTGACGCCGCCCTTATTCTTCGGGCGATGACTAATGCTTTCAGAGCAGAACTGAATCTTGCCGAAGAGCAACCGCTCGACACGGCAATTCAGGCAGAAGTGGATCGGATGACCAGTCAGGTAGCCGAAGAATTGGCGCCGCTGGCCGGCACAGATGATGGTGCCGGAGTCGAGCAGATCCAGGACCTGGTGGAAATGGAGTTGATGCGCAGTGGTCATTACCGTGTCGCGCGTCGTTATATCGTCTATCGCAACGATCAAAGCAAAGTCCGTGCGATTCGAAGTACCGACGAGATCGAGGATGATGAAACGGTCAAGGTCCATGTGACACTCGAAGATCATACACGAGTGCCCTTTGACGAAGGCCGTGTGCGTGCCCGCTTGATAATGGCATGCGAAGGACTGGAAGACGTCTGCTCATCGGATGAAATCGTCGAAGACGTCATGCGTAGCGTGTTTGATGGCATCTCCACTACCGAGGTTTACCGGACGATGATCCTCTCATCGCGAAGTCGCATCGAACGCGATCCGGCATACGATACGGTGGCCTCCCGACTCATGCTCATGGTGATCTACAACGACTCGCTTGGTATGGCTCCGGCATTTGACAAGATTGAGGATCAATACCGAAATCAGTTTGAGCATTACATTATTGACGGAGTGAATGCAGATCGTCTGGATCCGCAATTGAGAGAATACGATCTGAGTCGGATTTCCGATGCCTTGGATCCGAGTCGGGATCACTTGTTTAAGTACCTCGGTCTGCAGGCAATTTACGACCGGTACCTGTTACACATCGAAGGGCGACGCATCGAGACCCCTCAATATTTCTGGATGCGTGTTGCAATGGGTCTGGCGATCCAGGAAGGCGATCAAAGGGAAGAGCGTGCTATTGAGTTCTATAACATGCTCTCGAATTTCCGATTCACCTCAGCGACGCCAACGCTGTTTAATTCCGCTACAAATCATCCACAACTAAGTAGTTGCTATCTCTCCACTGTCAGTGACGATTTGCAACACATCTTCAAGTGTGTTTCTGACAACGCGATGTTGTCTAAATGGGCTGGCGGCTTAGGAAATGACTGGACAAATGTCCGGGCGACAAATGCCTACATTCATGGAACCAATGGCCAAAGCCAGGGTGTGATTCCATTTTTGAAGGTTGTGAACGACACGGCCATTGCAGTAAATCAAGGTGGAAAACGTAAGGGTGCTGTTTGTTCCTATCTTGAAACATGGCATATGGATGTCGAGGAATTCCTTGAATTGCGTAAGAATACCGGTGATGATCGGCGTCGAACGCATGATATGCATACTGCGAACTGGATTCCGGACTTGTTTATGAAACGGGTTAAGGAAGACAAGGAATGGACACTATTTAGTCCTGATGAAGTGCCGGACCTGCACGATCTGTACGGAAGTGAATTCGAGCAGGCATACACCGCATATGAAGCCAAAGCTGAAGCTGGTGAAATACGTATGCACCGCAAAGTGTCAGCCACGGACTTGTGGCGACGCATGTTGACCAGGCTGTTTGAAACAGGGCACCCATGGATAACCTGGAAAGATCCATCGAACATTCGTTCGCCTCAGGATCACACCGGCGTGGTTCACAGCAGTAACCTCTGCACGGAGATTCTGCTTAACACGTCTCCCGAGGAAACGGCTGTTTGCAATCTTGGGTCAGTTAATATCGCGAATCACGTAAAGGATGGCAAACTGGACCTCGAACGGCTTGAAGAGACTGTTACCACCGCATTGCGTATGCTCGATAATGTGATCGACATTAACTATTACCCAACAGCAGAAGCTGAAAACTCTAACCGGCGACACCGACCAATCGGCCTCGGCTTGATGGGTTTTCAGGATGCTTTGCTGAAACTGGGTGTCAGCTATGCAAGTGATGCTGCTGTAGAGTTTGCAGACCACAGTATGGAAGCGATTTCGTTTTATGCACTCAAAGCATCCAGTATGCTCGCTAAGGAACGTGGCACATATTCCAGCTATATCGGATCGAAATGGGATCGCGGATTACTGCCAATTGATACGATCGATGTTTTGGAACAGGAGCGTGGCATCAGTGTGGACCTCGACCGCAGCAGCACCATGCCCTGGGATGAAGTGCGAGAACATGTTGCAGCACATGGCATGCGTAATAGTAATGTCATGGCGATCGCACCAACGGCAACGATATCGACGATCGTTGGCGTATGCCAATCTATCGAACCCGCCTACAAACACCTGTATGTGAAGAGTAACCTGTCCGGTGAATTCACTCAGGTAACGATAGACTTAGTGGACGATCTTAAAGATCGTGGCTTATGGGACGCCGATATGCTTGAAGCACTTAAGTATTACGACGGTAGTGTTCAGGAAATAGAAAATGTGCCGGACGATATCAAGGCACGCTACCTGACCGCATTCGAAGTAGATCCGGAATGGATCATTAAATGTGCTTCGCGTCGCCAGAAGTGGATCGATATGGGACAGTCTCTCAATCTGTACCTGGCAGAGCCAAGTGGCAAGAAATTGCACAATATGTATATGTCCTGCTGGGACAAGGGTTTGAAAACAACTTATTACCTGCGAACACTCGCGGCCACGAATGTCGAGAAGTCAACAGTGGATGTAAATAAGTTTGGGATTCAACCTCGTTGGATGAAGAGCAAGAGCGCATCGGGTGACATCGAAATAAAGCGGGAAACGCCGGCTACGATGGTGACGCGAGCGTGCAGTATTGATGACCCGGATTGCGAGGCCTGCCAGTAAGTGTCAGCACTTGCTGGTGTTCGTTGTTCGGAACACCTGTCATCACGGATGAACATGAAAAAGCAAATGGAACGATAAAGGAAAAAAATTATGTCATCGCCAATTAATCCAGACCTGCTGCAAGGAAAGATCGGCCGCATCGATGCCACAAATAAGCGATTGATTAACTGCAATCAGGTTGATGTTAATCAACTTATGCCGCTGAAGTATCACTGGGCCTGGGAACACTATATCAACGGGTGTGCCAACCATTGGATGCCGACAGAAGTACCGATGACCAAAGATATTGAAACTTGGAAATCGGATAAGCTCTCAGATGATGAACGCATGGTCATCATGCGTAACCTCGGATTCTTTGCTACAGCTGAGAGTCTTGTCGGAAACAATCTGGTGCTTGCTATATTCCGCCATGTCACCAATGCAGAATGCCGACAGTACCTGTTGCGTCAGGCATTCGAAGAGGCTGTGCATTCACACACATTCCTATACGTCACCGAGAGTCTTGGTTTGGATGAAGGTGAAGTGTTCAATATGTACCGGGAAGTTCCGGCCATCGCTCGTAAAGATGAATTTGAAATGGAATTGACGGCCGAAATTCTTGATCCGGACTTTACGACAGACACATTTGAAGGTTGCCAGAGTTTATTGAAGAATCTGATCGGGTTCTATTTGATCATGGAAGGCATTTTCTTCTACACCGGCTTCGTGATGATGTTGTCTTTCCACCGCCGCAATCTAATGACAGGTATTGGAGAGCAGTTTCAATACATTTTGCGTGATGAAACGATTCACCTGAACTTTGGTTTGGATCTGATCAACGGTATCAAGGCAGAGAACCCAGAGTTGTGGACGAAAGATTTTCAGGAAGCCATGATCGATCGTATTCGTACTGCGGTTGAATACGAAGTGGAATACGCTCATGACTGCCTGCCTCGTGGTGTTCTCGGACTCAATGGTGAACTGTTCCGTGAGTACGTTCAACATGTGGCTGATCGGCGACTAGAGCGTATTGGTTTGCCAGTTCAATACAACTCAAGCAATCCTTTCCCATGGATGAGTGAAACAATGGACTTGTCCAAGGAAAAGAACTTCTTTGAAACTCGTGTTACCGAGTACCAAAGTGGTGCAAATCTAACTTGGGACTAACGCTTCGCGACGTTACGCCGCGAAGTAGATGACAATTTGATCCATTTGCAGGAAGGCCTCGTGTATTCCACTTTGTTGGGTGCACGAGGTTTTCTTTTGCATGGTTGCAATCGTGGGCGATTTTGTTCGAATTGATGCTGTAACTATTTGCTTAAATCTATTTGGAATGACACCTATGAAAACCGTTATCGCACTTCTTACCTGCGCATCCGTGTTGCTAATGACTACGGCATTACGTGCACACCATGGGCATAAGCACGTGGGCGTTTATTTGGTGTACGTCGGTACTTACACCGGTGGCGACAGTGAAGGGATTTATGCGTTCACATTTGATGCTAACAATGGCGAACTAAAGCCGCACGGAGAAGTCACAAAGACGATTAATCCTTCCTTCGTCGATGTGCATCCAAACGGCAAGTATCTTTATGCCGTAAACGAAACGGTGGAATACAAAGGCGAAAAAGCTGGATATATCACATCGTTTTCCATCGACCCAGCGTCTGGTGCGCTAACAGAATTAAATCAGCAATCAACCAAGGGTGGCGCACCATGCCATTTGTGCATCGATTACACAGGTCGCACGGTCATGGTCGCTAACTACGTGGGTGGAAGCGTAGTAGCCTATCGCGTTGAATCAGACGGGTCATTGAGTGCACCGTCGAGTTTTGTGCAACATACCGGCAAGAGTGTACATCCACGTCAGGAAGCACCGCATGGTCATTCAATTGACGTCGGGCCATGGAATCGCTTTGTTGCCGTTTCAGATCTCGGACTCGATAAGGTGCTTGTATACCGCCTTAATGCCCGTAAAGGCACACTTACTCGCGGTAAGCACCCGTTTGCACAATCCACAGCTGGAGCCGGGCCGCGACATTTTAGTTTCCATCGTTCAGGTCGTTTTGCATATGGAATCAACGAATTGAACATGACGGCCAACGCATATAAATACAACGGACGGCTCGGAAAGCTTGAGCCATTCCAGGTTATATCGACACTGCCACCAAACGAAGCTCAGCAGGATGGCCAATCAACCGCTGAGATGTATTGCCATCCAAGTGGCAAGTTTGTTTACGGTTCAAACAGAGGGCATGACACAATCGTTGCGTATTCAATTGACCAACGCACAGGAAAACTGGCCTATGTCGAGAATCAGCATATTGGCGGAGAAACCCCGCGCAGCTTTCGGATCGATCCGACTGGAAAGTATCTTTTGGCATTAGGCCAGTCTTCCAGTTCGATTTCCGTCTTTGAAATTGATCAGGATACGGGTGCCTTAGAACCGACCGGTACTACTGTGAAATGTCCGACGCCTGTAAGTGCTGTGTTTATGCCTTGGCGATAACGATTTGGACTCCCCGGCTGTATTCGACTTAGCTTCTCTTGCGATTGTTCGTTGCCGCGATGTCTGCAACCGCAAGGCAATGAGGCTCCATTTCCCACAGCCAAGTTCAAAAAGTATATGCGGACGACTCCCCGAAACAGTCTCGGCTGGTCGTAGGGCTGTATCATCATGAGCCTTTGAACGCTAACGGTTTTATATCCGGTTCGACCTGAAAGCCATCGGCAAGCGTGTTCGTTTGATTGAACAAACCGGCCACGGCCAGCACTTCACCGATACTGCCGTCGGACACCCCCATACTTTGCAACGCGCGCGTATGTGAATTGAGGCAATAAGCACAACCGTTTGTGGCACTGACGGCAACGGCGATCATCTCCCGTACAACTGGCGTTAAGTGCCCTTCTCTGTCATCCGCTTCCGGATGCATGACGGCCTTGAGTTGGCTCCATACTTGCTGTAGCAAAGTTGGATACACAGCGATGGTACGCCAGAAGTTGGGTACGAAATCCAGGTTCTTGGTCGCCTTGATATCCGCAAAAACGTCTGCAACAACTCCTGTCGCATCGTCTTCACATACAGGTGTCACAGTCGCAATTGGTGGGTCGTTAGTCATTTAGTTATCCGTCAGAGAATCGTTTGGCTATCTGTTTATTTCGTGTTTGAAGTAATCAACTTCCTTCTTGATAACTGTTATAACGGTAGATGCTCCCTTCGCCAAAACGAGCGAGGGTGCCGAGCCAAAATGACACAAAGTACTTACAAGTGAGTTCAACTAAGAAACGGTAACAAACATGACCAAACAACAAGGAATGAATCGACGTAACTTCGTTCTTGCTGCAACAGCAACGGCTTCAACCATGGCAGCAACGATGAAACGGGCGACTGCTGAACCAAGGAATTATGGTCCCGGCGCTCCTCCTGTGCGATATCCCGATCCGAATATTGTCGTGTTGGACGATGCATTTAAGAGTTACAAGCTAGGTAATGCTGCAATTATGCGGCTCTATCACAGCAATCGAATGATCTGGGCGGAAGGCCCTGCCTGGAATGGTGTTGGTCGTTACCTCGTCTGGAGTGATATCCCAAATAACGTGCAATTGCGTTGGACTGAAGAAAACGATCAGGTAACCACATTCCGAAATCCTGCTCAAAACAGTAATGGAAACACGTTTGATAATCACGGTCGTCAAATCTCATGTGAACATCTAACTCGTTCAGTAGCCCGCTATGAGTATGATGGCACACGTACTGTTCTTGCTAACAAATATGGTGGCAAATCTCTGAATGCACCCAATGATGCCGTTGTGCATCCAAATGGTGATATTTGGTTTACGGATCCCGGTTACGGTGCCGTGATGGATTACGAAGGGCGATTGGTAGAAAATCAGGATAACTGGCCACAGCCATACCAAAAGGAAGCCATTTACCGAATTGATTCCAAGACGGGTAAAGTGCATCAAGTTGCAGATGAAATCTTTAAGCCGAATGGCCTGTGCTTTTCACCTGATTACAAAAAACTATATGTCGCTGATACTGGTGCAAGCCATTATGACGAGGCAAAGGAAGTCATTAAGGTTTGGGATGTCGCAGAAGAAACCGATCTGAAGAACGGTAAAGTCTATGCTTCCATGGCGCTTGAATTGACAGACGCCGACGGTAATGTCGAAGAAAAAGCCGGCTTTGCTGATGGAATCCGTTGCGACCGAGACGGTAATATCTGGGCAAGTGCCGGTTGGGTTGGTGATGGCTACGACGGTGTTCATATCTTCAATCCGGAAGGCACCCGAATTGGTCAGATTCTTCTACCGGAGATTTGCTCGAACGTCTGCTTTGGCGGTAAGAAACGCAATCGTTTATTTATGACTGGTAGTCAGTCACTTTACGCGGTTTACGTTAACACCAAGGGCGCTCACTTCTGCTAATCAGAAACGAGCAGAGACAATAAAAAAACGGCTCCGGGATTCACACTCCGGAGCCGTTTTTTATTTGTGTTGCAGTTATTCTTCTGGAGATTCGGTTTCCGGTTCGGCTGTGCCGGCATCACAAGTTACGGTGATGGCATCGGTAAACAGCAGTGAATTCGGCACGTAAACTGTCAGTCCGTCAGATAACAGAACGGTGTATCTCAAATCCGTAGATATGACTTTTCCCTCGTAAGATTTTATCTTGATACAGTCATCTTTTTGGAATGGTTTGTAAATTAGGATAAGCACTCCAGCCAGGACGTTTGAGATCACATCTTTAAGTGCGAAACCCAGCGCAAATCCAGTGAGACCTAATCCGGCAACCATAGCAGAGACATCGATTCCCAAGTGGGACAAAGCTGTAATGAGGCCTAGTATCAAAACGGCAATTTTTGCCGTGCGACCGATAAACGAGGCGAGTTCCTGATCAATGTGCTGAGAAGTGCCGACTCTCATAAGAACTTTCTGTACGATTTTGGCAGCCACCCAAAAACCGGCAAAAATGAGAATCGACATTCCGGCCTGTTGTGATAATTCCTGCCAATGTCCGTCAATGGAATCCCATAAGGAGAATGAACTGACTTCCTCTTCCTCGGCCAGAAGCAGGAACGTACTTTGAGCTTGGGCGAATAACGATGCTAATGACATGCTGCTTGATCACTCCGCAATATGCGTAACCTGTGATTTGTGAATCAGTGAAATAACAAAAAATGATGGACGGGGCTAGAGCGGTTAGCAATATGACGCCTTCCCGCCAATCAAAGGGTTTAAGCTTCCTATTCCCGCGGTTGAATTACACGATGCCCAGTGAATTGTCGCGGTTGTGATGCGGTTACGTCGTGGTTGTGATGCATGCAAACGTACGGGCCGTGAAAGGTGTACCCAATAACATTGCCCAATAACGATGATCTGACTCGATGTGGCAGATTCGTGCGCTGAGATTATCTGAGACCTAGCTCAAGCCAAGCGTGGACATGAAATCGTTAGACAGGATGGGTTTTGTCGGGAAGAAGAGTTCCCCTGCATCGCAACCGGCTTCTGTACCGAGCATTTGAGCATAAGCACGCACGCGGTCAAATACGTACGCTTTTTCAGGGGGAAACTGTGTCTCGTACGATTTAATTGCGTCGAGTTTCTGATCGACCGTATCACTAATGTCATACGTGAAGCGTGGCAGTGAGCTGTCTGTTGCAAGAGGTTCGAATGCAAGGCGAAAATACAACTGTCTGGGTATGATGTGCCGTTCTAGTCCGTCAAAGTGCTCAGGCCACTTGCACAGCCGCGAATAGAATACGGCAGCATCCGTAATCAACATGGCCTGATAGTGATCTGGAGATGCCATCGGTGTCTTGTCTCCAAAGCCAATTACGACCTTGGGTCGGTACTTGCGAAATTCGATTGCAAGTTGGCATCGGGCCTCAAAACTGTCGAATAAACGACGATTGGGGAGATCCAGAATGATCCGTTTTACCCCGAGGATCTCAGCAGCTTTGGCAGCCTCCTGCTTGCGGACTTCCGGGCCGGGGCTAAGTGGAGTAGGTTCGCCATCGGTTAAGTCGATGATCCCACACCGTACGCCTTGATTTGCTAGTTTTGCCAAGGTGCCACCACAGGCGATTTCCACATCGTCTGGATGGGCCCCCACAGCGATCACATCTAGTTGTTCGTATTCTGAGCTCATGAAGTTTATGCCATTACAGGTCTTCGTAATGGAATCCCTTGGAAAACGATTTGTACTGTTTACCGTCGACTTCGACATATGGATATACGAGGTAATTTACCGGGCCAGCAGCTTGTGCCGGAATCAGAGTTAAATCGCGACCTATTGAAAACGTGATGCGGTTTTCAGTGAGGTTTCCATAGTAATAGTCTGCCATGGAGGGATCTTTATCGGCCTCGGAAATGTCGACCGGTACCCATTTGTTTTCGACGGCAAATCTAGCCCAGCAGTGGTAGCCGGGGATTTCACCATCGCCTCGTTCTGGTGGCAATGGAAAGCCAATTTCAAATCTCGCAGGAATACTCAATTCACGGCAACTGGCGATGAATAAACTGTGAAAGTCAGTACAGTTTCCAAATCCATTGTCGCAGGCCCAGTTCGCGTCACCCCTTCCCCAGGCTTCGCCGGCTGGCTTGTTATATTCCATGTGGTCATTTACTGCATCGTACAGTTGTCGACCGCGGCCTAATTCGTCATCGACAATCTTCGCATCCAGGATCTTAGCTAGTAATCCCGCATCGATAGGTACAAATGATGAAGCTTTGGTGAATTGCTCGTTAGCATGCTTGTCTAGTGATTCTTCGTTACCAATTCGATGTTCAGATCTTTCCACGGAGTAAATCACTTCAAACGGTATTTCTCCGTTTACATCGGCATTCGCATTAAAGTGCAGGATGAGATTTCCAAAGTTGTTTTCCTTATTGACTTCGTGACGCCCGGGAACATTTACTTCTCTATTCAGTATTTTCTGATTGTGCGTGTCCTGAGCGACGGGTAGCCAAATCGATGCGGCTGTGTCAGGGTCCAGGCCAGTTATCTTTCCTGCATAGGTGAATTGAAAACGCCGAATTACAGCCTCGTCTTCACTTGTTGCATCGCCATCACTTGCAACCGATACAGTGCTATCTCTTTGCTCGTTGTCATCTGTGTCCTGTGTAGTTGTTTCAGTCTGTGAGATAGTCTGTGGTTCCACGTTATCCGTTTGTGAATCACCACAGCCGGTGAGAAACAATATGCCTAATAGGTTGAGTGCAATGGCCAGTTTAAAAGTGCGAAACATGGACGTTTTCTTACCGTTAATGGGATACATTTGTGCGAACACGGACACGCTTCGGCTGGCGAAGTGCATGCAATGCGTGCTGCGCGCGTGATGGGAGAGCGAGGCGTGGCTTACAGGATGCCCTCTGTGCTACCACCAGGAACTGGGATTTGGTAGCTCCCGTCTTCCTTTGGATCAAGCGGGGCTGGATTATCCATTGCCGTTAGATTATCGACATCGGCAAGTTTTAAATCAGATTGAAGGGCTTTATCCCATTGGATAACACGTCCACTGTAACTTGCCATGCGACCCAGGATAGCAGTCATGGTGCTCTTCGCGCCATACTCTGCTTCGTTCGGAATGCGACCAGCTCTCAGGTCTGCAAACAGATCGTGATGTTCCTGTTGGTGACCGTTGCCGCCATTTACTTTTGACTCACGTGTGTCAAACGTCTTGTTTCCATCAGCATCGTAGATCTTACCACCGGCGATATCACAGTAACCGCTAGTGCCGTGTGCATGCTCTGTTACGTTATTCCAGCAATTCGGGATATGGCGACATTGGCTAAACATTTTTGTGCCATTCGCGTAGGTGAATTCCACGAAGTGATGGTCATAGATCTCACCATGGTCGATGCCGTTTCGCACTTCCCGGCCACCCATTGCCTGAGCGGAAACAGGGAAGTCATTCATCAACCAGTTAATGACGTCGATGTTATGAATGTGTTGCTCGTTAATATGATCGCCACAAAGCCAATTGAAGTAATACCAGTTTCTCATCTGGTATTCGAGTTCTGTTTGGTTGTCTTGACGAGGGCGAACCCATACTCCGCCGCTATTCCAATAAGCACGGCCAAGCACGATATCGCCGATGGCGCCATCATGTAGCCGAGCCATTGTTTCTTTATATCGTTGTTCATGGCGACGCTGCAGTCCAACACCGACAGCCAGATTCTTTTGCTTTGCAATTTCGCCGGCGTCGAGTACGCGGCGTATACCAGGTGCATCAACGGCGACTGGCTTTTCGATAAACGCGTGGACACCGGCGTTTACAGCAGCTTCAAAGTGTAATGGTCGGAAGCCGGGCGGGGTTGCCAGAATTACGAGATCGATATCGCATGACAGTACATGCTTATATGCATCAAACCCAGTAAATGTTGTGTCGGCAGTTACTTTGACCTTATCAGGATGCTTACTTTTAATGCCTCTTAGAGCACCTTGAACACGGTCTTCAAATACATCACCCATTGCGACCAATTCAAGTCCACCACCTTGAGTGTTTAGAGCTTGAATTGCAGCCCCTGTACCACGTCCGCCGCATCCAACAAGACCAATTTTAATTGTGTCGGTGCCATATCCGTTGGCTGCACGTGCAATTTGTAGATTGCCAGTAACGGTGCTTCCGGCCACTAGAATCGTGGAATTGCGAAGAAAAGTCCGGCGCGATGTGTTTTGCTTGTCCTGCTTCGACATGCTCAGTCTCCAAAGGCTGATTTTAAGGTGTATTAAACGTGTTTCATATTGAAACCGCTGGTCTCTTAGATGGGTTTAGCATAACCTCAGAAGTGAGTTGTTTCAATTCACGCAATACTGTGTTTGTGCACGTTTCATATACTCGGTGATTGGATTTGTCACCAACAGTCGTATGCACCTTATGACCAGCCAAAAACCATACCATCTTGTACCTGCTCTTCTTGTCATGGCCGTGTTCCTTGCGAGCAACAGTGCATTCGGGCAGTCACGCATTTCAAAAGTAATTCCGGCAATGGGAACGCAGGCTCGGATCATCGCCTATGCCGAAAATGAAGTGGAAGGTGGTAAAGCTGTCGACGAAGCCTTAAATCGAGTTCTGGAAATCGAAGACCGCTTAAGTGATTACGATTTGACCAGTGAAGCGATGTTGTTCTGCAAGTCAGCACCTCATGAAACCTTACAACCGATTTCAGAAGATCTTTGGATCTGTCTGTTACGTGGCAAGCAAATCTGGAGTAAATCGAAAGGTGCCTTTGACGTAACCGTCGGCGCTTATTCGAAGTTGTGGCGACGAGCGAGGCGTCAACGGGAGTTTCCAAGTAAGGAACGATTGTCTAGTGCGGCATTGGCGGTCGGTTTTGAAAATGTAGATGTAGATGTGAATTCCCCCAGAGCAGCGATTTCCACTGACGGGCTGCAGCTTGACTTTGGCGCCATTGCTAAAGGTTATGCCGCGGACGAGGCGATACGCGTTTTGAAGGAACTTGGGATCAACAGTGCGATAGCGGATGTTGGTGGTGATGTGTCCATTGGCACTGCTCCGAGCGGGAAACCAGGGTGGCCAGTTGGAATTGCACCGCTGTCTGTCACCGAAGGATTGCAAATAACCCATCTGTCCCAATGCGGTGTGGCAACATCCGGGGACGCATTTCAATTCGTCGAACTAGATGGCCGTCGGTATTCACACATCATTGACCCGCGTACCGGAATCGCGCTGACACTTCGAAGTAGTGTGACAGTGGTCGCTCCAACAGGTCTGGAGGCCGATGCATGGGCATCGGCTATCTCAGTGCTCGGCCCACGAGTGGGATTGAGAATGATTCGTCGACTACCGGGAGTCACTGCTTATGTGGTGACGGATAGAAACGAGGACGGCATAGGCGAAATCAGCCAGTCACGGGGATTTCCGCAACTGGCTGATGAATTGAGTCCGTAACCAAACGCCATCGGCGCCGGGTCGATTAATACTCGCGGTCTTGAATAATGCCCGGCAGTGGGATTGGGTATTTGCCATTAGCATCGGCGACTACCGGTGGTTCACTGTCGTAATCCATGTTTTCAAGATTTGGTGCGAATTCATGTTCGCAATTGAGCAAGTCGTCATAGGTGATGACTTGGCCCGTGTGAGCAGCCATACGTGCCATGGATGTGGCGATGCTCGACTTCACACCACGATCCACTTCGTTGTATTCCTCGTCTTTGCGAATCGCATCGATCAGGTGAATCCATTCTTCCTGATATGGATTCGGTTCGCGTTCTGCGTATGACCAGACCAGATTGTCATTGGTCATGTTGTGGCCTGAGAAAATCCGTGCACGCGATGGTGCGTGGCCGGAACTCGACACAATCGCAGAGCCTTTCGTGCCGTGTGCATAGGTTGCGAATTCGTTGTGGCAACCGGGGATCGTGCGACCGTTTATAAATGCCTTGGTACCGTCTGCAAACGTGAATTCAACGCTGTAAGTATCAAAATTCTGATCCACATTGTTACCACGATAATGGCGACCACCGGAACCTTTGGCTTCGACCGGCCAGTCATTTTTCATCCAGCACATCTCATCGATGTTATGGATAAGGAAGTCGCTTACCGCGCCGCCACTTGCCCACAAGAAGCCGTGGAAGTGTCTGATCTGGTAGAGTAATTCGTTATCCCAGTCTTCGGGTTGTGGTGGTACGGATGCCGAGCCAGTGGGGCCGGCCATTCGATAGGCACGCAGTTGGGTGATGTCGCCGATAACACCATCCTGGATCTTATCAAACAGTTCCCGGCGTGCTTTACAGTGCCGACACATCAGGCCGACACCGACTTTGAGGTTTTTCTCTTTTGCCTTTTCGTTGAGGGCAAACATCTTCCTGGATGCCGGGCCGTCTACGGTGACCGGTTTTTCCATGAATACGTTGACGCCCTTTTCAATTGCATACGTGTAATGCAGCCAACGGAATGCTGGTGGTGTCGTGAGAATGACGATATCGCCGGGGTTAAGGGTGTCGATCGCTTTTTTGTAACCGTCGAATCCGAGAAACTTGCTGTCGTCTGCGACTTGGACCTTATCCTCAAACTGTGCTTTGAGGCTGTTGTGGCTAACAGCAAGCTTGTTTTCAAATACATCTGCCATGGCAGTCAGTTTGATTTCGTTGTCCTTTACCGAAAGTGCGTTAGCAGCGGCACCTGTACCACGTCCACCAGCACCAACAAGTGCGATTTGTACTGTACTATCATTGCCCGCGTGTACATGCGGTGCGACGCTGGCAAGGGTGGCACCGGCTGCTGCCAAGGTAGTACCGGTCTTTAAGAAGTCTCTTCTTGATTCTTGTTCTTTGGACATTTTGTCTAACCTGTTTAGGAAATAATATGCTGTCTTAACGGTTTGTCGTGGTGTGGAGCGATTACTCTTCGCCCTCTTCGTCTACCTGCTCTGGCAAGGTGTTTTCCCACTTGTCCTTGAGTTCCTGATCGGTGGGGTCTACAAGTGGTCGCACGATTCTGAATCCGACGAATACCGCATCCGTATGATACCAGATGCTTTGTGGGATTTGTGGGTCCTGCTCTTTCCAGTCAGCATGGGATGAGATTCGAGCTGCACTGCGAAGTGTGACGGGTTTATCTTTCCAGCTTCCACCTCTTACCACCCTTGGATAAAGTTTGGTCGGTATCGCTAGTGGGTTATTCAGGACATCGTTGTCACCGGTCGAGTAAAAGTCTGTTACGTACTGATCAAGCACCCATTCCGAGACGTTGCCGTGCATGTCATGCAAACCCCATGGATTAGGCTTTAGCTTGCCGACCTTTTGATATTTGTCAGGAGTATTCCCGCTGTGCCATGCGAATTCGTCGATTGCCGAAGCGTCGTTCCCAAAGGAATAGCGAGTAGTTGTGCCGGCTCGACACGCATATTCCCATTCGGCCTCTGTAGGTAGTCGATAGTAACGCCCGGTTTTGGCTGTCAGCCATTTGCAAAACGTTCTAGCGGCATGCTGCGTCATGCAAATTGCCGGGTATCCACGCTTCCCCATTCCAAACGTCATATCGGTGTATGGTGGTGTTGGCTTGGAGATCGTAAGATCCTTTGCGAGCTTATCCCGTTCATTGTCTTCGATTCCCAGTACGCTTCTGCGAAGAATATCCAGATCGCTCATCCATACTTCATATGCGTCCCAGGTGACTTCACACTTGGCCATCCAAAACGGCTCGATTTTAATCTTGCGTTGAGGGCCTTCATCTTTCTTGCGCCCATCTTCTGCATCCGAACTTCCCATGGTGTATTCACCACTTGGAATGGGCAGCATCTCGATCTTACCTGATGAATACTCTACCAATTCAGTGTATGGCTTCATTTCTTTTTCAGTTTCAGCTGCGGAGTCCTTAACCGGAAGCGGATCGGGGTGTTTGTCCACCGCAAATGCACTGGTTGAGATCACTAAACTGAAAAGGGTTGCCGCAAGGCTGAGCCTCATTCGCATAATGTGTCTTCTCATTAGTTAATTTGGTATACGATAACGCTGGAAACACTCATCATAACCACCGGTTAAGAGTGCTTGAAGTATCCGTCCGAATTCACACGCGGCACAGAATAACTGCGCGGGCTAAGACAAGGAATCAATTGAGGAATGAAGTCGGTAGTACTCACAAAACAAGATTCGCCACTAAAGATTGAAGATCGCGATTCATTAGAACCTTCCGAAGGTCAGGTGATTGTGTCGCTCAAGGCAAGTGCCCTTAATCGACGCGATTATTGGATAACTCAAGGTTTGTACCCAGATATTCAATATCCGGCGGTTCTTGGATCAGATGGTGCTGGTGTGGTTTCAAGGATTGGTGCCAATGTAGATGAGTCCATGATTGGTTTAGATGTCCTCATTAATCCGGGACTCAATTGGGGAAACAACCAAAGTTATCAATCGAGCGATTTCCAGATTCTGGGAATGCCGGGCCTCGGCACATTGGCCAGCGAAGTTCTTGTACCGGCGGAAAACGTCTGTCCTAAGCCTGAGCATCTTTCATGGTCTGAAGCTGCGGCTCTTCCCTTAGCCGGGCTCACGGCATTTCGTGCGTTGATGAAACAGGGATTGGCAAAAGCTGGTGATACTGTCCTCATAACTGGTATTGGGGGTGGAGTAGCTACCTTTGCTATGACGTTCGCATTGGCGATTGGCATGAAAGTATTGGTAACTTCATCAAGTGATGAAAAGCTCTCAAAAGCACGTTCGCTAGGCGCGGCGGCAGGTTACAACTACGGGACTGACGACTGGGGTAAACAACTGAAGTCAGAGCACGGGATGCCCAACTTGATAGTGGATGGTGCGGGTGGTGCTGGTTATGGGGTGTTATTAAACATCGCATCCCCAGGTGGAACAATCGTTAGTTATGGATCCACAGCAGGTGCTCCTGGGAAAGTGGACCTGTTTAAGGTGTTTTGGAAACAGCTCCGACTAATCGGCTCCACTATGGGCTCAGCAAATGATTTTGACGAAATGTTGGATCTGGT
>JBJLEE010000014.1:0-49906 GCA_045566075.1 Pirellulaceae bacterium | reverse complement strand
AGTAAATGCTGCTGATAATTCTGCTTTGGCAGAAATTAATGACTTTGAAGTGAACAATAGCGCCGAAGGTGGTGACGGCGCGTTGGATCTTGGTGACTTTGAAGTTAACGAAGATGCCAGCGGGCCGGCTGAATCAGAAGCACTGGATCTAGGCGATTTCGAATTAAACGAAGATGTGGCTAGTCCAGCGGAAGCGGATGCCCTTGATTTGGGTGACTTTGAGGTTAACGAAGATGCCAGCGGGCCGGCTGAATCAGAAGCACTGGATCTAGGCGATTTCGAATTAAACGAAGATGTGGCTAGTCCAGCGGAAGCGGATGCCCTTGATTTGGGTGACTTTGAGGTTAACGAAGATGCCAGCGGCCCTGCTGACGCAGAGGCACTGGATCTGGGCGATTTTGAAGCAAATGAACAGGCTGAAGAAGGTGAAGCAGTTGATGAAATGCCATCACTGATGGATCTGGCAAATATGGCAGACGCAGATGTTGAAGCTGCTGCCGGCACCGATCAACCCGCTGCCACTACCGATCAACCCGCTGCCACTACCGATCAACCCGCTGCCACACCTGAACAGAAAAAAACCAACGATGATGACGACGATGAGCTTCAGGCTTTTCTGAGTGATTTAGGCAATTAACGAGCATCTCTGTGCGTCTGTTACCAGAGTTCTTATGTAACGTTGCGGCGGCAAACTAATGCAACTGCGTCCAAATAAAGAGGCTTGAGTGATGTCATTCCGCGCTAAGCATATCTTTCTATTACTGCTGACGCTATTTCTATCGATCGGTTGCAAAGATAGTGCAACTGGTCAGGATGAACCGGAGGCTGCAGAAGCGATAAAGGCCGAGGAATCAGAGACTGAAAAGGCAAACCAAAAAACCAATCGCCTGATCAATGAAACAAGTCCATACTTGCTGACTCACGCGCACAATCCTGTGGATTGGTATCCGTGGGGAGATGAGGCCTTCAAGAAAGCCAAGGACGAAGGCAAGCTCATATTTCTATCGGTGGGGTACTCCAGTTGTCACTGGTGTCATGTGATGGAACGTGAGTCATTCATGGATGATGAAATCGCGGAGTTTCTTAATGAACACTTTGTCTGTATCAAAGTAGACCGCGAAGAGCGGCCTGACGTCGATCAAATATATATGGCAGCAATTCAGGCACTCAGTGGACGCGGTGGGTGGCCAATGAGTGTCTTTATGACGGGGGAGGCCAAGCCTTTTTTTGGCGGCTCGTATTTTCCTGCACGTGATGGAGACCGCGAAGGGTTACCAGGCTTTCTCACATTGATCAAACGCATTGATGACGTGTGGACGGATCAGCCGGAATTGCTCGAACGAGATGCAGAGCGGTTGACCGAATTCGTAAAGAATCGACTTGATGGTAGGGCGCCGCAGTCACTTACACCACTTGGTTCGGACTTATTGCGTGACGTACGCGATGCACTCGCAGAGAGATTTGATCCTCAGCACGGTGGGTTCGGATTTAATCCGACAAACCCAATGCAGCCTAAATTCCCGGAACCATCTAATTTTGAGTTCCTGATGTTTTGGATAGAGATGCAGCAGGATGATGATGTTGACGTTGAACCGGAATTGCAAATGTTGACACACTCTCTCGATAAAATGGCGATGGGTGGTATACGAGATCACCTTGGCGGCGGGTTTCATCGTTATAGCGTGGATCGATTCTGGGCAATTCCACACTTTGAGAAGATGCTTTATGACAACGGTCAACTGGCATCAGTGTATTCAACAGCATATGCACTAACCGGCAACGATCGTTATCGTGAGGTCGTAGAAGAGTTATTGAGATTCGTTGAATTGGAAATGACTGATGACGGAGGGGCATTTTACTCAGCCTTAGATGCTGATTCAGAACATGTCGAAGGAAAGTACTATCGCTGGACACAGGAAGAAGTAAAAGAGATT
This sequence comes from Pirellulaceae bacterium, assembly GCA_045566075.1. GTDB lineage: Bacteria > Planctomycetota > Planctomycetia > Pirellulales > Pirellulaceae > UBA11883. Next base: position 47,972 of record JBJLEE010000014.1, on the reverse strand, counting down.
CTCAACGATGAGCAGTATGAATTGTTTGCGGATGTCTACGGAATCGACTTAGACCCGAATTTTGAAGAAGAATTCTATGCACTTTTGTTACCAAATCACTGGAGTGATTTGGTAAAGCGGCTCGAGCCATGGGATTCACTCAATAAGAAGCTGGCACCAATGCGTGCCGCACTACTCGAGCATCGAAGTAAACGCGTGCGACCACTGATGGATGACAAAATACTGACAGGCTGGAATGGCTTGATGATCAGAGGCTTCGCAGATTCCGGCCGCTTGCTTGAGCAAGATAAATACACACAGATGGCAGCACGCGCAGCAGACTTCTGTCTGGATAACCTCAAGGACAACAACGGCAATCTCTTAAGAACGTACAGCCAGGGTAAGGCAAAACTAAACGCATACTTAGATGACTATGCATTCTTAATTGAAGGGCTGATTGCGTTGCATAAAGCAACCGGTGACGAAAAATGGCTGACCAGTGCGGATGGTCTTATGAAGACTCAGTTGGAGCGCTTTTGGGATACCAGAAGTGGTGGATTTTACTTTACAGCTAACGACCACGAATCTCTGCTTGCCCGTGGTAAGAATCCGGTTGACGGTGCACGACCATCCGGAAATTCCACATCGGCTTTGAATCTGATTTACCTGAGTAAGCAGCTTGATAATAAAGAATATCTGGATTTTGCCAGACGCACCGTGCAATCGGTCTCTGGCATTATAAAGAACTCTCCAACGGCCTCACCGCGTACGGCAATTGCCGTGGAATTACTTGGTGAGCAATAGCGATTTCGGTCGTCTGGATAGTGTACTTTTTGATTGGATAAGCACTAAAATACCGTCCATGGATGTCTTGCATATTTGTATAGGATTCGGCCCGCTCACAGCGTATTTAATGCTGCTGGGACTCATCAATATGCGCCGGCGACCATTTATCACTACAGGCGCACGAGACACTTCCGCACTCGGGATCGCCATTACTGGTTTGATGATTGTTGGCCCTTTGGACCTGTTTATGCCTCAGTCTGCTGCTCAGTTCTTTGGTAATACCGTCTGGGTACTGTTTATAACACTCTATTTGCTCATTTGGCTTCTAAGCGTATTGGTGATGCGCCCGAGATTGGTTGTGTATAACATCTCGTGTGAGCAACTACGAACCGTACTAGCAACTCTCGTCGCAGAATTAGATAAGGACGTGAGATGGGCCGGTGATTCAGCTATCCTGCCGGGATTGGGTATTCAGTTCAATCTTGAATCGAAGAGTATTGCGCGATGTGCACAGATTAGTAGTGTTGGTCCGCAACAGGATTACACCGGTTGGCAGAAACTTGAGGTTGAACTGGCGGCACGCCTCAAAGACCAGAAAGTTCCCGGAAATCCATTCGCCGTTAGTATGGTGTTAGCAGCAATTGGTCTTAGCGTATTTCTCACAGTCCTCATACTCAAAGATCCGGGTTTGGTCTACGGTCAGCTAAAAGAGCTGCTAAGGTTCTAGCTTAGGACGCGTACATCTACCTAGTGTGGAGACTCTGCCCCTGATTCGTTCAGGTTCGTGCCTTGCGCATTTCTTGACTTAAGCCAAGCGTACACAGGAAAGCTAAGAATCATTAACCCAATTCCGACACATGCGTTGATTGGATCATCAATAAATACCATTACCACAAACCAGATGTTAAAGAGAATGAACACTGGTGGGATGAGCTTGAAATAGGGTACACGGTAAGGTCTCTCCCGATCTGGCTGGGAGATCCGCAGCATGACAACGCTGCTGACACTCAACACAAAAAACATCGCCGCAGAAAACACGCTGAAGTTCGTGAGGATGTTAAACACACTGGTTTCTGTGCCATCACTGCTTGAAAGTTTAAGCGTGGATAACAGTATGAATACCACGCTTAAGCCACCAAGCAAACAAATGGCATTTGCCGGCACTTTAGTGATCGGGTGAATCTTGCCAATGGACTTAAAGAAGAGCCCGTCGCGTGCCATAGCAAATGCTACACGTGGCGAAGTCAATATGACGGAATTCAAGGCACTAAACGTACTAAGGACGATGATGACGGAAACAAGCGTGTTTCCAAATGATGAAACACCTTCACTAAATCCAGACAATGAGCGTTCCGCTACCGTATTGGGCACTGCTTCGCCATAATTCTTAAGCTCGTCCATATTCAACGTTCCATGAAACGCGATGGTCACCAAGACATAAATAACGGTGATGATGACAACTCCACCTACGATGCTCGGTGTGATGTTCTTTTGCGGATCCTTAATCTCTTCAGCCGCTGGCGCAATCTCCGACCAGCCTTGATATGACCAAAGTACTGAAACGAGAACAGCTGCAAGAATGCTAAATGTTGATTTGGTGATTCCACCGTCCGCATCGGCATTTGACAACGTCGATGCATAATTGGCGGTTTCAAATCCTGTGGCTTCTGCAGAGAAGAATAGCAGTGGTGATAGGGCGAGCAGGACAAGAAATCCTGCTTTGATTACGGTCGCTACCAACTGTAAGCCACCGCTTGCTTTTACACTGCGGCAGTTAATCCACACGACGACGGCCAACACTACACATGCCATCATCGCTTTGGTCATTTCCGAAGGTTCTTTACCGAATATTTCTGAGAGCTTGGAAACACATGCAACCGACAGCGCAGCACAACCACAGGTGTGGACCAGCACAAAACTATTCCACCCGGCCATGAATCCAAACGGACGGCCAAATGCCGCTGACACATAGTGAAAGTAACCACCAGCAGTGGGCATCATTAGGGCTAGTTCACACACACAAAGAGCACCAAGCAATGAAATGACGCCTGCTAGAATCCAGCAGGAGATTATCATCGTGAAACTAGCGCCTGTGGAAGCAATCGCGCCATGTTTGTAGAAAATTCCGGAACCGATGACGATGCCAATAACAATGGCCATCGCAGTTTTCCGATTAATCGTCCGTGCTAGAGTCTGGTCTTCACTGTATGACAGAGAGGTGTCACTGTGAGATGCGAGGGAGCTGTCCAGATCTGTCATTGCGGTGCTATTGTTAGTCAGCAGTTTCCAATGGTGGTATTTTATAACAACTCGCGAATGTCGTCAGGAAAATCCTCTTTATCATCCTCGATTCGCTGTTCGAGCTGTGAAACCCGTTTCTTGATTGACGAGATTTGGTCGTGTTCCTTGTTCACGACGCTATCAAGGTCCTGCACCGTCCGCTCTAGGTGCGTAAACAGAGACTCAAGGTCATCTACCTTCTCATGAAGTGCCTCAACCTGCTTGTCAGGCTGATCCGCCTCTGGACTTTGTTTTTCACCACTCATACCCCGGACTTTACTGAAAAAAACAGCCAAAACGCAAGGCTAAATCGAACTAAACATAGACTGTCCATAAATTTCCACCTCCCCACCAGTCATGGACACCCACTGTTTTAAGCTGATTTGAGCCGGAAACTATAGACTGTCCATGATTTTGAATGCTTGGTAAACTGAGGGATTAAACAGTAATTAAAGCAAAAGATATAAAAGCTCGATGATTTGTAGCGAGCTCAATGAACTGGAAAACAAGCAGATTTATGGCTACCGACTTGTCAAATATTGAACAACTGGCGATAGATACCATCCGTACACTCTCGATGGATGCAGTTCAGCAAGCAAATAGTGGTCATCCTGGTACTCCGATGGCGCTGGCACCGGTGACATACGTGCTTTGGAATGAATTCCTGGATTTCAATCCAGCAGATCCCAATTGGCCGGTACGTGACCGATTTGTTCTATCTTGTGGACATGCATCTATGTTGCTTTATGCAACGCTTCATGTTGCTGGTGTACGTGGCGTTGATGCCGATGGCAATGTTACTGATTCCCCATCGATTTCCCTTGAAGACATCAAAAACTTTCGTCAACTCGGTAGCCCATGTGCAGGACACCCCGAATTGGGGGATGCAGCTGGCATTGAGATGACAACTGGGCCTCTTGGACAAGGTGTTGGCACAAGTGTTGGCATGGCAATGGCAGCCAAATGGAAATCAGCCCGTTACGATCGAGAAAATTCCGGACTATTTAGCAATGACGTATACGCACTGTGCTCAGATGGCGACCTAATGGAAGGTATTGGTTGCGAAGCAGCATCGGTTGCCGGTCACCTAAAACTCGACAACCTTTGCTGGATCTATGATGACAATAACATCACCATCGAAGGTGAAACGGATCTCGCATTTACGGAAGATACAGCTACCAAGTTCCAGGGACTCGGATGGCACACGGTGACAGTCGAGGATGCCAATGACCTAGACGCCATTCGTGCTGCTCTACAGAGCTTCAAGGATTCAAATGGCAAACCGACAATTATCATCCTGAAGAGCATCATTGGATACGGATCACCGAATAAAGCGAATTCTCATGCAGCACACGGTGCACCGCTGGGTGTAGACGAAGTTGTTTTGACCAAGGAGGCTTATGGTTGGGACGGTACAGAGCAGTTCGTTGTTCCTGATGGCGTATACGAGCATTTTGCTACTGGTATGGGAAATCGGGTCAGTGCCATCGCATCGGAATGGCATGAAGAACTAGAAGCATATGCGGAAGCACATCCGACCGAATTATCACAGTTGTCGGCCATTTGGAATAACGAATTACCAGCGGAATGGGAAGACGGTATTCCAGAGTTTGAAGCTGATGAAAAAGGGCTTGCGACACGCGTATCATCGGGCAAGGTTCTCAATTCTGTAGCACAAGCCTTCCCGTGGATGATCGGTGGCAGTGCAGATCTTGCACCATCCACAATGACTAATCTGGATTTCGAAGACGCAGGCGAGCTTTCAGCAGCAACACCTGGAGGTCGAAATATTCACTTCGGTGTACGCGAACATTCCATGGCCGCAATTTGTAATGGCTTGTCTTTATCGGGACTGCGTTCATATTGTGCGACATTTTTCGTATTCACCGATTACTTGCGACCATCGCTTCGGTTGAGCAGTATCATGCATCAGCCAGTAATCTATGTGATGACCCATGATTCGATCGGGCTAGGTGAAGATGGACCGACACATCAACCGATTTCTCATTTGGCATCGTGTCGCGCGATACCTAATTTAAGAGTATTCCGCCCTGCGGATGCTAATGAGGTTGCTCAGGCCTACAAAGTCTTATTGGCTGATCAAAGCCATCCGGCAATGCTCGTGCTTACACGCCAAGGGTTGCCGACATTAGATCGATCACGATTTGGATGTGCCTCCGGTGTCGCACGAGGGGGCTATGTGCTCCGCGATTCGGAAGAGGCACCGCAAGTGGTATTAATTGGTACAGGAAGCGAAGTCCATATTTGCCTTGATGCCCAGGCGCGGTTAATCGAGCAGGGAATTGCAGCGAGAGTCGTCAGTTTGCCTTGTTGGGAGTTATTTAACCAACAAGACAAGGAGTACAGAGATAGTGTCATCCCACCGGGAGTCACTGCTCGTGTCGCAGTCGAAGCAGGTATTCGACAGGGATGGGATGCCTACATCGGCATTGATGGCCGATTTGTCGGCATGGATAGTTTTGGTGCATCAGCCCCGGCAAGTGTCTTGTATGAGCACTTTGGTATCACGGCTGACAACGTTGTTGCCAAAGCGATCGAGCAACTCTAAACGGCGACGACGAGCTACTAAAGCTCGCCGGTATACTCTATTTGATAATCGTCAACAAATGCTGATTGGAAGTCGTATGCGCCGTTAAAGTCTTCCTTGCAATCAGAGTCAGATTTTTTCATCAGACCGATGTCTATGAGGTTGTATACGATTTCACCGAAATCATCAGTCTTAGTGATTCCCCAATCGTTTAAGACCATTTTGGCCATCATGCCGAATTGGCTACGACTAAAATTTCGAATGGATTCGCATAATTGCTGACCGGTGAGGTGTCGTTCCTCTCCATCTTCTGCAGGTTCAGCGTCCGGATACACGGACTCTTGAGCATATTGAAGTGCTTCTCTAATGAATCCATATGCTTCCCGTTTATAGCGTGTATCAGACTGGAGTAATAATTCGAATTGGTAGGGGATATCCATAATCTTGTTGTTCTTACTTGGAATTCCAGCCGTTCGTCACTGTCTCAGGTATGTACGGGAGGTTGCAGTAGTTACCGTTGATTGGCTTGGATTAAAGCTCAAGGTTATATGCGGCAACAACTGCAGGGATTTGTTACGCGTGCATCTCTATATGGATGTTACTTACGGCAATAGGCGACAGCGAGAAGTGCGTATCCGGAAACGAGATTAGGATCGCCTTCGAGCCAACGAGAGTTTTTGTTGATCCAGGAGCCATCCTTTTTTTGTCGGCGAGCTAATTCGTTGATTAGTTCACTGCGCCATTTATGAACACGACCTTTTTCATCTTCCAGTTCATCCATGCCGATTGCATCGAGCGCTTTAGCAAAGGTATGCAGGTAGTAGTAATGGCCGGCATCGCCCATACCAGGATTGGATGAGAGGTCGTAGTTTTGCTTGATCCATTCAACCGCAGCAGTAACACGCTGATCATCCGGGGCCACACCAGCGTAGATCATACTTTTTAGGCCAGCGTAAGTCATCGATGCATAACTACGTAGGCCGCCGTTGTCTGCCAGACCCGCTTGGCTTGTTCCGCCCGCAGCAGGCGTATAGTAGAACCCACCGTCATCAATCTTGTCGGCAAATTCAGTTGTGTTGTGTTCCGATTCCAGGTTTTGACATCTGGAAACGAACATCAGTGCACGCTGTAAAGCTTCACTATCAGAGTCATTACCAGTCGCCTTGAGAGCTTCGATGAAAAACGAGGTATTGCTGAGATCAGGTCGACCATGTTTCCCATAACCAGATCCACCAAATGCTGTGTCAGCAGGTTTCGCTCCTTCTTCTTCCGTCCATTGAATCCCCTTCACAAAAAGATCCGCCTTGGCCAGCAGTGCATCATAACGGCCATTAGCGTTTGCTTCTGCAAAGCAAAGAATCGCAAGAGATGTTTCGTAATTTCGATATCGCGTTTCTGGTTGGTGGATTCCACCGTTTGGCTGTACGAATTGTTTTAGAAAGTCGAGGGCTTTTGCCACAGATGGATGATCTGGCGAAACACCGTTTTTCATCATGGCAGTTGCCACGAGTGCTGTTATTCCAATTCCCGACTCTTTACTAAACGACCCATCCTCCGCCTGACCCTGACTTTGGAGGAAGGCAACGGCACGATTTGTCATTTCGCGAAGTGACTTGGCATCACGTTTAGCTCGTGCTGCTTCATCTGCATTTGTGACAGGGCTAAGGAGCATCACAGCAACGAGAGAAAGAGCCAAGGTTTTCATTGCATTACATTTCGTAGAAGTTGAGTTGTATTTATTGATCGTCGCCGGAGGTCTTTATTATACGCTGCGAGACTCGCAGTTTGGTGGGCGAGAATCACGAGATAATTTCCACGGACGGCTATTCAAGGACCGCGAGGATGTCACTTTCTCGCATGATGAGCAAATCATCATCATTGATGGCAACTTCGGTGCCACTAAAGCTGGCAAACAAGACTCGGTCGCCTTCGTTAACCTGTTGTTCGGCACGCCTACCATCGGGCAGTAAAGCACCGTCTCCAACAGCGAGGACACGTCCTTGTTGTGGTTTTTCGCGTGCTGAATCCGGAAGTACAATTCCGCCGGCAGTTACTTCGATAGCTTCTAGTCGCCTGACGACAACTTTGTCCCCTAGGGGTACGACTTTCATTTGAGCCCGTTTCTGACTGAAGGTCCAATTGGATAAGATGCACCAAAGTGCACTCCCGTATTCTCATGTGAAACCAGACGGAGTGCAATAATGGGGCAGTTGATGAATACTTGGCTCAGCCACACCTATCCAGGTGTATAAAAAAAGGCGAGTGGGCTATTTCCCCACTCGCCTTTTAATGGCTATACCTGAAGATGACTATTTACCTTGATCAATCAGGCTCTTAGTTCGAGCTTCTTCCCGCAGGCGGGCACGACGCTGAGCTTCACTAGCGATCGCGAAGCCCCAACGAAGCTGTTGTGGTTGGAAGTACGGATCAACTGTGCCGTTTAGGTGTTCGGCACCGATCTTATTTGCAAGTTCTTCCCAATTCATTTCATCTGTAAAGTGCCATGCTGCTGCCTGAGCCGCATTCTGGTTAATGCCACTAAACCCAAGCATGTAGCAGATTTCTGCAACCTGCTTATCGTCGGTGAAATCTTTTAGCGGAACGATATCGTATTTTGCTCGTGCATGTGGTTCTTTTTTGCCATGTTCTAGACAAACGGTCGTACATTTGAAGCGATGGACCTTATTGGGATCGATATTTTGAAATCCACCCATCATGCCGCCGCCGCCGCCCATGCCGCCGCCGCCCATACCGCCGCCGCCCATGCCGCCACCGCCGCCACCGCCCATGCCGCCGCCCATGCCTTGCATACCACCGCCACCGCCGCCACCGCCCATGCCGCCACCCATGCCGCCGCCCATGCCGCCGCCGCCCATCATGCCACCACCACCACCCATGCCACCGCCACCGAATTGGCCGAGGATTGGAACGCCAGCAAAGGTTGTCGGAAGACGAACGCCGAGTCGACGATCAGTCAGATTTTTCATCATGACTGTAGCCGCGTTTTGAGTTAGCCGGGATAAATCGGGTAGCAATCAGACCGCGTCGTTTAGCTGCAAAGAAATCTACCAGGTCAGCTTCATTGATTTCACTTAGCGCTGAGTCACGATTAGCAGCCAAACCTACAGCAGGAGTACTAGCAATTGCTGCGATGGATGCGAGTGCGTTTCTTCGTGAAATTCTTGCGGATGTCATCGGTTTATTCTCCGTCCGTTTTTTAGTTGTAGCACGCCCCTATTGTGCCACTGATTCGTTCTCAGACCATTATAGGGGTGAATTAATCATCACGGGGAGGGATTAATTCACCTTTTAGCACTATCTCGAGTGTCTCTCGGCTGATGATTACAGGACACTTTGTCTGCTTTTTCATAATCGGAGCATTATTCCCTTGAATAGCAGCTTGAAACCGCTATCCAACAACTCTTCCAAATTTCCTGCACACAGGACCCAAACAACCGGAATAACCGGACAATGGCACGTGCAAGGCATTCCGGTTGTAACGATTATGTTACCACTTGAAATTACAAAGAGAGCACAATTTGACGACTACCAACCGTCCAATATTGCAGGTGATTCGTCTGCGCGGTTATTTCAGCGGTAGATCGATGCAGATGATTTGCGAGTCGTCTCGGGCGAATACTTGATTACCTGAGAATGCGGGATGAGCCCATGTGAAGTCTACGAGTTTAGATCGACCTAGCTCAGTGAATTTCTCCTGAGTCAATTCAACCTGAAGTAATTCACCTTCGGAATTTAGTCCCAGCGCTCGATTTGTTTTCCCAACCCATACGAGATTCAGTTGCGGATTGCGTCCTCTCGGTGTAAGTGAGTTCTTGTCTGTCCACTTCACTTCGCCGTTTTCGAGCTTAAAGCAAACCACACCGTGTTGCTTATCAAGGAGGTATGCGTGCCCGTCTTTATATAGAGGTTGGGCCATCAGACCACGCAGATACATATTTTCTTCCCAGGCAAGATTGGCTTGTGTCAGTGTCGAGTCCAGCTGTATGGATTTAGTGCCATGCCAGTAACCGCATACGAGGACGTGACCTTCCTGAAAGATTGGTGTCGCAATCGACACACCATAGGTAACTTTGTATGGAATCTGCCAATGAACTTTTCCCGTTTCAATGTCCATCCCGATGATGTGTTCCGGTGTCCAGCCAACCAGGATGCGGTGATTGCCGCTCTTGGCAACAATTGGCACGCCATATCCTGCTGGGTCATTACCAGCTCGCCAGATTTCTTCACCAGTCTTTAAATTCAGGGCGCAGTAACATCCGCCGGGAATGCCAGCGTGAATGATCAGCTTGTCATCTACCACAAGTGGTGATGCAGCGAAGCCCCAGGTCGGTAGCCTTGCACCGCTATCCTTCACAAGATCACGTGACCAAATATGTTTTCCTGTTCGTGATTCAAGGCAGTGGAGATGCCCCATCGCTCCGAGTGCGAAGAGTTTACCAGCGTGGATCGTCGGCGTGGTGCGCGGTCCTTTGTTGTAATCAAGTCCTTTGTAGTTGGATCGGTAGTCATATTGCCAAACTAGTTTCCCAGAATCTCTGTCAAAACAGAGGACTCGTTCGATGCCATCAAGCAGTGCATCCGGATTTTCTTTTTGCTCTTCCTCGCTCACCTTGTCTGCGATTCGGTCCATCGTGTAAACGAGATCTCCGACAACGGAGATTCCACTGTAGCCAGGTCCTAGAGTTGCAGACCACTTTGGTTTGAGCCCATCTGCTGGCCATTCTCTTGACAGGTCTACGCCGGGCTCGAAGTGACCCGTTGAATTGGCCCCTCTCCATTGAGGCCAGTCGGACTGCTGAGCACGTGTTGTACTTATAGTCAGCAACAACAGGCTACACATGGCGAATAGGGTCAAGCCATGATTTGGCCGGCGTCTTATACGGCACATATTTACCGCAATTCGATGTGTATTAATCATGTATTCCCGGGTGGTTGCTAGGACGTGGGATGGCTGTTTAGTAGTAGATTTTATGCGGAGCGATGACGGAGTTTAAGAGGCAGAAGTTTATGTGGGAATTAACACCTTTAAAGAACAGGGAAAAATATTTAAAAGAGGTGACGCTAACTAGTTGACGGATGGAAATATTGTTCAGTAGACTACCGTGTTGATTCAAACACAATCTCATTTTGTTAGCGAAATAGTGGAAGAAAAAACACCTCTATTTCAATAATTGCCGGTCGGTTGGTTTGGGAAAAACTGCGGGTACGGCATATGCGTTTCTAATAAGGAAATAAAGACGATGAAGAGTCGTGGTAAACGAGGGTACCGGGATAACAGCATTGCGTGTTGCATTAATGTGCCTTGTTCTAGGCGGACTAATTTGGGCAACGACATCCGAGAGTCTATTTGCTGCTGAAGCTCCGGGATCAGGTGAAGATGTTTCACAAAATGCATCATCTGCAACTCCGGAAGGATTTGAAAAACACGAAGTAACTGTCTGGGCTATTTGCCTGATTGCATCGCTTGTTGCGTTAACGCAAGCGTTCCTGTTCTACAAGAACATGATGAAGGCAGATGAAGGCAACGAGAGAATGATCGAAATTGCCGCGAGTGTTCGGCAAGGTTCGGATGCGTATCTCAGGCAACAGTACAAAGTGGTCATTGTTTTCTTTGTGATCATCTTCCTTTTACTTGGCCTCGCCGCATTGTCAGGTGTCCAAAGTAACTTTGTGCCATTTGCATTTATCACTGGCGGATTCTTCTCCGGTCTGGCTGGATTCTTTGGAATGAAGACAGCAACTTGGGCAAGCAGTCGAACCGCGGCTGGTGCACAAAAGAGCCTCAATGCTGGACTTCAAGTTGCCTTCCGTTCAGGTGCTGTGATGGGACTCACAGTTGTTGGACTTGGATTGCTTGACATCACGATTTGGTATGCAATCCTTCGATGGGGTTTCAACGTAGAGTTGGGTCCCATTACCGTGACCATGCTCTGTTTTGGTATGGGTGCAAGTGCTCAAGCTCTGTTTGCTCGCGTAGGCGGTGGAATCTTCACCAAGGCAGCGGACGTTGGTGCTGACTTGGTTGGTAAAGTCGAACAAGGCATTCCAGAAGACGATCCACGTAATCCGGCAACGATTGCTGATAACGTTGGGGACAATGTAGGTGATGTCGCTGGTATGGGTGCTGACTTATACGAGTCGTACTGTGGTTCGATTCTTGCAACAGCTGCCCTTGGCGTAGCCGCATTTGTTGGAGACACAGGGCAGCAACTAGAAGCATTATTCCTGCCATTGCTGATTGCAGCCGTAGGTATCGGTCTATCGATTATCGGTATTTACATGGTTCGCAGTTCAGATGACGCAAGCCAAAAGGCTCTGCTTAAAGCTCTGGGTAAAGGGATCAATATATCCACCTTGCTCGTAATTGTTGCGGCATTTGTGTGTACTCAATTCATCATGTCTGAACACAGTGGAGTGGCATTTAGTATTTCTGTTGGCTTACTAGCCGGATGGATAATCGGTAAGTGGACGGAATACTCAACGAGCGATGAGTACAGGCCGACGCAACAAATTGCCAGTCAAGCACAGTCAGGTCCGGCAACGCTCATCATTGATGGCGTCGCAGAAGGAATGAAGAGTGTTTGGGTGCCTGTCATGGTCGTATGTGCAAGTACCTTACTTGCATTCGGTTTTGCAAACGGTTTTGAATTCAAAGACGTCAGTCAATTCACACTTGGCCTATACGGTGTTGGAATCGCTGCCGTGGGTATGCTCAGCACACTTGGAATCACGTTGGCAACAGACGCTTACGGCCCGATTGCTGATAATGCCGGCGGAAACGCTGAAATGGCTGGTCTTGACCCGATCGTTCGTGAACGTACCGATGCTCTGGATAGCCTTGGTAATACCACAGCCGCCACAGGCAAAGGTTTTGCCATTGGTTCCGCAGCACTGACAGCACTTGCATTGCTGGCTGCATACATCGAAGAAGTTCGCATGGGGTTTGACCACTGGGCCGAAGCTCATATTGCTTCCGCAGAACTAATAAATGGTGAAGTCGAAAAGGGTGACGGATACCTTTGTTGTCGAAAGCCTCGGCGAGCATCATCATTCCTATCTGGTATTCCCCAGTGAAGAGACCAATACAGAGGCCTGGCAAAATGCGACAGATGTCACCATCACTAAAGTTGCGGGCAAAGAAGAAAAAGGCGTGGTAATTATCAGTGGTGGTGGTGTCGATGTTGACGGTGTTGATGTTAAGAGGGCGACATTGCCCGACTACGCTCGATACTATGATGCGACCTTGATGAATCCGAAAATATTAATCGGGGTATTTATTGGTTGTATGGCCACGTTCGTATTTTGTGCCATGACGATGAAAGCCGTTGGTCGTGCAGCAAACGGAATGGTCGAAGAAGTTCGGCGTCAATTCCGTGAGAAGCCAGGCATCATGGATGGAACTGAGCAACCGGATTATCAGGAACCGGTGCGAATTAGTACGGCGGCTGCTCAAAAAGAAATGGTCTTACCCTCATTGCTGGGTCTGGTAACACCAATTGCCACCGGTATCGTGCTGGGAGTCGGCGGTGTACTTGGTTTGCTTGTCGGTACGATGACTTGTGGTTTCTGTGTGGCGATCTTCATGTCAAATGCAGGTGGTGCATGGGATAACGCAAAGAAATACATTGAGGCCGGTAACTTCGGCGGCAAAGGTAGCGATGCTCACAAAGCTGGAGTCGTTGGCGATACGGTCGGCGATCCATTTAAGGACACCAGTGGCCCAAGCCTAAACATCCTTATCAAGCTGATGAGCATGGTGAGCGTCGTGGCAGCTGGATTTATCGTGCGTTACAGTTTGGTGGCAATGGGCGTCTTTTAAGCCACCGAAGATATTTCAGTTCGTACTGAATTTCTAAATTCACAGTAGGGGTGTGGGCTTTAAACTCACACCCCTTTTTTGTGGTCCAGTATTAGCCGACATCAGCAAGTGACATCAATCGGCTTTTAGCTACTGCACGGTTTTCGATAGAGACATTAGAATCGAGGTAGCGAACCAATCCATATTGATGACAGGATACAACTTGACAGACGATTCTCAAAAACAGGAAGAGCTCGAAGGCGGCATTCCCAGTTCAGACAGATTACGCCGCGGAGAGGGCCCGGATGCTGAGCTGCGATATGCTCGAAGTCTAGAATTGGCACGAGCAGGTGTTCAGGTCGCGCATGAAAACGGTGGTCGAGAGATCAAGTTGCTGGATATGCGACAGGAGTCATCGATGTTCGATTACTTCGTCGTTGCTACCGGCAGCAGTCGTCGACAGCTTCATGCGATAAGCGAAGATATCGACCATAAGCTGGAAGATGATTTGCAAGACAAACGAATGGGGCTCGAAGGTTACGACAACAGTCGCTGGATACTACTGGATTACGGTTCGGTTGTGTTTCATTTATTTGATGACGAGGCACGAGAATACTACTCACTTGAGGCGCTCTGGGCCGGAGCGCCAGAGATTGATATTAGCGACTTGCTTCAAGACACCTAAAGTGGCAAAGACACAAAGATCAACCCCGCGATGAAGATTCTTACAGAGCTACGAGCGCGTTTTCGAGAGGTGCTCGCAAATTACGACAGCGACGTTGAACCGTTGCTCGACATGATTCGGCCTTCGCAAGATGCCCGGTTTGGAGACTACCAGGCGAATATGGCAATGCCATTGGGTAAGAAGCTCAGCCGACAGCCGCGTGAAAATTGCGAGTGAGATTATGTCATCCGTGAGTTTGGATGACCTTTGCAGTCAGATCGAAGTCGCAGGGCCAGGGTTTGTGAACCTGACAATCAGCGATCAGTGGCTTACCGATCAAATCAATGAGTTATCCAATTCAACCGAAATACAAATCGATTCGGTGGACGAGCCACGAACGTTTGTTACCGACTACTCATCACCAAACGTTGCGAAACCAATGCATGTTGGTCATATTCGTTCCACGGTAATTGGAGATAGTCTGTCTCGAGTGCTGAGCTTTGCCGGACATAACGTTATCCGCGATAATCATCTGGGAGACTGGGGTACTCAGTTTGGCATGATTATTTATGGCTATAAGCACTTTGTGGATGAAGGTGCATTTAAGGAAGAGCCGGTCAAAGAACTGTCACGCCTGTATCGACTAGTCAACCAGATCATCGCGTATTGGAATGCACGAAATGGGTTGGATGATGCTCAGGCCACGATCGATCAGAAAATAACGGCACTTGAGGCAGCACGAGGCGCTGCTGAGGCAGCTGATCCGGGTGATAAGAAAGCTGCGAAAAACCTGAAGCGGGCTGAATCGCAACTAAGTGTAGCAACCGCTTCACTCGGCAGCCTAACGTCGACGATCGAATCGACTGAAGGTGACGAAGTGCTTGGCCCTGTTTTGGCGAGCCATGAGCAAATCGGTACTGCTGTTCTTACGGAAACGGCTAAGCTACATGACGGTGATGTAGAAAATGTAGCATTGTGGGAAGAATTCCTTCCACATTGTCGTGCAGATATTCAGAAGATCTATGATCGTCTCGACATACGATTTGACGTGGAATACGGAGAAAGTTTTTACCACGATCGACTTGGACCCGTTGTTTCGGATCTGGAGTCGAAGGGATTAGCAAGGGAATCAGAAGGCGCAGTCTGTGTATTCCTCGATGAATTCGAAACGCCGATGATTGTGCGCAAACGTGACGGTGCTTTTCTTTATGCGACGACTGATCTTGCCACGATTCAGTACCGTCAGGAAACATGGTCACCGGATGCGATGCTTTACGTGGTGGATCATCGACAGGGCGAGCATTTTCAAAAGTTGTTTGCGGCTGCAGCTATTTGGCAGGCTCCTGAAACGGAATTGCAACACATTAGTTTTGGTACGGTCCTAGGTGAGGACGGGCGACCATTTAAAACGCGATCAGGAGACGCGGTTGGATTAGAAGGACTTCTGGATGAAGCTGTTGCCCGTGCACTGGATGTCGTAACTGCCAACGATGAGTCGAAGCCAAACGGTGCGGAGTTGACAAAGGACGAACGTAATCACATCGCGGACTGTATTGGCCACGGAGCGATCAAATATGCAGATTTGTCGCACAACCGAACGAGTGACTATGTATTTAGTTACGAGAAAATGATGGCGCTTGAGGGGAATACCGCAGCGTATATGCAATACAGTTACGCTCGGATACAGAGTATCTTCCGACGGGGTGAGATTGATATCGACGGGCTGCGTGCGTCGTTTTCTTCCATCGCGTTGGATGAGCCAGCAGAACGAGCACTGGCGTTAACCATCCTCCAATTTAGCGAAGCTATCGCTCAGGTTATCGAAGATTATCGCCCGAACTATCTCACAAACTACTTGTTTGATCTGGCCAAACGTTTTTCCTCATTTTTTGAGAAGTGTCATGTCTTACGAGCCGAAAGTGAGACAATTATGCAAAGTCGCCTCTTATTATGTGATGTGACAGCTCGGGTGATAGGCACGGGCTTAGACCTGCTGGGGATTCGTGTTGTAGACAAGATGTAAGGCTTTCTGGTTTTCATTAGGAATGTAAGAATCGAACATGGAACGTGGATTTTTACAAACCGTCGAAGAACGAGAGTCGTTACTTCTCGCGCCTTATGCAATGCATAGTTGTGATAGTGCCGGTCGCCGCCGTGTTGAAACTGAGCATCTTTACCGCGGCCCATTCCAACGCGATCGTGACCGAGTCTTGCACAGCAGCGCTTATCGCAGGCTCAGCGGTAAGATGCAGGTATTTACGGGTGATAAGGGAGACTATCACCGCACGCGGTTAACACACACTCAGGAAGTTGCCAGTATTGCCCGTACCATCGGACGCAGCCTGCGACTAAACGAAGATCTCGTTGAAGCCTTAGCGCTGTTTCATGACATCGGTCATCCACCATTTGGTCACGCCGGTGAAGATGCGCTTGATGAATGTCTGAAGAGCGTCGGTGGTTTTTCACATAATCGTTATGGACTGACCATAGCCGAGGAGCTGGAGACGCGTCATCAACCGATTCAGGGTCTCAATCTCACTTATGAAGTTCTCGAAGGGCAAAAGTCGCGAGTTGACAAACAGGCAGCAGACCGGCGGCCGTTGCTGGAGGCTCAAGTGGTGGATGCCGCAGATAGCATCACGTATGACGCACATGACACAGACGATGCCATTAAGCTTGAAATGGTGACGTTGGAAGAATTGCGGCGTGAGTTGGTAATGATTCAGTGGTGTTTTGAAGAGCTTGGTAGTCGTGCCGATTCGCTTGAACCCGATTCACTGAGACGCGCGATTGTTCACACATTGATCGACTTTCAGGTGAACAATGTCCTGATGAAAAGTGGAAAACTGGTTTCACAGAGTGGTTGGCAATCGAGTACCCAAGCCAGAGAGGGTGCCGTAATCATCGAGCCACTTGGTGAATTGGCTGATGCAAAACAACAGCTTGAGACCTTTCTATATGACAGGGTTTATCGTCATCCGGAGCTCATTGCTACGAGAGATCGCGCGCAGGCTCAGATTAGGAGCCTGTATAAGGCACTTGTAGAAGACCCATCAAAAATGCCGAGTCGCTTTATCCAACGTTGTGAAACCTGCGGTATAGAACGAAGCGTTGGTGACTATATCGCGGGTATGACGGATCGCTTCTTCGAGAAGCAGCACGCCATACAGTGCAGTTAACTGAGGCAGTTGATTTAGTTATGCCCAGGACTAAAACTCTAGCAATCCAGTGCATGTGAATTAGAATGGCCGTTGAAGGCTCTACACTGATCATTGCATCATTTGATTTATTTGCACTTATTCATTCGATTATTCCGTAGAGCCTCGGAAAATAGAGGATTTAATTATGGCTCTTTGGGTGCTGCGCGCTCTCTTTCTCTTGATCGCATTTGGTGCTGGGATTTCAATGGTAACCCAGCCAGGCGAACTTAAAAATGAATACGCCTACGCAATGTTTCTAATTAGCGGTGCAGTTGGTATTGTTGCATTGGACGTATTGATTCGCCGTAAGAGTATTGAAGTAATCTCTTGCGTATACTTTGGAGTTGCGATTGGGATGTTTCTCACTTATGTGATCGGTGTGGCCATCGATCCGATCCTGACGTACTCCAACGTAGAAAACAAAGAACAATATCGAGGCATTCTGAGTCTCGTATTATTTATATCGCTTTGTTACGTTTGTATTTCATTTCTATTACAAACACGCCACGACTTTCGATTTGTCATTCCGTACGTTGAATTCTCGAAAGAATTCAAAGGTATTCGACCGCTTGTACTGGATACGAGTGTGATCATCGACGGGCGTATCGCAGAAATGGTATCTACCAACCTGTTTGACGGTCAGTTGATTGTGCCGCAATTTGTGATTTCCGAATTGCAGGCCATTGCGGATAGTGGCGATAAGATGAAGCGTACACGTGGTCGTCGCGGACTTGATATCCTTAGGCAATTGCAGGATGACAAGTCAGTTGATGTCGTCATTCACTCACGTGAGACAGAAGAAATGCAATCTCAACCTGTCGATATGAAACTTGTGTTACTCGCTCAGGAATTAAACGGAAAAGTAGTGACAGGTGACTTTAATCTCAATAAAGTGGCAGACCTAAATGGTGTACCTGTTGTTAATCTCAACGAGATTGCTAACACTCTCAAGCCAGTGTATTTACCGGGGGAAAACCTCGAGATCCGCGTAGTCAAGGCGGGCGAAGGTGATGCGCAAGGTGTTGGATATCTGGATGACGGTACAATGATCGTGGTGGAAGGTGCCCGGGATTATGTCAACGAGACGGTCCGCTGTAGTGTTACGAGTGTGCTTCAGACTAGCGCTGGTCGTATGATCTTCACGGCGTTTGAAGAAGTCCGCTAGTTTCACGCGCGACATATCCTCTAGTTGAATCAGCTGAGTGACTCTGATACCGTGAGCGGTTTACGCTTTTCCCGATATCTTCAGCTGTAGGGTCTTACTCCGGTGGCCACGATCGACCAACCGACCAGAGCGCCCGCGTCCTCTCGTAATGGACCATGTATCACCATTCGTGGCGCGCGCATGCACAATCTGCGGGATCTGGATCTCGAGATTCCTCGAAATCAAGTGGTTGTGATTACAGGCCCGAGTGGATCAGGTAAGAGCTCTCTTGCTTTCGATACTCTCTATGCAGAAGGGCAACGTCAGTACATTGAGAGTCTTTCCTCATACGCACGCCAATTTCTCAATCAGCTTGAGCGACCGGATGTGGATATCATTGAGGGTCTTCAACCGACAATCTGTATCGACCAGCGACCGGGTGCGGCGAATCCCCGCTCAACCGTAGCAACGGTGACGGAGATTTATGACTACCTGCGATTGCTTATGGCCAGGCTAGGGGAACCAAGCTGTTACCAATGCGGGGCGGAGATTAGCCAGCAGTCGCCTAAACAAATTCAGGATCGGCTCATGTCGCTACCTGAAGGTACACGGGCGATGATCATGGCTCCGATCATTCGCGGTCGTCGCGGACAGCACAACGAATTACTTCAGCGGATCAAACAGGCGGGGTTTGTTAGAGCCCGGATCGACGGGACAGTATATGACGTGGACAGCTTTCCTGAATTGGCTGCTCGCAAGGTACATCATATTGATGTCGTTATAGACCGCGTGATCATCCGCCCGGGAATCAAAGATCGGATTGGCGAGTCAGTGCGATTGGCGCTGGATCATGGCGAGGGGCTCGCTGTCGTCTGTTACTTTAACGCTGTGGATGCAGCCGCTGATCCGTCAGAAGGTGAGTGGAAGGATATATTATTCAGCACTCTTTATGCTTGTCCAAATTGTGACATCAATTATGAAGAGGTTGAGCCGCGAACTTTTTCTTTTAATAGTCCCTATGGCGCATGTCCCGGTTGTGGCGGCTTAGGGCATCAATATCTTTTTGATGAAGAGTTGGTGATTCCGGACTCGAGTCTATCGATCGACCAGGGAGCCATAGCGGCTCTAAAGGGCGCTCCGCCTAAAGTACTCAAGAAACATAACACCCAGATCAATCGTTTCTTAAAGCAGAAGCACTTAGATCGAGATACGCCGTTATCTGAATTCGGCGATGAGAACTACAAAAAGTTTTTACACGGCATTGGCAAGACATATATCGGGCTGTTCATGATACTTGAACAGGAGTTGGTCACTGCCACAGGTAAGAAGAGACTCGCACAACTTGAGTCATACCGAGGGAGCATTCATTGTCCGGACTGTGACGGCTCACGATTGCGACCGGAAGCCACCAGTGTGTTACTTGGTGACCTAAATGTTGACGAGATCACGAGAATGGCAGTTGGTGATGCCCTCAGCTTTTTTACGCAATTGGAATTCAGCGAAGAGAATTGTCCAATTTCGGATCCCATTGTTAGTGAAATCATTCAACGCCTGAAATTCTTGGAAAAAGTCGGTGTGTCATATTTGGCTTTGAACCGTCCTGCTGACACCCTCAGTGGTGGTGAGCTACAGCGAGTTCGGCTTGCGAGTAGTATTGGCAGTGCGTTAGTTGGTGTGTGTTACATTCTGGACGAACCTTCGATTGGCTTGCATCAACGCGACAACAATAGGTTGATTGATTCGCTAAGAGATTTGCAGCGACTTGGAAATACCGTGATTGTGGTAGAGCACGATGACGCCATGATGCGTGAAGCAGAACTGGGTAATTGACATGGGTCCGGGCGCCGGGCAACACGGTGGATCCATTGTTGTGGAAGGTCCGCCGGATGATGTCATCGCTTGTGACGATTCATTAACTGGCTTTGTACTTATCCGGTTCACGCAAGATTGCTGTACCAGTCGATCGCCGTCAGCAGGATAGCGGTAAGTCGCTTGTGATTGAGGGCGTGGAAACAAACAACTTACAGCACATTACAGCAGAATTTCCACTGGGTACGTTGATTTGTGTCACGGGTGTAAGCGGATCGGGAAAGAGCTCCCTTGTAAATGAGACATTGGCACCGGCCCTCCTTCGATATCTTGGATTGAAAGCTCCAAAGCCTGGGCCACATAGCTCATTGGCGGGAACAGAATTGGTTGACAAGGTTGTCATGATTGATCAATCACCGATCGGCCGGACACCTCGAAGTAATGCTGCGACGTATACAGGCGTGTTGGATGAAATTCGAAAGGTGTTTGCCAATACACGAGATGCTAAGCAGCGTGGCTTTAAAGCCAATCGCTTCAGCTTCAATGTGAAGGCCGGACGTTGTGCGGAGTGTGAAGGCCAGGGCGTCCAAAAAATAGAAATGAATTTCCTGCCGGACTTGTACGTGATATGTAGTCAATGTCATGGTGCTCGATATAATCGTCAGACGTTACAGGTGCGATACCGCGGCAAGTCGATAGCAGACGTTTTGGATATGTCTGTTGATCAGGGAGTAGAGTTTTTTGAGAACTTCAGCGTGATTCAACGTACGTTGCAATGCATGAAAGATGTGGGGCTTGGTTACTTGAGGCTTGGCCAAGCATCGACGACACTATCCGGCGGTGAAGCGCAGAGGATCAAACTTGCCAGTCAACTTTCTCGAGTGGACACCGGCCAGACGGTTTATATTTTGGATGAG
The DNA here is from genome assembly GCA_045566075.1 of Pirellulaceae bacterium. Lineage (GTDB taxonomy): Bacteria > Planctomycetota > Planctomycetia > Pirellulales > Pirellulaceae > UBA11883. The sequence goes on along the minus strand of JBJLEE010000014.1, from coordinate 26,826 downwards.
CCAACAACAGGTTTGCATTTTGACGACATCCGCAAACTGCTTCTTGTCTTGGGAAAGCTAGTGGATCGCGGAAACACCGTCATCGTCATCGAGCATAATCTGGATGTCGTCAAAGTAGCTGACTGGATCGTTGATCTCGGACCCGAGGGCGGGGGTGGTGGTGGTCATCTGGTGGCAACGGGTACACCGGAGCAAATCGCCAGTAATGCCGATAGCATCACAGGCCGTTACTTAAGTGAGTTACTCTAGGCAGCAATTGCTTTTCCCAGTTGGTATCCCAGTATTGCTGCACCAATTCCAATCACCATGTTCATGGCGATATTTAAACCAGCCAGTAGCGGTTTGGAGTCCAGCATTAACTGTGTGGATTCCCATCCAAACGTGGAAAACGTCGTTAGTGACCCGAGCAGTCCGGTGATGACAAAAAGCTGGGCAGTACTAGGTAGTTTTGCGATTCCATATCCGCCAAGAATTCCGAGTACGAGGCAGCCAATCACGTTGACCAGAAGCGTGCCATACGGGAAAGAATCTCCAATGAGATTTTTCGAGAATCCGCTAATTCCGTACCTCAAGATTGCTCCGACAGCGCCACCGGCGGCCACTGTTAAGATGGAATTGAGTATTCGTGGTTGTGTATCTGCATCGATCATGGCATTGCCTGTTGATGGAATTCAGATGTTCGCATAGGCTGAACTGTTGGACTTTTTAGATTATCAGGGATAGTACAATTACAATACGGGTTGGTTAAGGCTGGATTGCCGCCGAATCGCCTTAAATACCGTTTTTTAAGGTCCAAACAGGCTATATATAGGAAATAATATAGAGACGCATGGAAATTGGCACGTTTGAAAACGTATTTGCCAATGACCATATCCACATATTTTTTAGTTTAGGTGAGCATCGCAGATGGCGACGACCGATTCGGCAACAACGAATCAGATGATTAGTGGCGCGGACATTCTTGTTCAGGCGCTCGTTCGCAATGGTATTGAGACGATTTTTGCGTACCCAGGTGGTGCGAGTATGCCATTGCATCAGGCATTGTTGCGCAATAAAGAAGACCTACGGACAATTCTCCCACGGCACGAGCAAGGCGGTGGATTCGCTGCTCAAGGATATGCTCGTAGTAAAGGGCATGTCGGCGTATGCATGGCGACGAGTGGTCCCGGTGCAACGAATCTGGTTACAGCGATTGCAGACGCGAAACTCGACAGCATTCCATTGATTGCAATTTCTGGGCAGGTCGGTACACCGGTCATCGGTACGGATGCATTTCAAGAGACACCGATTGTTGAAGTGTGCCGAGGTATCACCAAACATCATTACTTACTAACAGACGTAAACGACATTGCTCGGGTTGTGAAAGAGGCTATTCATATAGCAACCACTGGCCGCCCCGGTCCTGTGCTCATTGATGTTCCGAAGGATATACAACTGGATTCATGTGTTCCAGTATGGGATGTCGATTTCTCACTTCCAGGTTATCGCGCCGGTGTGGCAACTGAACCTGCCGACGAACAGATTAACCAGGTCGCTGCCGCGATTAAACATGCAAAACGACCGGTGATTTATGCCGGTGGTGGCATCATCGCTGCTGAAGCGAGTGAACAACTGCGGGAATTGGTTCACAAGACTGGTATTCCGATCACCATGACTTTGATGGGGCTTGGTGCATTTCCAAATGCTGAGCCACTTTCCATGGATATGTTGGGCATGCATGGTGCTGTCTATGCTAATCATGCCGTGAGAGATTGCGACTTGCTGATAGCGTTAGGTGTACGATTCGATGATCGCGTAACAGGGAAAGTCTCCGCATTTGCTAAGGATGCAAAGATTATCCATATCGACATTGATCCTTCGGAGCTCAACAAGAACAAACCTGCACACATACCCATCGTTAGCGATTTGAAGCTGGCGCTTAATAAGCTCGTACCGCTTGTTGAGTACAAGGATGATATTGATACTTGGCGGGAACAGTGCCAGCAAAACAAGTCGGCTAATCCATTCAAATACGATGAGGGATTTGATGGGATTCTTCAGCAGCATGCTATACGAGAATTATCCAATCTCACACAAGAGATGGAGACGTTCATCACGGTAGGCGTGGGCCAACATCAAATGTGGTCTGCACAGTTTTACCAATTCACCAGGCCACGATCATGGCACTCTAGTTCCGGTTTAGGGACCATGGGATTTGGTTTGCCTGCAGCAATGGGTGTTCAGGCAGCTCATCCGGGCGCACTGGTTGTCGATATCGACGGTGATGGCAGCTTCCAAATGAACATTCAGGAGCTTGCAGCATGTTACTGTGAGAAATTGCCGGTGAAAGTTCTGCTACTGAACAATCAACATCTTGGGATGGTGGTTCAGTGGGAAGATCGATTCATGCATGGTAACCGTGCTCATACTTATCTCGGGCCAATTGATGATGCAGAAGCTGCAGGGAAAGGATCCGGTCCTTTTGCAGTTGAACGTTATCCGGACTTCGTGCAAATCGCTAAAGGTTACGGCTGCGGAGCTGCCTCTGTCAGCAAGAAGACCGATTTGGTTGACGCATTGAGAGAGATGATTAGCTATGACGGCCCATTTGTGCTTGATGTCGAAGTGCCTTATCAAGAACACGTATTACCGATGATCCCGTCGGGTGCCACTGTTGACGATATGATCACTGAATAGGTGATAGGGATTTGATATGCAACCAGACCATAAATCCAGGGGGCTGGCACAACATTGGCAGATTCTGATCGGCATGGTGGCAGGCGCGTTAATCGGCATTTTGCTGAATTCAACGCAAGGCCGTAGTGAAATACAGGTTGCATCCGACGCCCTTCCGGCGGGTTTGAATTCTCTTACCATCGTAGATTCCCCCGACAGGGTTGAAGTCCGGTATAAGACGACCGACGGTGATCAACACGAGTTGGTGGTTGACGGCCGACAGGGAGCAAATGCGGATGTTCCGACCGTCGACAAACTCAAAACCAGTCACCCTGAAGTCTACCGCTGGTTTGCAGACCATGGTCGCAGCACGTCGCGCATCGTCGGTGATAGTGCAAGGATGTTTGGGGGCCTGTTCCTGAGAATGTTACAGATGGTTGCGATTCCGCTCGTAGTTTCATCGTTGATAAGCGGAGTCATGGGATTGGGTGACGCTTCCCAATTGGGCAAGATGTTCGGCAAAACCATGATGTACTATCTCTGCACGAGTTTCCTTGCAATCGTCACCGGATTGGTTGTTGTCAACGTGATTCAACCGGGAGTCGGCCAGGAAATGGTGTTCGCCGGAGGGGATCAAGTTGTGGGATCTACGTCGCTAAGTGAAACCCTGTTCGCCCAGCTCGAATCCTTGATCCCTAAAAACCCATTTCATGCTTTAGCAAACGGCGATTTCTTATCGATCATAAGTTTCAGCATTATGTTCGCGATCTGCGCCCTGATTGCCGGGGGAAAAACAGCATCATTTATCAAAGATTTCTTTGAGAGTTGTTTTGAAGTGATGATGCAGCTGACGCTTTTTATCATCATGCTTGCACCATACGGTGTATTCCTCTTGATGCTGTATGTCACGTCAACGCATGGTGCCAGCGTGTTCTCATCGCTTGCCTGGTATATGTGTGCAGTGTTGTCAGCATTGGGCATCCATGCATGTATTACCTTACCGTTGATACTGAGATACTTTGCTAAACGCAGTCCATGGGAATATGCCAGGAGTATGAGCCCGGCATTATTAACAGCATTTAGCACTGCATCGAGTAACGGAACACTGCCGTTGACGATGGCATGTGTTGAAAAGCGCGCGGGCATTGATAACAAGACAAGCTCGTTTGTCTTACCACTCGGTGCGACGATCAATATGGACGGCACTGCTTTGTATGAAGCGGTTGCGGTGTTATTTATTGCTCAACTGCATCATGGCGAGAGTTTACCGCTGTCATATCAGCTAATCGTTGCGTTAACGGCACTTCTGGTGAGCATCGGTGCTGCAGGAATCCCACATGCTGGCTTGGTGATGATGGTGATTATTCTCCAGGCGGTGAATCTGCCGATTGAAATGCAGGGGATCATTTTGGCTGTTGACCGTGTGCTGGACATGTGTCGTACAAGCGTCAATGTTTGGAGTGATTCTTGTGGCTGTGCTGTCGTAGCCAGAGATACTTGACTTCGCAAAAAGAAATAGATGCCATGGTGCATTTGTTTAGATTTCGCTCACAAGCAGTGAAGCGACGCATTGTTTGACGCGTCGCATATGACGACACCGTTGCTCAATACGATTCAGACAAAGCCAGATTAATAGGCAGTCTTCTAAGCCATTTGCCCACTGACTTTGGGCAGATTTAAAGCGTATACTTAACGGTTTAGACGCTTGCACAGTGCCTCACGTAAAAGGCGAATTAGTGCAACGGGGATGAGGAGATCGCGGAAAGCCCAACGACACCGTGATCCAAAGGCAGTTCCTTCTTTGTTCCCAACCAATCCCCAGTTGATCCTTTGAAAGGGAATTACGATGAAACGCGTATTAATGAGCTTGGCACTATTCTCAATGTTGTCGGTTCAGGCACTGGCGCAAGATGATGCCAAAGGTGAAGACAAAGAACCGGCTGAAACTGAGTCCATCAAGGACGATGCCAGCTATGCAATTGGAAGAAATATTGGTGAGTCCATTGTTGGACAGAAGCTTGATTTGGATGTTGATATTCTCGTATCAGCAATCAGAGACGCTCTGGCTGGTAAAGAGAGCAGATTAAGCGAAGATGAAACGATCGCTGTCTTGCAGAAGCTTCAGCAGCAAATGGCTGCAAAAGCAGCTGAAGAAGCAAAAGCTGCCGCTTCTGCTAATCTGAAAAAAGGACAGGCATTCCTGGCAGCGAACGGAAAAAAAGAAGGTGTCATGACGACCAAGAGCGGTCTGCAATATCGCGTAATCAAAAAAGGCGATGGTGCCTCACCTCTTGCATCAGACGAAGTCACCGTTCATTACGAAGGTCGCCTGATTAACAACAAGGTATTTGATAGTTCTATCAAGCGAGGTCAACCAGCTACGTTCCCAGTGAACGGTGTGATCAAGGGTTGGACAGAAGCACTGCAACTGATGAAGGAAGGTGCTGAGTACGAACTTTATATTCCGGCAGACTTGGCTTACGGAACACGTGGTGCCGGACAAGACATCGGCCCAAATGAAGCACTCATCTTTAAGGTCTCCCTTATCAAGGTGAAGAAGGCTGGCGAATAAACTTTAGTTGGTTTGTAAAGAGGAATCGAAGTAATGAAGTTGGTGAAGGTGATTGCTGCGTTAGCGGCCACATTATTGGTATCCAGTACGACCGTTTTGGCCGAAGCGCCAAAAGTTGAAATCGTTCAGGCCTTTCCGGAACTGCGAATCGCACGTCCGATCGTCGTGACGCACGCAAACGATGGGTCAAATCGATTGTTTGTTGCATCGCAGCCTGGCAAAATCTACTGCTTTGAAAACAAGGCAGATGTTTCTGAGCCAAACCTGTATTTGGATATCGAAGAGAGTGTGCGTTATATCGATAAGGAAAACGAAGAAGGATTGCTTGGGTTTGCAATTCATCCGGAGTACAAGAAGAACGGCCAGTTTTTCCTGTTCTACACAACGACGGATGAGCCTCACGTAAGCGTTATTTCCCGATTCAATGTAAGCAGCACGGATCCCAGTAAAGCTGATCCGGATTCTGAAGTTGAGCTGATGCGGATTCCACAACCGTTTTGGAATCACAACGGCGGAACGCTTGCATTTGGTCACGATGGTTTTCTATACATCGCACTTGGTGATGGCGGTAAAGCCAACGATCCTTTCAAGAACGGTCAAAATCTTGCCACGCTTAACGGTTCGATTCTTCGTATTGACGTAGATAAGAAATCGAATGATCGCAACTATGCCATTCCGGCTGACAATCCTTTCGTTGGGCTTAAGGAAGCGCGGCCGGAAATCTACGCCTATGGATTTCGGAATGTATGGCGACTCTCATTTGACCGCGAAACCGGCGCACTTTATGCCGCTGATGTTGGTCAGAATATCTGGGAAGAGATCAACATTGTGAAAAAAGGTGGAAACTATGGCTGGAATCTACGCGAAGCCAAGCATAAGTTTGGCGACAACGGATCAGATGCAAGTGACAAGCTGATCGATCCGATTTTCGAGTACCACCACGATGTCGGAAAATCGATTACTGGTGGTCACGTTTACAGAGGCTCAGCTGTTCCGTCACTCAACGGTATGTACATGTACGCTGATTATGTCAGTGGAAAAGTATGGGCACTGGAGCACACGCCAGGTGGCGAGATTCTTGGTAATCATGAGATTAAGAGCATGAAACTGCCAATCATTACATTTGGCGAAGATCAACAGGGCGAAGTTTATCTGACAACGCAACTCGGTGGTGGAATTATCTACAAGTTTGCCACTTCGAAGTAACCGCGTATCAGAGTTAAAAAAATAAAAAGGCCTGGGAACCGTTTGGTTTTCAGGCCTTTTTTATGCTCCCGTAAAAACGTGTGTAATATAAGAGTATGAGACGTATGCTTTGGTTCTACATGTTAATTGTTGATTGCTGATACGGTTCGTTTTCAAGACCGAATGAATTAGCAAAGAATGACGAATGTAAGCAATGTGGCCCGAATCCGATAAAACTGAAAAACTGCTGTTACGCGTGGGTGATGGTGATACGGAAGCACGTAATAAATTATTCACACGTCATCGCGCATCGGTGGAACGACTGATAAAAATGCGTCTGGATCATAAAATACGACGGCGTATTGCGGTTAGCGATGTGTTGCAAAATGTCATGATCGAAGCAAATAGGCGACTTTCAGATTTTCTAGCCAAGGGTAAAATGCCATTTCACTTGTGGATCCGGCAGATTGCCAAAGATCGGATCATTGATGCCCATCGACGCCACCGTGGGTCCGCCAAACGAAGTGTTGATAGAGAACAGGTGATTGGTGGTCGGCCAAACGACAGGCGCTCAACCATTTTGTTAGCAGGAGTGCTGGAGGACAAAGAACTGACGCCGGCAGCCAGGGCTACGCAGAAGGAGATAGCCAAACAGGTGGAGCTAGCGATTGCAGAGTTGCCTTCTACCGATCGGGATATAATCCTTATGCGTCATTACGAGCAATTGGGAAATCAGGAGGTTGCTGACATTCTTGAAATCTCAGAGCAGGCAGCTAGCATGCGGTACCTGCGAGCATTAAAGAAACTACGTGATCACATGATAAACGAATCTTCAAGTGACTGAGGCAATGGAAGACAACATACATCCATTTCCGTCTCACGATGCTAGTTCGCATGAACGCGACATTCAGCTCGCGGAATTGCTCTCTCAGTTGCAGCTTGATGGAGGGGATTCATCAGAGCTGGAGCAGGTATGTGCGCAGTATCCAATTCTGGCAGATGAACTTCGGCAGCTATGGGCGATGGTTGCGGTTACAGATGTCGCAGCAGAATTCGCTACAGAGGTGGACAGCACAAACGATGTGTCGACTGTCGTGGTACCCGACGATTTTGGAGATTATAAGCTGATCGAAGAAATTGGTCGCGGTGGCATGGGGGTCGTTTATAAAGCCATGCAAAAGAGCCTTAATCGAATCGTTGCCGTGAAGATGCTGTTGCAAGGTGATTTGGCAAACGCCGAACAGCAAGGTCGCTTTCGCCAGGAGGCAGAGTCTGCTGCCGGCTTAACTCATGCAGGCATCGTTCCAGTTTATGAAGTGGGTGATGCAGATGGGCGACCATACTTCAGCATGAAGTACATTGATGGAAAGCCTCTGAGTGACATATTGTTATCTGGTCCGATGAAAATAAATCATGCATGTGAAATAGCGATTCAGGTATGCGATGCTATTCATTTTGCCCATCGAAAAGGAATTCTTCATCGAGATCTGAAGCCGTCAAATATCTTGATTGACTCAGATGGCCGTGCTCATATAACCGACTTTGGACTCGCTAAACAAATCTCGGCTGATAGTGATTTGACTCAGACCGGTGCTGTACTTGGGACGCCGGCATACATGTCACCTGAGCAGGCAGCGGGTGAGCGAGGAGAAATCGGTACTCATTCGGATATTTATAGCCTGGGTGCACTGCTGTATCACATGATAACCGGCCGACCCTTATTTCAGGCCGCGACGCCTGTCGATATTGTACTGATGGTATTACAAGAGGAACCGGTTTCACCACGGTTACTCAACCCGAAAGTGCCTCGCGATGTAGAGATGATTGTCCAAAAGAGTATTCAGAAACCAGTCGACCTGAGATATAGCTCTGCGGAATCTCTTTCTGCCGACTTAACAGCATTTCTTCAGGACGAGGTCGTATCGGCAAGAAGTGGCCGACTCGGTCACATTGTCGCTAGATTGTTCAGTGAAACGCACCATACACACATTCTTGAGAATTGGGGTCGGTTGTGGATGTGGCACAGTCTGGTTTTATTTATTGTTTGTGCCATCACGAATCTCATGTATTTGAATCAGATTGAGAACCGTTGGTCTTATTTTGCTTTATGGACAGCCGGGCTTGGTGCATGGTCATCTGTCTTCTGGGGTATGAGACGCAAGATGGGCCCTGTGACATTTGTCGAACGTCAGATTGCTCATGCCTGGGGCGCCAGCATGTTGGCGATCGCACTGTTATTTCCCGTGGAATGGTTACTAGACCAGCCACCACTGGCGTTAGCACCTGTGCTGGCGTTGGTAAGCGGCACCGTATTCACCATGAAGGCTGGTATTCTCGGTGGACGATTTTATATTCATGCGGTCATTCTCTTTGCAACCGCACCGGTAATGGCTGCACTTCCACGACACGCATTGTTCATATTTGGTGCAGTGTCTGCTTTGTGCTTTTTTATTCCTGGATTACAGGCAAGTCGTCGTAGCTAAGCCCACGCGTTAGAAAAAAGACAATTGTCCGTTAATCGCAGCCGCAAATAGCGGTTATATATAACATGATTTATCTAAGAAAACCAAGCAGTCAGCAGTTAGAACGCGTTTTGGACTCTAGTCGCGAAGCGGACTTCAATTATCCGTTTACTGGCGTCACACGTGATCTGCTTGTAGACGGTGATGGACCTAAAGGATTTAGACTAGATCGCTTCACATTTCGTCTGGGTTCAGGTGACGAAGCATTCGAAGCGGCCAGAGAAGCCATCGACAGCTGGCAGATGTTCAATCATTCTATGGCATCGCTACATCCGATGGATTCCAACACTTCACTGCAAACTTGCGTTACCGTGTTGTTTGGAGGCTATGGTTTATGGATTCTAAATCCGGCCCGGATCCTCTATAGATTGTCTGAGTCGAACCTGCGTGATGGGCACGTAAAGCAATATGGATTTGCGTATGGCACCCTTCCCGGGCACATAGCAAAAGGTGAGGAGTGCTTTAGTGTGGAGATGGATACGATAACAAAAGAGGTTCAGTTTCGAATCACGGTCATATCAAGACCGGGTCATTTCTTAAGTTGGATTGGTGGTATGATTATGACCCGCGAACAAAAACGCTTCCGTCGACTGGCTGGTCGCGCTATGAAATCCTATGTAGATTTGAAGCTTGGAATTGAACCTGGCTAACTCGAGAGCCCACACACTTTCAAATGCAAAATCTTCTTGTAAATGCTGCGATTGCCGGAGCCATTTTTTTCGTGGTACCGCTCGGCTTGCGCATCCAGTTGATGCTCGGGTGCGTTGCTGGTGGTAAGCGATTACAGGCTCCGTTATTTCGTCTGCTACCATTCGGTATGTTGGCAGCTGCGATTTCATTCATACCCGGATGGACTACCCATCTGGCCTGGGGTTGGTTTGCTGTTTCTCTGCTTATCGCCGTCAATGGATTCGTGCTAATCTGTTCGCATGTGCCACGAAGTCAGGTGAGTATATCCATCGGAGCATCGAATATTTTCCTGTTAGTCGGAGCATTATTCTTTGCATTAAGTAGAAACAATATTAGCGTTTTGGAATTTGAGTCAGAAATTGTATTACTGACCGCTGCTCATTTTCACTTTGCCGGTTATGCACTTATGCTGTTAACAGGATTAATCGCGAATCGTGCAGAGTTTTCAGCAATTTCACGAGCGAGGTCCCGTTTTGTGGTTACTTCCGTTGTGATCGGGATTCCACTGGTTGCTATCGGAATCACATGGAGTCCAGTAATTGAAATCATTGGAGCAGCAGCACTGGTGATTGGTGCATGTGGATTAGCCGCGATGCAGTTAAAATTGTCGTCACACGACTCGTATGCATCCATTCGGGGAGGGTTAATTACCTCTGCGGTTAGCTTGATTATTGCCATGATGTTGGCGGCGATCTATGCAATCGGAGAGGTATGTAATCAACCCTGGCTATCGATTCCGGTCATGGCTTTTACCCACGGAATTCTCAACAGCGTTGGATTTGCATTAGTTGGGCTGGCGAGTTGGAATCAGTGGTTCCACGAAGCTGAGTTGATGGCACAGTCCACCGAAGGATTAGAGAGGAGCGGGCAGATCACGCCGAGTGATGAACCGCAGTGCTATGGCATAGAAGGTGCAACCGAGTAAAAGTAATAGCCCCACGCCAAGGGTAAACCCAGCCTGAGCATATCCGTCACCGTATCGCAAAATTGGATCCCAAAACTTGTCGGGGTCGTTGGCAAGTGTGCTCACAAATAACTCTGGTGAGTAAAGCCAGAAAAAAGAAAAGTTGCCGAGAAACTCCAGCTCAGGTTTTGTTTTTGCTATGACACCTATCATCTGCTGAAGCACGACAAATCCCACAGCAATGCCGACCGTCCGCCAACGGAATTTATCAAAGCTCGACAACATGGTGGTGAATCCCGCAACAAAGAAACCCATCGAGAATAGTGCGATGATCGCTGGTATAAACGTTGTGAAATCGATGCGATCGGCCAACGGTACTTGAGTGGTTTTTGGTTCCAATAGCCAATCGGTAGCAATATCAATATCCGTCCCGGGAACGGTAATCGCCGGGGGCCTCTCTATTTCCGTGACATGATTCAGGTGAGCGCTAAGATACAAGGCGGCATAGCACGCAATGCATATGCCAGCGATACCTATCCAAATCGTGATCATACTGGCGAATAAAAACTGCCTGCGGCCAACCGGTTGGGCCATGATCATTTCCATCGTACCACGCGCTAATTCGCCGCTTACTGAATCCGAACTTCTGGAAATCACGAAGACCAGAATGCAAACGAGGAGCATGGGCTCGGAAAATGTCGCAGCGACTCTGCCGGTATAGGTAATAAGTTGATCAAATGGCACGGAGGAAAACTTCTCAAAGTCACGAAAGTTCTCGAGGATCTCTCTGAATTGACTCGCATCAATCAGGGTGATGGCCCAGGTGCGCATCGTGACAAATAGAAAGAGTGCCAAGGTACAGGAAATGAATACAACCTTACCACGCTTCAGATTTCGTTTAATCAGGGCGGATGTAGTGGAGGAACTCATTACACCGAATCCTCCTGATCGCTGTGGAATTCGTCGTAGACCGACTTCAATCGTGTTGGTTCCACATGCACCTGCTCAATATCTGCCGCGGAAAGCCAATCAAATGCATCAGCCAGGTTCCCTTGTATGTCTATCGTATGGCGATTGCCATCTGAGGAACTAATAATGAATCGATCCTGAAAGTCTGTTGGAATCGCTGGTAAGCTAGCATTTGTCTCCAGATGAATCTGATGACGTTGACGAATATCATCCATTCGTTGATCGTTTACGATTTCGCCGGATCGCAGAATAACCACACGATCTGCACACGCTTCGACTTCATCGAGAACGTGCGACGAGAAGATTACCGTTCTTCCTTCAGACTTAATGTCATGAATTAACTCGATAACCTGTCCTCGCACGGTCGGATCAAGATTTGCGGTAGGTTCATCCAAAATGACCAATGACGCGGAATTGGATAGTGCCACGCTTAATGCTAGTTTCTGCCGCATGCCAGTCGACATCCAGCCGACACGACGTGACAGATCCAATTCCAATTGTTCGGCAATTTCCAATCCTCTTTCGTATGATCCCGTTTCTCTCAGCCCAACAAAGAACTTTAAGATGTCTCTGCCACGAGACCTTCGGTCTAATTGTGGATCGCCTGCAAGATAGGAGATCAACTGTCGAGCTTGAAGTGATTCGGTATGGCAATCCAGTCCGCCGACAGTTGCTGTTCCCGATGTCGGTGCAATAAAGCCACAGAGGATTCTCAAGAGCGTAGTTTTGCCCGCGCCATTTGGTCCCAGCAGACCAAACACTTCACCTTCTTGTACGTTAAACGTACATTGCTTCAGGCCAACGACGTCACCGTATTGCTTGCGTAACTCATGGGTTTCAACAAGCGTCATACGTTCCCGCCTTTGGGCAATTTATTTCGCACAAGAGATCGTATTGAGATTATCGATTGAATAGGAATGACGGGGTATTGATTAGTGCCCATGACAGATCCTGAACGCCAGTCAAACGCTTGTTCTCGATCAGCTTGGCACTGAGGTCAAATTGTTGCTTGAGGAGTGGATAGATCTTATCTGTTTCCATGTACTTCGCACGCAATTGAGCTTTCTGTTCATCTGTCCGCTTGTCAGCAGGCGTATTGACCAGAGTAGCCAGTGCTCCATCGAGTTTGTTAAGCGTAATCGGACGTGGTGAATCAGATACGGCAAGACGGAACTTTCCAATTTGGTGTGAATCATCATGATGTTGAATCATCTCAATGGTCAGCTGAACACCACCTTCGAATGTAACGTCTTCTGTAAATTCAAAGACCGCGGTGTGTGATTTACCAATTCCATTTGCGATGGCCCAACCGGTACCGTTGTTTCCATCAACAGCAGAAGTGATGACATAACCGTCTTGATTAATGTCGGCAACCGGATTCTGAAGTTTCACTTCTATTGCCTTTGTGGGATCAGCAATTGGTGCGGCCTTCACACGAAATTCACTCAGGACAAAGTTACCATTTTGGGCTCGTCCGGGTCCCATGGCTGGCAATGATCCATCCGCGAAGACTTCAAGTCGCACACCGCGGAGAGTAGGCGACTTGGAATTCAGCGTTACGGTGTAGGTATCTTTCTTGGTAGGACCGCCCGCGGTGATGGAATTATCTTCATTCAACGTGAGGGTGGCTTCTGTCGCCGTCTTTGTTTCGACGACTTCGACGTCCTGCCAGGCAGTGTCCTTACGCAGTGATGCGGCATATTCTTCGACACGAGCTGGAATGGTTGCTTCATATTCACTCAGCGCCTTTGCAATTCCTTCGTGTTCACTGGCCGCATTTTCAAGTGCACCTAATCCAGCTTCGATTTCTGCATCGGATGGTAGTCGCGAAAGGAAACGCAGGAAGATAGCCTTGACCAATTCCTCGTCGCTTTCGATCTCATTTACCATCTTGTTAAGAGCATTTTCAGGATCCTGTAATGCATCGGCGACGGTGGGACCATTAATGAGCTTCATAATTGGGCCCAGCATCATTCCACTGCTTCGTTCGCATTCGCATGCACTTTCACGTACCGGGCGTCCAAAGTCATCTAGGAATGGAACATTAACTCCTACATCAGGAAGTTCAGCAGCTCTGAACCCTCTTGGTACACCCGGAATCTGTTGAACGGATCCGGTTGCGACGTGGATTGTATCGTAGAGCACCTCTGCTGGAAGACGACGCGGTATGGCATGCGAGTAGTTGATTTCGTCGTCTTCATTCCACTCGTTAGACACGACAGAATGTTGATAGACACGCGATTTACATATGGTCTTCAACATGTGCTGTACATTAAACCCGCTTTCCACGAAGTCTTCTGTTAGAGCGTTGAGCAATCTTGGATTTGTTGGAGGATTGCCTGCACGGATATCATCGATTGGCTCGATGATACCTACACCAAACATGTAACCCCAAAGCCGATTCACATAACTGGATGCGAAAAACTGGTTTTCTGAAGAGGTAATCCACTGAGCCAGCTGTTCACGCCGTGAACCGTCAGCAGCGACGTCCTTATGTGGGTAGGGGAATGATGCAGGTGCTGTTTCGCCAGTACGGTTGTGAGTAACTTCACCGGCACCGGTATCGTAAATAACCTCTACGAGTGGCTTAGCACCTTCAACTGCTGAACCACCGATGCGTTGACCGGTAAACAGCGGGTCTTCCTTACGTCCTACTTGAGCGAAGTAAGCAGCCAGATTGTAGTATTGATCCTGAGTCCAGCGTTCGAATGGATGATCATGGCACTTGTTACAGTTAAATCGAACTGCAAGGAATAAGTGAGTTGTATTTTCCATTAAGGCTTCAGGTGTACGCAGAATCTTGTAATACGAAGCCGGTGGGTTTTGCATCGTGCTACCAGAGGCAGTGATCACAGATTTTGCAAACTGGTCATAAGGTGTGTTTGTGGCGATTGCCTGTTTGATCCAGTTGCGCATTGAAATTGCGCCTTGCTCGCCCAGGAACTTACGATTCACCTGTAACAAGTCAGCCCATTTGTTTGTGAAATGTTCGATGTATTCGGGGCTTCCGACAAGCTGATCAATTAGAGCTTCGCGTTTGTCGCGGCTTGCCGTTTCGTCATCCAGGAAGTCCAGAACCTGTTGTGATGTTGGTGGTAGTCCGGTGATGTCGAGGTATATGCGACGAATAAATTCTTCATCATTACACACGTCTGACGGGAGAACGCGCACCGTTTCCAGTTTGTCGTAAACCAGCTGATCCAGGTAGTTGTATGTTTCCGTTTCTTCCCAGGCGAATCCGGTGCGGTCGCCCATAACGGTAAGCGTCGTTGCGGAATAGTTTCCTTCATAACGAACCAGAACGGCAGCTTCACCACGTCGCAACGTGCGAAGCAGATGATTTCCTTCGGTTTCCACGACTTCGATATTACCGCTTTCAATAAAGGCCTCTCGTGAAACATCACGCACGGTTCCGTCCGCAAACGTTGCCATTACAGAGATTTGTTGAATCATATCTGCTCGGGGCAACACGGGGTTTTTAGGGAATAGCTCGATGGATGTCACGCGTGATGCGTCGAGATCGAGTTTTGCACCATTGGCAACCCATTCTCTTACGATGTTGTAATAACGTGACTGGAATTCAGTGCGCACGCCGCCGACATGCGGTGTGGAGCCGGTTGCCTTCAGAAGAATAAGACTCTGATCTGGTGCAGCACGGTTGAACCGCCTGGCTGACAACTCGTCTGTTAATGCGCGGTGGTCGTATAGCGGATCGTATCCTCGAAGGCTCAGTTTGAATCCGTTCTTTCCGTCTTTTGCGCCGTGGCATGTACCAGCGTTACAACTCATTTTCGCTAGAATTGGTTGCACATCCTGTACAAAGCTCGCCTGCTGTACTTTATCCAATCCGCTTACCTTGACCGGAACGTTGATCGTCAGGTCGCCGTAGCGGTAGGTGATAGACTCTTCACCTTCGCTAAGGGGAGTTACGTATCCATCAGCCGTAACATCGACGTGAGTAGGCTTACCTTCGAGCGTTGCAATTCGCGTTAGGTCGACGGATTCACCACCTTCGACGTGTCCTGTAATCACCACTTGTCGATATTCGAATCCCGAGAATAATTCGATGACTTCGGGAAATGAGGATAGTGATGAGATTTCAACGCCTGCTGGAACAGCTTCCACCACTTCTTCCTGAGCATGGAGGCTTGAGTGCGAGGCGGTGAAAATTATCAAAATCCCAAGAGTTCTTGTGAGTAGCTTGCACATTATATGTGTATCCGTATGGAAACAGGATTAAAGGTTGATTTGTAAAGCGAGCTTATTTCTTAGCTGCTGCAACTTCGGTAGTGACTTCAACGGGAAGGAATTTCTTCGTGATTTCGCCATTGTCTGAATTAATCAGGTAAACGAATCCATCGAAACCAGCCGCAGCGACGGTTTTGTTGTCCGGGTGAATTGCCACGCTGTAGATTCCACCACCAGGGATATCAACGGTGGATATGACCTTTGCGTCTTCGTAGTTATAAATCTGGACCTGCCCTGAGCCGTTCAGACTACTACCGGCAGCAATGCGATTTCCGTCTGGACTGTACACCACACTGAATATTCGACCGGGCATGGAAGGGTAGGCACGAATGAGGTTAAAGTCGTCGCCAATCCGACGCGCCTTCTCACGGATCATTCGATAAATCTTTGGTGTGCCATCCGCTCCGCCACAAAGCAGTTCATCGCGTTCGGGATGGCAGTCCACGGCATTAAGTCCGCCTTTGAGTGCTCCGGGCGTGATACTTGTGATGTTATCGATAAACCGCTGGGTGTCTACTTTGATCAACTTCATGGATCGATCACGGCTAACGGTGATTAAGTGATCGCTCTTGGTCGAGAAAACCGTGTCCAATACCCAGTCGCTATGAGCTCCGTTGAAAAGTGTCTGCTCTCCGGTTTCAGAATTGATGGCTCGTACCGTGTTGTCGGGCATGCCAAACGCGATTGTGTTTCCGTCAGGGGACCAATTGGCACCGTAAACGGTGTCGTATCCGGCGGGCACTGTAAACTGCAAGGCCGTGTCGGAAATGTTCCAAACCTGAATTTCGCCCATACGTGCTGGTGATCCACCACTTACGGCAAGTCGTGTTCCATCTGGAGAAAATCGAGCGGACTCAATACGTTCTGATAGCCCGATGAGACGATGAGCAATGCCTGATCCATCAGCATTGTGTAGCAGTACTTCGTGGTATCCGGAAACTGCCAGATATTTTCCGTCAGGTGAAAAATCTAACGATGTCAAAACTGGAGGTGCCGTGTATTTCGGTGGGTTTTCGGATGAGAATGCTGGTCGTGCTGAAGCCGGACTGTCATTTTCAGCACCCTGATTGATCCAATTCGTAATCATTTCGATTTCAGATTCGCTCATGGGCTTCTTGCCTTTTGGCATTTCAGATTGACCGTCGGTCGGTGTGATCATCTGGATCAAATGACTGCTTGCCGCATCGCCAGGGATTATGGCCTTTTCACCGGAATCACCACCATCAGAGAGACTTTCGAATGATGTCATGACGTATTTACCACCTTGCTTGGCTGGCTGATGACAACCATTGCAATGCAGTTGAAAAATCGGGCGAATGTCGCTGAAGAAACTGATTTTTCTCTGAGTCGCCGGGTCGGTTTCGTCTTCGGCGAAACTCATGCCAACAAATGCAAATGAAAACAAAGTAAATGCAATTAATGAAATTGGCTTCTTGCTCATATAAGTGCTCATATTTATGCAATCGGATTCACAGCGCTGTGCGCGCACTGACACCAGTGCCACACTTCTCTCATACCTATAAATATAGGCTGAATGGACCTTTTCCTCAACA
This sequence comes from Pirellulaceae bacterium, assembly GCA_045566075.1. Classification (GTDB taxonomy): domain Bacteria; phylum Planctomycetota; class Planctomycetia; order Pirellulales; family Pirellulaceae; genus UBA11883. The sequence goes on along the minus strand of JBJLEE010000014.1, from coordinate 9,528 downwards.
AACAGATGCAAAGGGTTACCACCAAATGTTCGATGGAATGATCGATTGGTGCTAGATTTACGTGCGGGTAATCTTAGGGGGCAACCGTGTAAACGACTTGGATACCAAAATGGTTCAAAAACAAGCTGAAGACTCTCTTGATCAAGAACATTGTCGTACGATTAATCTTGCAAATACAGAGATAAATGCGGTATCGACTCATGTTAAAAAAGTGATCAGACGCAGAATGCACGCGTCTATGAAATCACAATTTGACTCCGTAGATTTCATGCAAATGGTCTGGGCTTCACTTTTAAGAAATGAATGTGCATCCGGTATTTTCCGAAGCACTGAGCATCTGAAAAACTATATGACGAGTGTTGCAAGAAACAAAGTCGGTGAAGCATATCGACAAAACTTTCGTTATCAAAAGCGTAACGTTGGTTTTGAAACGCAGTTGATAGACCTTGACGTGGATGAATTGGAAGTTGATTTAACGGAGACTCCAAGTGCCATTACAGTGATGAGGGATATTTGTTTGAAACTCGAAGAAATGTGTAACTCTCGCGAACTGAGAGTCATCAATCAGAGAATGGAAGGCTACACCAACCAGGAAATTGCGATTGAGCTTGGTGTGCATGCACGCACGGTGCGAAAAATATTATCGAGAATTGCAGCGACCCTTAGCGATTGAAATTGTATCTTTAGCTATAGTGCCGTCACAATTGATTGAATTGACGGATGTTAAATTGTGATATCTCGGTAGAACAATGAAATTACATTTCCTTGGTGCAAATCGACAGGTTACCGGATCGTGTTATTGTCTGGAGTCTAACGGTAAACGGCTGCTCGTGGATTGTGGCTTGTATCAGGAACGCCCGTTTCAAGACCGGAATTGGTCTCCCCTTCCAATCGATCCCAAATCGATAGATGCGGTTGCGATTACGCACGTACATATCGACCATCTCGGGCTACTGCCACGCCGTGTAAACGGTGGCCTTTTTGCACCTGTCTACATGACTCGTCCATCTGCTGATATGGCTGAGATCATGTTGCGTGATTCGGCTCGCATTCAGGAAGAGGATGCCAAGTACAAACGCCGTCGCCATAAGAAAGAAGGTCGCGAAGGACCGAATCCGGTTGAGGCTCTGTATACAGATGAAGATGTCTCGCAAACGCTGCCACTCATTCAGCCAGTGGATTACGCTCAGCCAACTCGTATTGCTAATGAATTCAGTGTGACATACCACGATGCAGGTCACATACTGGGCTCATCCATGCTGGAAGTACGTACATCTGACGGTAAGTGCATCGTCTTTTCAGGTGATATTGGCCAGCATGACAAACCAATTGTCCGTGACCCCACCATGCTTGAACATGCAGACTTTGTGGTGATGGAGTCAACTTACGGTGATCGTAATCATTCACCCCACGGTGACCATGAAGATATGTTGTCCGAGGTGATTACCGATACCATTGCTCGTGGCGGAAACGTAGTGATTCCGACCTTTGCTGTGGAGCGGGCGCAGGAATTGATTTACTTCCTCGGGAGGCTTGGTAGTGCTAACCGGATTCCAAGCGTCCCGATTTTTCTCGATAGCCCGATGGCTGCTAATATCACAGAAGTGTTTGTAAAGCATCGAAATTGTTTCGATGAAGAAGCAATTCGGATGTTTCATGATGGGAAAAAGGTACTTGATATTCCTAACCTCTATTTGTCACGGACACGTGAGCAATCGCGAGCGATAAATATTGACGATCGTCCATCGATCATCATGGCTACCTCCGGTATGTGTACTGCCGGTCGCATTAAATACCACTTGAGATACAATCTAACTCGAGAAGAGTCGACGGTTCTATTCGTGGGATATCAGGCAAATGGATCGTTAGGCAGGATCATCAAGAATGGTACAAACCCCGTCCGCATTCATGGTCGGCAAATCGAAGTGAAAGCTGAGATAAAGAGTCTCTCCGGATTTTCCGGTCATACAGATCAGCAAGGTTTAATGCGTTGGGTAAGCCACTTCACCCCCTCGCCCAAGCGTGTCTTTTTAACGCACGGCGATGAGGATGCGGCGCACACACTTAAAGAACTTGTTGAAGCGAATCTCGACACAACGGTTGTTGTCCCGGAATATCAACAAGTAGTGGAGTTATGACCGCATCCATTGTTAGTAATGGGGTGAGACTGCCAAAGACGTTAAGTAACAAGTACCATATCATTCGATAATCCAAAGTAGTCACCGGAATCAAAAGGGTTATCATTTATTAAATATGACTGAATGGTTTTACAATAAGAACGGCAAGGATGTCGGTCCGCTCTCTAATCGAGCATTCTTAGAGAAGGTGAAGTCCGGCGCGATCTCTGAATCCACGTTAGTTCGCAAAGACAATGCGAAATGGGTTAAAGCTGCGACTGTCGGTGGTTTGTTTGATGCTGTTGACCGCGGTGAAAGCAAACTTGTGTGCCCGTATTGCGGAGGTGCGATGGCTGCCACCACCGGTACATGTAATCAGTGCTACCGGGAAGTGTCTGTTGCGATTAAGACTGATAATCAAATGGGTCAACCCGTCACCCGTCGCAAAGAAACCGTTGCGGAGAAACTTAAAGCTTCAGAGACATTCGCAGAAGGTTATGTTGAGGAAAATGAGCGCATGCGGGTTGTGGCGTTTCTCTATTCAATCGGTGCTGTCATGATTTTGCCCATACTGGCATTAACATTCTCACAGGGCGGTGTCGACAACCTCATGGTGCTCTGCCTGTTTATCTTCATGCTCCTGATTCTGGCGTTTGCCGGTTTTCTACACAGGCGTGAAAACAAACGAGAGCAGCAAGGTCATCATCATGATTCAGTGGAGTCCTGACCAAACTCTTATTGGCGTCACTATTATTCAGCAGTATGCCGCGTGTATTCTCGTTTAACTGTTAGCACACATGCCACAGTGAGAAATGCAGCACAGAGCACTGTTAAATCAATGAGATCGGAAAACGTCGAGTTCGGGCTGAATATCTCCGGCAACAGATCAGCAGCAGCGTTTTCAGTGAGATTTCTCTCAGAGATTGGCGTGTGAGGCGACCAGTCCATTATTCGCGTAACAATACTTCGCAAATAATACGTAATCGAGAGCTTGTTGATTACTGCCGGGAGCATACTTACCATCACTTCGATTAGTAAGGTGTATGAGACGGTAAAGACCATCGCGCGTTTATGAAAAATGACACCAAGGGCAGCAAAAAGACACCCGTATGCCAGACTCGCGAGGACAACGGTTAATGCCATCGTTGCATAGAGTCTGGTGGTTTCCGGGCGATCTGCGATCGAACTTGTCACGAGTATCACGATAAGCAAACCTAAAAGGCCAGAGACAATCGCCCGGCTCACCGTGGCAAGGTACTTGCCAAGAACCATACAGAGCTTTCCACCTGGCCGGACACTGATAAATGTCCACGTATTCCCTTCCAACTCCGTGCTCAATAGTGGTGTAAGCCACAAGAGCAGGTTGAGCCCCGGAATCACTCCTGCAATAAGCGTTGTGGCGAAAAAGCCCCACAAGTAAGTCTCGATGTCTCCATGTGCTGTTAGATCGACGAGAATGACGATGCCAACTGGTATAGCTATCATTAGTAGCCAAACGAGCCACGTCTTTTTGTTAAATGTCTCCTGCCATTGGAATCGGTAGATTGAAAGTATTCTTGAAACTAAATCACTCATATTAGATCTCCCCTTGATGCATTTTTAGCAAGGTGTCAAAGATCCAATTGAGAGACTCGTCCGCGGACTCAACTTCGGTGACATTTAACTCATGTTCAGTAATCCAATTCGGTAACGCATCAAACAATGATTTCGCGTCGGTCGACCTTACGATGACGCCAAGGTTTCCCTCGAGCACGCCGACACTTTTCACACATTCTTGATATTGAAGTACGTCGGCTAGCTTGACAGCATCTGTACATCGCAGGGTTACTTCACGTGGAATGTCCGCTAACAAATCGCGAATCTCAGTTGTACTGCCGTGCGCGAGCAATCGACCATGGTTCATCAACAGGTAGTGTTGGGCAATGTTCTCTACTTCGTGAAGAATATGACTGGAAACCAGCACACTCTTTCCACGTGCAACCCAGTCTTGAAGGAAAGTGGTCATTTCATGGCGAGCAACTGGGTCAAGTCCGCTAAACGGTTCGTCGAGTATCAACAACTCGGGGTCATGGGCGATCGCCTGAGCGAGTTTAGCGCGTTGTTTCATTCCGCGTGAATACTCGCCCATCGGCCGATTTCGATCCTGTTCATCTAGTCCAACCACATCGAGTGCGTTGTTAGCAAGCTCTGCTGAGTCTAAACGCTTAATTCCCTGCAATTCCAAAAGGAATCGGACGAATTGAAAGGCAGTGACATTGGTGTAGAGGATATCAGTGGCCGGGCAAAGGCCGAGTAAGTACCTTACATCTGATTCTGCCCAGGGATCTCGTTGAAACACGCGGACGGTTCCAACCGATGGTTTAAGCTGTCCGGTGAGCAAATTGATAAGCGTTGTCTTTCCGGAACCATTGGCACCAAGCAGTCCATAGGCTCCGGGCTCTAACACCAGATCGATCTCGTTAACACCGATTACGGTGCCGTAGAGTTTCGTTAATTTAGTCAATTCGATCATGTTGTTATGGTGCGAGTTTTGAATTCTGTATCAGACGCGTATTGGCGCCGTTATCCGCTTCCGAAGAATAAAGAAACAAATAAATGTCACGATCAACAGCAGGGTCAACGCTGTGGAGAGCGAGACAACTTCATCAGCAAAGCCAAAACATGCTGCCTCCACTTTCCAGATTGTGTGAAATAGCGAAAGGACGGTCCATTCGGATTCAAGCGAGTTGAGAATTAACCGTGGCCGGCTACTTTCTCTAAATCCTTCTATGCCCTGAAGATTCTCGTTGTTGTTGACGTCACTTTCGTATTGAATCTGTTGTTGCGTCATTTGCTGTTGAGAGCGAAATGCTTGATCGGCATCAACGGCAAACATGATCATGAACGCCACGTTACCAATGATCCAAACCATGAACCAGGCAAAACCAGCAATTCGGCTTTGCGAAGTCAGCGATGAAAAGCAAAGTGCAATAATCGTCGCAGGTACGCACAAGACTACTGATGCCAGGATGATCTGGAATGGGACATGCCAGGTTGCAAGAATGGATGACAATCCGGGTGAAAGAGCTATACCAATGAAGTAAAGAATAAAGGCCGGCAGGGTAGTAATCGCTGCGACGTACGTGGCTACCACCATGATTTTGCCAAGCAAGTACTGCCATGGCTTGATTGGTTTAGAAAAATATAAGAGAAACGCGCGGGATCGGACATCGTGTGCGATTAGCTTCGGCGCAACGATACCGATGACGATAATTAGCGCAATACCCTGCGGAAACTTAAAAAAGTTAAACAGAATCCGCGACCAGATTCGCGGTCTTAGTTCATCAACCAACTCATCTCGTGTGACCAGCCCGTCCTTGTCTGCGTCGGATTTGATAATCCGGTTAATTTTGATGACCCTCATTTGGTCGTCGTAGCTATTGGTATTTAATTGGCTCGCAAGCAGTTCCAGAACATAGACCGGATATTGCGATGAAGGGCTCAACAGTGATTGTGCAGCCGACCGCCGCCGCTGACCCCGACTTGGTTGATTGACTTCTCGATTAAGTTCAATCGGTTTTCTTAAATCCTGTATGTCCGGCTCGTTACTGATCCCGACTTTGGACATGACGCGGCTGAGGATCTCCTGAAATTGATCGGAATCCCCCATCATCAAGTGCGCTTGTCCGAGTGCCTGAACGTCAATCTCGCCATTCATGAATACGATCAGTGCCGCTTGCTGAACGCCCTGAAGTTCTGACTCAATTGCCTTGTTTTGAACAGCTTGTTCAAACAGGAAGATGAAGATGCCAAGTACAAAGGCGGGCACCCAACTGAGGACGATTAATCGTCTCAGCCACTTGTGCCGCCATGCAAGACGGATGCCATCCTTTGTAATGACCGTCCAGATTGCAGGTCGGAGGGTTGGTTTTGCATCCCAGTTTCGATAGCCCAGGTCATTAATTGGCATGATCTTCCTCCGAGATTACCTGTAGGAAGATTTGATCAAGCGATTGACGGGTCGGCGTTAGTGATGAAATGGACACACCAGCTTCAATCGCCCAATGCCACATCTTGTTACTGTCAATCAGATCATTACCGACAACAGTAAGAGAGTTGTCGGAATTGGTTACAGTTACATAACCATTGGAATTGACAATATTCTTAAAGTCTTCGAGGTTTCCGACGATGGACACTTCCACTGACGGACTCGGTGGCGACTGAAGCGTTTCTACGGTATCGGAAGCGCGAACCTCACCGGCTGCGATTACCACGACATAATCGCATGTATCCTGTACGTCAGGCAAAATATGAGTGCAGATAAACACGGACATATCGAGTCGTTCACTTAGTTGCTTGATTCGCCGCAACATCAGTTGCCGCTCCCCGGGATCAAGTCCCGAGGTGGGTTCATCCAGAATGAGCAGTTTAGGGTCATGTACGATGGCCTGTGCAAACTTAAGCTTTTGCCGCATCCCAGTGCTATATGTGTCCGCTGGCCGGTATCTCTCCTGTTCCATACCGCAAAAATCAAGCACTTCGTGTGCACGTCGAAGAGACTCAATGCGTGTAAATCCATTGAGTTGAGCTGCGAACTGTACCATCTCCACACCGCTGATACCCTCGATGTAGCAATCATCTTCGGGCATGTACCCTACTAAACTCCGGATTTTCACCTGATCCTTGTCCAGTGGGATTCCGAGGACTTCACCTGAACCACTCGACGGCTTTAACAGACCAAGAAGAATCTTGATCATTGTGCTCTTACCGGCGCCATTTGGGCCCAGCATGCCGGTCAAACCGGTTGGAATCTCAAGTGATACATCACTTAGTGCCAGATGTCCGGTGTTGTACCGCTTCGTGATCGACCGGAGGGAGATGATAGGGTCCACGAAGTAATTCCTGAGAGGTAGTTACGGTCAAATCGCCGGTACTCAATTAGTAATACGATTCATCATAATTACCAGTTCAGAGTTATGCGGGATTAAGGGCGCTACCTTGCGAGACGCCTGGTGCAGGTAGCATTGAGGTCCCCATTAGGTATTTGTCAATTGCTCGAGCTGCTCCGCGGCCTTCGTTGATAGCCCAAACCACAAGTGATTGTCCCCGCCGGCAGTCACCAGCAGCAAATACGCCATCGATGCTTGTAGTGAATTCGCCATGTTCTGCCTGATAGTTACTACGTTGGTCCAAATCCAAATCATCAAGCGATCCAAGTACGTAGTGTTCAGGTCCGAGAAAACCCATTGCCAGGAAAGCAAGGTCTGCTTCAATGACTTTTTCAGTACCCTCAACTTGCGTGAAGGGTGGCCCGTTTTCCTGAGGTTTTGACCAGTCAACTTCAATGATTTTGAGGGCCTTCAGATTTCCAGACTCATCCCCGATGAACTCAACGGTTTCAATACAGTACTCGCGTGGATCTGCTCCGAACTTCTCGGCAACTTCCGCGTGGCCATAATCCACTCGGAAAATCCGTGGCCACTGAGGCCATGGATTGTTATCTGCACGTGAATCGGGCGGTTGCGGTACGATTTCCAGATTTACAATGGATGTTGCACCATGTCGCAATGAAGTACCGATGCAGTCTGTACCGGTATCTCCACCACCGATCACGACAACTTTCTTACCCTCTGCATTGATGTAATTTCCATCTGCATGCTTGCTATCCAAAAGGCTCTTTGTATTGGCGGTTAGGAATTCCATTGCGAAATGAACCCCATTGAGTTCACGCCCTGGAATATTGAGATTCCGTGGATTCGTTGCACCGGTTGCAAGAAGCACTGCGTCGTTTGAATCGAATAGTTCTTTGGCAGAAATATCTTCCCCGACATTTACACCGGTCTTGAACTGAACTCCTTCGTCAGCCATCTTGTCCAGTCGACGTTGCACGACTCCCTTGTCGAGTTTCATGTTCGGAATGCCGTACATGAGTAGTCCACCAATTCGGTCAGCACGCTCGTAGACAGTCACATTGTGGCCTACGCTATTTAGCTGATCTGCAGCAGCAAGTCCTGCCGGACCGCTTCCGATAATTGCTACAGATTTCCCCGTGCGTACTTCCGGCGGCTCCGCGGTAATCCAGCCTTCTGCCCATCCACGGTCAACGATGGCATTTTCGATATTCTTAATGGTGACTGCTGGATTGGTAATTCCGAGAACACATGCACCTTCACATGGAGCGGGGCATGCGCGTCCGGTAAATTCCGGAAAGTTATTCGTCTTATGGAGTCGGTCCAGCGCATCACGCCAGCGGCCGTGATAGACCAAGTCATTCCATTCAGGGATGAGGTTATCAATTGGACAACCTGTGGTGGACTGGCAAAACGGTACTCCGCAATCCATGCACCTGGCCCCCTGATTTTTCAGATGGTCTTCGTCCGGATCAGTGTAAATCTCGTCAAAATCCTCAATGCGTACCAAGGGTAGGCGGTATGGGACCGTTTTGCGTTCGAATTCTTTAAAACCTGTTGGTTTTCCCATTTCGTTTTACTTCTACTGTTCTGTCGTTTGTTTGATATGTGTGATTGTGATATTTCAGCAGGCACTAATTATGAGTTGGTTGTTGCCTGCTCTTGTTGCTGCTTGCGTTCAAGCAATACTCGTTTGAAATCTGTCGGCATAACCTTCACGAACTGTGGTAATGTTGCATCCCAGTTTTCGAGCACATCACTGGCTACAGCAGAATCGGTGTACTGCAGGTGTTTTTGGATAAGTCCCTTCAGTTCATCAACATCTTCCTGTTCGACAACGGATTCCAGTTCCACCATGCCGAGATTGCACTTCATGTTGAAATCGCCATCTCGATCGAGGATATAAGCAACACCACCGGACATGCCGGCCGCAAAGTTTCGTCCGGTTTCGCCCAGGATGACTACACGGCCACCGGTCATGTATTCACACCCGTGATCCCCTACTCCTTCAATCACTGCATGGGCGCCACTGTTTCGAACACAGAATCGTTCTGCAGCCCGGCCGCGGAAGAATGCTTCGCCGCTCGTTGCACCGTAAAGTACAACGTTACCGACGATGATGTGTTCTTCCGCCGTAAAAGTACTAACTCGCGGTGGATAGATTATGACGCGTCCGCCGGAAAGCCCTTTACCGACATAATCGTTTGCATCACCTTCAAGTTCGATCGTGATGCCTTTGGCAAGGAATGCACCGATGCTCTGACCGGCAGAGCCATTGAACTTAATGTTGATGGTTCCGTCCGGCAGGCAATCTGCACCCCATTTCTTAGCAATGTTGTGGCTAAGAATGGTGCCGACAGTTCGATTAGTATTTACAATCGGAAGCTCGATATTTACCTGCAAACCGTCTTCCAACGCGGGTTTGGCTAATTCGAGTAACTGGTTGTCCAGTGCCAACTCAAGTCCGTGATCTTGCGTAATGGTGCAGTACACACCAACGTCATCATGTGGTAGCTCAATAG
>JBJLEE010000013.1:0-50723 GCA_045566075.1 Pirellulaceae bacterium | reverse complement strand
GCACTATCGCAGTATCACCTGACGTCGACACAAATTGACTGGGATCAGTCGGGCCAGTGGTCGGCCACGGTGCTTCAGCAAGTGTTGGAGGGCAGAGAGATGTTTTCGGCGCCGGTTGATTCGGGATTCTGGAATGTTAATCTTCCCGATCCGACGATCGGTGATAAGGCACAGCCTGATATTCACGTCACCGGGTTGGACACTAATGCACTACCGATCGGCTATGAATTGGCTGGTGAATCTGATGGCGTGACTGCGTTAAAACATGCAGCGGATTACCATCTACGAAAGCGTGAAACTGGACTGGATGTACAAGTCTGTTTTGATGGTGCAATCTCCGTATCTCGCGTAAGCTTGTGACATAATGGCATAGACAGTTAATTTTCAAAATGTGGTGATGTATGAAGTCGACTTTGAGGGTCCCGTTTGTGTTGTTACTGATCTTAGCCGCTTTGATTTGTGGATTGGAATCCAGTCAACCGCAGGCAAACGCCGCAGACGATGATTCCTTTGAAGCTGCTATGCAACGAGCTGCGGCGCATATGCGAGCAAGGGAATTTGAAGGTGCGATTGAAGACTTTGATGCCGCCATCAAGCACGACGCTGAGCAGCCAGTTGCCTACTACTACCGCGGCAGAGTGAGGTTTCAGCTTGGTCGGATCAAGGAATCGGTGGCGGATTTTGATAAGTACGTGAGCTTGAGACCGTCCATCGAATCGCGTCAATGGGAACGCGGAATCGCAATGTACTATGCCGACCAGTTTAAGCGGGGAGCAGATCAGTTTGAGCTTTATCAGACATTTCACGACAACGATGTAGAAAACTCGGTTTGGCGATTCCTATGCATGACACCAGACGTCGGCGTGAAAAAATCGCGAGAGGTTATGCTGCCGATCAAGAATGATCCTCGTGTCCCCATGATGAAAATCTTTGAAATGTATCGTGGAACGGCAACTCCGCAGGACGTGCTGGATGATACGGAGAGCGGCGATCCGTCTGAGGAAACTTTGAAAGGGCGACTGTTTTATGCTCACCTTTATCTGGGCTTGTTCTATGAAGTGACCGGCAAAAAGCAGGAGGCAGCAAAGTATATCAAGCTCGCCGCAGACAAATCACTTGCCGGGCACCCTGGTATTAACACCTACATGTGGGATGTTGCCCGTATCCATGAAATGAAGATGAACGGCAAGTTGAAGGTGACAAAGGACAAATAGGGCGTCAGTAGAATTAGGCCAATTACCGTGAATAAACCTGAGCCGACACCGGTGGATCCACAGGAAGTTCCAGCACTCGCGCTGCAAGTCGTTAGTGAAGATCGGTTCCCTATATTGGCGACGATCGATGGCGAGCAGCCGCGACTGCGTCCCGTATCACCGGTGCGGACAAGTGGCTTTACCGTGTGGATTGCAAATCTAAAGCAATATCACAAGACTCAGGAGATAGCAGCAAATCCCAAAGTGGAACTTTGTTATGTCAACGGAAATCATGATCAGGTGCGATTAACCGGCACAGCCTTTGTTGAAACGGATTCAGAGCTCTTGCAGGAAATCTGGGATTCTAATCCACTGTTGCAACACTATCTCGGTTCTCCAGCTAATCCGAATCTCATTGTCTACCGAGTCGAACCAACCCAGGTGCGCTATATGCGCGAATGGGCATTGGAATACCATGACGTCCTTTGTTAGACGAGAGGGGCATGACCTCGATTATCGTTGCGATAAATCTTGCGATAATTCTTGCGATGGTCGCCGTTACAGTGGTCGGATGGAGATGTCCTTCCAGCGGCATTTTGCTCCCTTGGGCCAGCCAGTACCACCGTGCACCTGAACAGCGATACTTCCGCTTGTTCCCAGAATCCCTTTGATCTTTTCTTTGTCGTAATTCGCCGCGGTACTCGACGTGCCGTCGAATTCGCATACTTTCAAGTCATTGATCCAGGTAGTAATCTTAGGGAATTCACCCTGCACTTTAACGGTAGCCATATTCCACTGGTTTACTTGCCAAGCGGAAACGAATTCTTCCGGTGTGCATGAATAAATCAAGCCGACATCTTTGGCTGCCTTGTGCTTGTCTGTCATAAGCCCGGTTAACGCCTTACCGTCATATTTGCCATTGATATCAAATGTGCGTGTATTAAAGCCGGTTGTACCTTCGCCATAAATATGTCCCACATTTCCGGCGTCATGGTAGTCCACCATCATCTGGAAACAAGCACCTCGGTCATTTCCACGAAGAAACAGCCCGGAGCAAACACCCCAATCCGGTTTCATGCCAATTTTCAATTCGAAGTCACCGAATTTCTTATCAGTAAGCAGTATGCCGCCGTTACCGGAGCCCGGAGGATCCTGTTGGCCAGCAATGGTGCCCTTCTCTACAGCCCACTGGCCACCGGTTCCGTGACCGATTTTTTCAGGATTGATGTGCCAGCCGTCCAGATTTTTACCATTGAACAACTTGAGCCAACCTTCTTTCGCCGTTGCATACGCAGCCGGTGTTATTTGACTGGCAAGAGCGATCGTCGATACTGCCGCCGTTGCCTTGATGGCATCACGTCGGTTGATTTGTTTTGGGGCTGACATTTGACTGCTCCTGTTGGGGCTTTTTTTTGATGCGGTTTGATCAATTAAGATCATAAGTGATGCGTACGGCATTTACTACGATGCGCGTCTTTTCGTTTGCGAATCAGCGAAATTGAGAAGCTGCGGAACGAGGGAAACAAGGCAATTTTAAAATGACGACTAGAATTTGGCATATTTGCCTCTTCGTCTTCATCATGTGTTAACCGGCGAATTGTAGATTCACTTTCTCCCGCGACTTCGAAGTCAGTCTGGTTTCGGTTAGGAGCGAATGCGATCATCGGGAAAGTGGTGAATCAACCCGCATACACGAACTTGTAACTTCAAGATCTTTTCTGGTCGCCTCAAAGTGAATTATCCGGTGGTGCATAGCGTCGAACCTTCTACTCGCTGTATGTCGCACTGGTCGATACCAGCACGAACAAGGTTTGGCAAAAAGCGGGCGGTGCCAATGAACCGCAGATGAAACGAACCGCATGGTATGTCATCAACCTGCGAGGCTGTTCGGCTTGTCAGCAGGTTGTTGATAAAAACTCCGGCGGTTGCGGCCACTTAACGTTCGACGATTTTTTGCATCAAGGGTAAGATCGATGAACCTCATTCAACGAATCCGAAGGAACATTAGTTATGAAGAGTGAATCAATGAGCCACTACATAAAACACACGTTGGTGCCCACAATCTGCTTGGCCGCTGTTGTCGTCTTCAGTGATACCCTCGTGATTGCACAGGAGACCACACACAGTTTCGTTGCATTTGGACGCAACACTTATCGAATCGATGAAGCCGGCGAAAAGTCGTGGACCTATCCCCATTCGACTCGCGACGGATACCAGCTTGATGATGGCATGATGGTGCTGACGCTAAGTAAGGGTAAGAAGTACCCAGGCGGAGCTGTGGTTCAGATTTCTCCGGATGGGAAAGAATCGCTGATCTGGAAGGGAACGCAGCTAGAAGTCAACGCTGCTCATCCCACTGAGTCGGGCACGTTTGTCATCACCGAAGCCGGTGATAAGCCCCGTCTGTTGGAAATCGATGGCAGCGGAAAGATACTGGTCGAATTCCCGCTGCGGTGCCAGAAGAAGAATTATCATATGCAGACGCGGATGGCCCGGAAGAATGCTGATGGAACCTATCACGTACCTCACTTGCTCGACTTCGCCGTCAGGAATTATGACAGCACCGGCAAAGTGCTTTCCTCGATCGACACAACCGTTCCCGGAGACTCGGAAAGAAAGATTCACACATGGCCGTTCACTGCGATTCGCCACGGCGACGGTCAGACGCTTGTGTGTTGCACCAACGGAAATCGCGTCGTCGACTTCGATTCGAATGGCAAGATTCTATGGGAACTCACCAACGACGACTTGCCGGGACCATGGTTACAGGATCCCTGCGGCGGGCAGGTGCTGCCTAATGGCAACGTTGTGATTACCAGCTATGCCGGTGGCCGAATTGATCCGAGAGCTCCTAAATTGTTCGAGGTCAATCGTGAGAAAAAAGTTGTCTGGACGTACTCAGACGGGCAGACGTCCGGCATTCACCACTTTCAGATTCTGACGACAAACGGCGAGAAGCTTGACGGCCCGGTTCTCAAGTAACAGCATAGCTCGCTGGGAATTGAACTTTTGACTGAGAATAGTGAGAATGCTTATGGAACCGTTTTAGGTTCCTTGCCGCCAGGGGATCGCTATACGGGTTTCCGCCCGTGGTTCCTTGGCTTTCCTTTGCGTACTCCACCGAGTGGCGAAGCACACGTTTTTGAATAGCGCAGCACGCGCATTGATTGATAGAAAGAGACCATGTTTCAACTCATCGCCAACACGCAGTTCGGTTGTCGCCGATTGTTCCCACGTCAATTACTACACAGATTAACTGCACTGGCTTTTGTGCTGGCCACGACTGTCATTCCACAACTTTTTCATGCGTCTCTACTCCAAGCCGATCAGTCCCGCCGACCCAACATCATCTTCATCATGGCTGATGACCTTGGATACGGGGATTTAGGATGCTACGGACAGCAACGCATTAAGACACCTCACATCGACCAGATGGCCGCCGAAGGAATGCGGTTTACTGACTTCTACGCCGGGTCAACCGTGTGCGCACCGTCCCGATGTGTACTCATGACGGGTTATCACACGGGTCACTGTTTTATACGTGGTAATGGTAAGGATAATTTGCGTCCGGCTGACATCACGGTTGCCGAAGTTTTGAAAAAAGCCGGTTATGCGACGGGGCTGTTTGGCAAATGGGGACTTGGACACGAGGGATCTACCGGATTACCAACGCGTCAGGGCTTTGATGCATTTTTCGGATATCTTGATCAACATCATGCACATAATTACTATCCAACGTTTCTGATCGATAACGAAGAACGCGTTAAACTCAAGAACCTCGTGCCCAACGAAGGTCAATTTGGTCAGGGTGTCGCATCAAAGAAGGTGCAATACAGTCAGGATCTTATTGCACCGCGTGCCTTGCAATTTGTAGACGACCATAAGGATGAGCCGTTCTTTCTCTATTACGCATTAACATTGCCCCATGCGAATAACGAAGCCGGGAAAAAAGGAATGGAGATTCCCAACCATGGAATCTATACAGATCTGGACTGGCCGGATGCTCAAAAAGGGCACGCTGCTATGATTTCACGGATGGATGCAGATGTTGGCGCCATTCTCGATCGACTACGACACCACGGAATCGACGATGATACCATCGTCATGTTTACATCCGATAACGGGCCGCATCGCGAAGGCGGAAACAATTCCGACTTCAATGACTCCAATGGCCTTCTAAATGGGATTAAGCGAGAACTGACCGAAGGCGGAATACGCGTGCCAATGGTTGTTCGCTGGCCGGGTACTGTGAAGGCCGGATCCACTTCATCACATGCAGCAGCCTTTTGGGATCTTATGGCAACGTGTGCTGATATCGCCGATGTCGAAGATCAGGTTCCTGACGATACAGATGGCATTTCATTCCTTCCAGCAGTTCTAGGAAACAACGACCAGCAAGAGGAGCACAACTTCCTGTATTGGGCGTTCTACGAACGTGGAGGAGCACGGGCAATTCGTGCTGGCGATTGGAAGGTGGTACACCAACCCTTCAATTCACAGCCGAGACTCTTTAATCTTGCCAATGACCTCGGCGAACAAAAGAACCTTGCGGCAGAGAATCCTGACCTATTGAAGAAATTGGTTGCAAAAATGGACGGCGCCTATGCCCCATCAGAACGATGGCGTTTTCCACAAATCAAGCGTAAAGACTAGCCTCTCCGGTGATACCCAATTGAGATGCCCGTTAAAGACTAAGGTGTTTACTATGAAATCGATGCTGTTGGTACTGTTGGGACTGCTTGCGTTTGCTCAGTCTGAATCGATGGCGGATGTCAATGAGCGTCCGAATATCGTATTGGCCATTTCTGATGATCAATCGTTTCCTCACGCGTCTGCATATGGTTGCAAAGGGGTGTCTACACCATCATTCGATGAAATTGCGGCAGCCGGTGTGTTGTTTCACAATGCTTATGCTGGTTCACCCGGTTGCAGTCCCTCACGTGCTTCGTTGCTAACGGGTCGTTACCCGTGGCAGTTGGAACAAGCTGGCACACATGCCAGTTCGTTTCCATCCAAGTACGCGGCTTATCCGAAAATTCTAAAACAGGCAGGCTACTGGGTTGGATATACAGGAAAGCCATGGGGCCCGGGTAACTTCAAAGCTGGCGGTCGCAAGGAGAATCCGGCAGGGCCGGCATTCAATTCTAAGACTGAAAAATCGCCCTTCTCCGGTATCTCAAACAAAGACTATTCGGGCAACTTTCAGGATTTTCTGGATAAGCGGCCTGACGATCGTCCGTTCTGCTTTTGGTATGGAGCTCATGAGCCGCATCGTGGCTTTGAGAGTCGATCAGGATTGAAATCCGGCAAGTCGCTTGATGATGCAGACGTACCAGCATTCCTGCCGGATCATCCTGTCGTGCAGTCGGACATGCTTGACTATTATCGTGAGATTGAGCACTTCGACCTGCATCTGGGACGTATCATCAAGATTCTGAAAGACGCTGGGGAATTCGAAAACACACTTATCGTCGTGACAAGCGATAACGGTATGGCCTTTCCGCGAGCCAAGGCGAATTGCTTTGAATACGGAATCCATGTTCCGATGGCAATCAGCTGGCCTTCGGCGGTACAACCCAAGCAGCAGTCCGAGGCGCTTGTGAGTTTTGTCGATTTAGCTCCTACATTTCTTCAAGCTGCCGGTGTGGACATCCATCCGCAAATGGCCGGTGTTTCACTGATTGGTCACATGCAAGGAGCTTCGCTGGAACGAGGAGCTGTATACAGCAGTCGCGAGCGTCATTCGTCATCCCGGTACATGAACTGGACTTATCCGCAACGAGCCATGAGATCCGGGGCTTATCTGCTCATTCATAACTTCAAGCCCGACCGCTGGCCTGCTGGTGATCCTGTTAAACTCAATGCTGACGGCACCTTAGGACCGGCACACGGTGGTTACCACGATATTGATGCGTGCCCGAGCTTGACGTTTCTGATTGACAGCCGACACGACAGGAAATGGGGGCCCTATCTGAACTGGTCAGTCGATAAGCGCGGCGAATGGCAGCTGTTTGATGTCGAGGAGGATCCAGAGTGCATGCGAGAATTGATTAAGAGTCCTCGTGTAAAACGGATACGTGAACAGATGATGGCTCAAATGAATGAGTTTCTCACGAGCACCGGTGACCCTCGAATGCATGAAAATGGAGACGTGTGGGAATCATATATTCGCTATAGCCAAATCCGTAAGTTTCCCATGCCACCTACTCAAATTCCCGAGTAACAGAAGGGATCGACCTTGTGATCCGTGTCAACGTGCTAGTACTTAGTTTTGTTCTCTGCGGTTCAACAGCTTACGCGGATATGCCATGGATTCGTCACACGGTCGATGCATCCTCTGTGGGTGCTGATGGTGCAAAACTTCAGGACGTTAATGGTGACGGACTACCGGATCTGGTTGTGCCATGGGAGGAAGGCGGTCAAATCCGGGTTTATGTGCATCCTGGATTAAAAAAAGTGACTCAACGCTGGCCATCGGTAACCGTCGGTACCGTGAAGTCACCGGAGGATGCGATTTTTGTAGACTTGGATCACGACGGTCATGTCGACGTGATTAGTTGCTGCGAAGGCACGCAGCGCACAATCCAGGTGCATTGGGCACCAAAGCAGCAAAGCGATTACCTTAATGCCTCTAAGTGGAAAACGGTGCAGATCCCCTGCACTGTCGGTGAGCAAATGTGGATGTTTGCTGTGGCCATGCAAGTCGACGGTAAGTTCGGTACGGATTTGATCGTCGGTTCTAAAGGTGCAAATGCATCAGTCAGTTGGTTGGAATCGCCGGAGAATCCGCGGCATCTCGACGATTGGAAACTTCATCATATTATTCCAGCCGGATGGATCATGTCATTACGTTTATCAGATATGAACGCGGATGGTGCAGAAGACCTCTTGATATCCGATCGGCGTGGAATGACACGTGGCGTTAAGTGGTTGGAGATACCGCCGAACCCAGTGACTGAAAAATGGCCAATTCACAACATCGGTGGGTCGGAAAACGAAGTGATGTTTCTTGATATTGCGGACGTTGACGGTGACCGACAGCATGAAGTTGTTGTGGCCACACATCAATCAAAAATGTTGGTGCTGTCTCAAGAGTTTTTAAATGGTAGGCCGACGGAATCGTGGTCATATGAGTCGATTGCCAACCCACACGCATTGTCCAAGGGCAAAGGTGTCGCCATTGGTGATTTGAATCAAGACGGTTACAACGACATCGTTCACTCCACAGAGCCAAGCGGTGACCCCAGTTTGAGCGGTGTAACCTGGCTTCGTCAAATACGCGAAAACGGGCGTGTGAAGTGGATGTCATCAGACATCAGTGGGCCAGAGGGTATTAAGTTCGATTTGTTGCGACTATTTGATTTGGACCAGGATGGTGATTTGGATGTCATTACTTGCGAAGAACGTCATAACCTTGGCGTGATCTGGTACGAGAACCCAACCAGGTAATTGAATCTGAGAGCCCTATATAGGGTTTTTACTCATCAGCAGTCGGACGTGGCTTGGAGACGTCCATCAACCATGTTTCGTGCATTTTCCGGAGTTGCTCTACCACCTCAGCATTCTGGGCCGCTACATTTTTCATTTCAGATATGTCTTGGCTTAAGTCGACTAGGAACATCGCATCTTTTGCGGTAATCGGTGCTTTGTTGCTGGTGTCCTTTGGGTTACCAATCAGTTTCCAGTGACCGTGTCGCACTGCCCACTGCGGCTTCCCACCAAGTCCCCTGCCCGATTGCCAATGAAAGGTTTCTACCGGTGCGTCTGCGTTGTCGCAAACGACAGCAGTCAGGTCATGGCCGTCTAGTGTTCGTTTTGCGGGTAGTTCAATGTCTGCCATGCTCGCTACGGTTGGTAACCAATCAACGGCCGTTGCAAATTGTGTACGGACTTGATTGGCCGGTACCTTGCTAGGCCAACTGATAATGGCAGGAACACGAATGCCGCCTTCAAAAAGACTGAACTTGGCGCCACGATACGGCCCTGAGCTGCCACCACCGCCAAAGGTCCGTTCTTCATGTGAATGTCCGTGATCTGATTGAAACACGATTATGGTGTTATCTCGAATACCGAGTTCATCCACGCAGTCGACCACTTCACCGATCATTTCGTCCATAGTTGAAATGAATGCGGCATACATATCCCGCGGAGAATCCAGATGTTCATATTTCTTGCGCCATTTATCCGTACCCTGAAGCGGATAATGTGGCACGTTAATGGCCCAGTACATAAAAAACGGTGCTTGCTTATTTTTCTCCATGAAGTGTTTTGCTTCAGAGACCATTAAGTCAGGGAAAAACTCACCGTCTCGCCAGACTTCTTTGCCGTTTTGGAACAGGTCGTGTCGATTGGGTCCATTCCAGTAAAAGAAGTGCGAGTAGTTGTCGATGCAGCCGCCCATGTGACCAAAGGAATAGTCAAATCCTTGTGCGTTAGGCATCTGGTCCGGTGTATACCCGAGATGCCACTTCCCAATGTGGGCAGTTTTGTAGCCGGCTGATTTGAACATCTCTGCCATGGTGATTTCATCAGTCGGCATTCCAGAACCGCCAGGTTTGGAGCTTGCGTTACCGGCCAGTCCGGCACGCTGGGGGTACCGACCGGTGATGACTGCAGCACGGGAGGGGGAACAAACAGGTGCAGCAGAATAAAACTGAGTGAACCGAGTGCCGGACTCTGCGAGTTTGTCGAGGTGTGGAGTGATGAGATCTTTTGCACCGTAGCAATTCACATCGACACTTCCCTGATCATCGGTGTAGATCAAGATCACATTAGGCTTTTCAGCCGCATGGCAAGCGGGCACATTGGCAAGTAGCAATCCAATTGTGAATACGCTCAACAGCACTTTCAGATACGACATAGTATTGTCCTTGAGTATGTTTCTATTGAATCTGCCGAATGAATCAGAAAGTGGTGTTTAGTTGACTCTCAATTCACCGGTTTTATCAGCCTGCCAGACTTGATTGGAGCTGATATCCATGGCGGTGAGATATCCGTTTCCGAAGCAATGCGTATCGATTCCGACCAAATGGCCCATGTCCAGGATTTCACCGGACTTCTGTGGTGTATGACCGACAATAACTCGTTTACCGGACACGTGTGCTGCCGGCACATATTCGCTTAGGTGTAGCCAAAACGCTACTTGCTCATCCTGATTGGCAAATGGTGCATTCGGCTGGTAATTCGCGTGAATAAATGCCGTCGTATCCGTTTCAAAGAACTTGTGACAGCTGCGCATGAAGTCGATATGTTCGGGAGGAATCTGTTCGATTTCTCCACCGTAACTTGCAAGTGTTTCCTTGCCGCCGAAACTAAGCCAAAAGTCCCGAAATACTAGCTCATCCAGACCCTGTAATAGCATGGTTTCGTGGTTACCAATTAGTGGCATGACATGACAGCGTGTCGTCAGGCTGAGTACCTGATCGATGACACCTTTTGAGTCAGGACCGCGATCGATGTAGTCACCGAGCATGACAATGAGATCCTGATGCACCGGCTGAATGGAATCTATCAGTGTAGACAGAGCTGCAGCACAACCATGTACATCCCCGATCGCTATCACTCGATCAAAAGAATCAACGGACAACGGTTGTCCATCCCATGACTTCCACCATTCAGATTCAAAGCTCATGTGACGCGCCATTTAGGTGGGTTAAGAACCAAAGACTAGTTCGTGATCGGATCAACGCCAAGCCCGCCGGGTTTGACGGAATCTTGAATCACTTCATGTCCGACTTTTTGTGCGATGGACTTCCAGATGTCGTTGTCGTTGCTGAAGACTTCCTCGCTTGTCGCTTCGCAAGTGATCCAACCACCGCGTTCCAATTCATCTTCAAGTTGACCTGCGGTCCAACCGGAATACCCAGAAAACACTCTGTGAGGTGAACAACCCGAAGTGAGTATATTTTGGATGTTATGTTTTTGGGATGACACGTACACGCCGGGCATGGCTTCCTGCTCGGCATATTCGATGATGGTGTGCAGCGTCATCAGAGGCCCGTCAACAGGCCCACCAACGTGAATCACCTGATCTTCTGTGGATGCATTGCCTTCGCAGAAATCCAAGGTGTCATTGAGGCGTGAATCAGTCGGTCGATTGAGGATCAGGCCAATAGCTCCTTCATCATCGTGTTGCATCATAAACACGATGGAACGATAGAAATTTACATCCGGAAGCATCGGTGGCGCGAGTAGAAAATGGCCTTTAAGTGACATTGGGTTATCTACTCCAAGTGTCTTGCCACACACAACCTGCCCAGGACAGGCCAACACCAAAACCAACAATCATGTGTTGTGATTCCGGATTAATTCGCCCTTCTCTTCGCATTTGTTCGATAAGGATTGGGATCGTTGAGGAAACGGTGTTCCCAACCAGCTCCATTTCCACCGGAACCTGAGATTCATCGACATGGAGCCTCTTTCTCAGCTCGTCAAGCATTTTTCGAGTTGCTTGATGGAGAAGGAACAGATCAATTTCATCTTTTTGTACATCGGCGCTTTCGAGAATCTGGTCTACCAACTGTGGGATTGCATCCATCGTAAAACTGATGAGCCCAGGGCCGTCCATATAAAGATCGCTTTTCCAGCGGTGACGTCCGCGTGGAGGGATACACTCTCGTGCACCGCTTCGTGTGAGCAACAACATGTTTGCACCGTCACCGTCAGTGCCAAACTTGAGACCCTTGATACTCTGCTGCGGTTTGGCGTCAATTAAGGTTGCGGTCGCTCCGTCGCCGAAAATGGTTCTCAGGCTTCTGTCGGCAGCGTCAATGTACTTGGAATATGTTTCGCCAGTGATAAACAAGATGCGTTTTGCGACGCCGGATTGGATTAGGCCATCAGCCAGCCCCAGTCCATATGCATAGGCCGAACAGCCAAGATTGAAATCAAGAGCACCGCAGCCAGTCCTTAACCCCAGTCGTTGTTGCATGATGCAGGCTGTGGTGGGCAGCGGGTAGTCAGGTGTTTGTGTGCAAAACAGGAGAAAGTCGACTGACTGAGGATCAATATCATGCTCTGCAAAGAGTTTCTCAGCCGCCTGTACACCCAAATCAGATGCGTACTCGTCCTTTGCCGCAATATGACGAGTGTGAATGCCGGTCTTTTCGTAAATCAGATCGATGCTCCAGTTAGGAAACTCCTCTCGGAGGTCATCGATTGACTCCTTGCGCTCAGGTAGGAATACGGATATCGGGCCAATCTCTGCGTAGCTCACTCGTATCTGCCCTTAATGTTTGAATCAGTTATGTTGACTGGTTTCGCGAACAACAAAGTCAGAATAACCGGCCTAAATAATCACCTGTTCACGATACACACGGGTTTTGATATGGTCAATCAGCGGATTGTCTGTCTTGCTATATACGCACCAATCTTGTATTTACATATGCCTCCATAAAGTGGCGATGGCACGCAATTTTACAAGCCTGTTATGAATTCTGACTCAAGAACAATCTGCAACTCATTCCGGCTATCACGCCGGACGATGCTGCAATTCACGCTGGCCACAACCGGAAGTTGGCTGACTCCGGCTGAAAGTACAGGGTTTCAATCGGCGTCGAAATTAAATATCCAGGTATTTACCGATTCGAATGAGGCCATGTCCCTTCCCGTGCATGCAACATGTGACGTTGTAATGCAGTATTTGAGCCGTCATACCACGGTGCAGTTTGCAACAAGTGAACTGGATGTGCATCTATTTAAGTCACAGCAACAGTATTTGAGATTTGTTAGACAATTCGTGAGCGGTGATGAACCGAGAAGATCG
The DNA here is from genome assembly GCA_045566075.1 of Pirellulaceae bacterium. Taxonomy (GTDB): domain Bacteria; phylum Planctomycetota; class Planctomycetia; order Pirellulales; family Pirellulaceae; genus UBA11883. The sequence goes on along the minus strand of JBJLEE010000013.1, from coordinate 37,766 downwards.
ACATTCATTCAGTCACGAGACCGTCAACGCATTGCCGTGTATGTCACTCAATTTGCACAGCAGGACTTACAACACGAATTGTGCCACGCTTTGCTGCATTCCACATTTCGAAGTAGCCGCGTTCCGCTTTGGATCGATGAAGGACTAGCAGAGTGCAGTGAATTGCTGCAGGTTACCAGATCAGCAAGTGGTGTTGTGCAGGTAAAATACAGTCCGTCTTCTTTGTTACACCCGGAGTATCGTAAGCACGTGCAATTGATGGCATCCTCGAATGTGCTTCCGGCACAATGTCGACTGGAATCCCTTGAACGTCGCAGGAACAGCCTTCGCATGTCGTGGCATGAATATGCTATGAGTTGGGCATGGAGTCATTTTGGAATGCATGGCCCGGTTCTGATTCAACGGGAATTCAAGCGTTACATTCAAAAGCTTGACTCGCCATTGGCTATGCCGGCACTGTCATCCGACATGCGGGCCAGGATTCCGGATATCGACAGTCGATTTAAAGCGTTCTTTTCATAGCGGCTGCATGATGTCGACGACGAATTGCTAAGCGGGGAAGACTTTGTTGTCGTTGTCTGTTGTGCCGGAGCATGCGTTTCGGGTATCAACCACGATGTTCGAATGATCCACGACAAATTGCCAGTCTACATGGCTGTGATCGGTACAAATTAGCAGGCAATCAAGAGAATTCAGATAGGCTTCTGAGAGTTCATTGCTTTCCAGAGCAGGAACATCGTACGATCTCATTTTCGGAAGGGATGGAATAAACGGATCGTGATAACTGAGCGTAGCACCTCTGTCATTTAATAATTCCATCAAACGAAATGCAGGGCTTTCGCGCGGGTCATCGACGTCACGTTTGTAGGCAACGCCGAAGATTCCGATCTTGCTATTCTTGATAGGCTTGCCAGACTCATTTAGTGCTTCCGCTACTTTATGCACAACGAATTCAGGCATCGATGAATTGATTTCACCGGCGAGTTCAATGAATCGCGTCGATTGGCCATTTAAGCGAGCAACCCAACTCAGATAAAACGGGTCAATCGGTATGCAGTGGCCACCGAGCCCCGGACCGGGATAGAACGCCTGAAAGCCAAAAGGTTTGGTTTTAGCAGCGTTGATTGTTTCCCAAATATCAATATCGATGTGGTCAAACAGGATTTTCAATTCATTTACCATCGCGATGTTTACGCTGCGATAGGTGTTTTCAAGAATCTTGCATGCTTCTGCAATTTCGCACGTTGAAACCGGCACCGTCTCCACTACAGCATGAGCGTACATGGCCTCTGCCAGTTCAAGTGAATTGGAGTCCATACCACCGACAACTTTTGGAATCCGGCTTGCCGAGAAATCCTGATTCCCCGGATCTTCTCGTTCCGGGCTGTATGCAACAAAGAAATCCTGCCCCACAGCTAAACCTGATTCACTAAGAATCGGGCAAAGGACATCACGTGTTGTACCGGGATATGTTGTGCTTTCGAGGACAACGAGTTGCCCGGTACGAAGATTCATGGAGATCTCGCGTGCGGTTCCTTCCACATATTTCAAGTCCGGGTCGCGACTAGGGCTCAATGGAGTGGGCACACAAATCAGGATCGCATCAGGCTCAGCCAACCGCTGCATGTCTGACGTAGGATCAAATTGTCCATTTTCGATTAGTGATGCGATCCACTCTGAATCGATGTGTTTGATATAACTCTGACCATTTTGAAGTTGCTGGACTTTATTGTCGTCAACATCAAACCCGATCGTTTTAAAACCTGTTTCGACAAAGGCTCGAATTAGAGGTAGTCCCACGTAACCGAGGCCAACCACGCCGATGGTCGCAGTCTTATTGCGAATCTTTTCGAGTAATGCAACGTGGGTCTGATTGGACTGTTGAGTCATTGGAGGTGATAAGGTTCTTTTATATTGGTCGGTGCAATGTGCTCGCTGTAATGTCCATATTACTTACCGGTTAATGGATACGTGCGTGTTAAAATGGGCTGATTGCGACGACTTTCTTTGCCCCTGCCGAATACAAGGTTGCGGCGTTATACTGAGTAGTTGCGAGCAAAATCACATGCAGCCATTGATCACTCGCAGTGCTGCACATCGTTAGGAACTATTTTTTGGGTTAGTCATGAGTGAATACATATCTAAGCCGCGTACCATGTTTGAAAAGATCTGGGACGACCATGTGGTTCAACAGGAAGAGGGCAAGCAAGCCATCATCTATATCGACCTGCAGTTGGTACACGAAGTAACCAGTGCTCAGGCATTTGAGGGATTACGCATTGCGGGCAGACCGGTGCGGCGACCTGAACGGACCATTGCTACTCCGGATCATAATGTGCCAACCACGGACCGGGGATTGCCAATTGCTGATCCGATCTCGCGACAGCAAGTCGAGACATTACGAGAAAACTGTAGTGAATTTGGCGTAAAACTATACGACCTTGACAGTGTAAATCAGGGCGTCGTACACGTAATTGGCCCCGAGATGGGGTATACCCAGCCAGGTATGACCATTGTCTGCGGTGACAGTCACACCGCGACGCACGGTGCATTTGGTGCGCTCGCTTTTGGCATTGGTACGAGCGAAGTTGAGCATGTGCTCGCCACCCAGACGCTGTTGCAATACAAACCAAAGACAATGCAATTAAATATTGATGGTCAACTGGCTGACGGAGTAACAGCCAAGGACCTGATTTTGTATTTGATTGGTGATTTAACCACATCCGGTGGCACAGGATATTGCATCGAGTATACGGGCGAAGTCATTCGCAATCTCTCGATGGAAGAACGCATGACGGTGTGCAATATGACCATTGAAGCGGGTGCCCGTGCTGGCATGATTGCACCGGATCAAATCACCTTTGATTACTTGCGTGGCCGTGACCATGCACCTGAAGATTACGATGCAGCCGTTAAACAATGGGCGTTGTTGCCGAGTGATCCGGGCGCTGAATACGACGTTGTGCGTAATTACCAAGGTAGTGACATCACGCCACAAGTGACCTGGGGCACAAACCCCGGTCAGGTGATTGCCGTAACCGATCCGATTCCGTCACCGACGGACTTTAGCGATTCCACGGAGCAAAAAAGCACTGAGCTTGCGTTGGAATATATGGGGCTTGAAGCTGGTAAATCACTTTCTGATTTTGATGTTGATCGTGTGTTTATTGGATCCTGCACCAATTCGCGAATTGAGGATTTGCGGGCGGCTGCAGCGGTTGCCAAAGGGCATCAGGTATCAGGCTCTGTCAGTGCGATGGTTGTGCCTGGTAGCGGACTGGTAAAACATCAAGCGGAGTCAGAGGGACTGGATCGTGTCTTTGAAGAAGCCGGGTTTGAATGGCGCGAGGCAGGTTGCAGTATGTGCCTTGCGATGAATCCTGACAAACTTGAGCCGGGCCAACGATGCGCTTCAACAAGCAATCGCAATTTTGAAGGTCGCCAGGGAAAAGGTGGTCGTACTCACCTGGTTTCTCCAGCCATGGCGGCTGCTGCTGCCATCGCAGGTCGGTTCGTGGACATTCGACGTTGGGACTATAACGCCTAGACAATTGAGGAAAACTCCGGATTCGGAGAAGTAGCCATGCAAGCATTTACCGTACATCAGGGAATCGTCGCAACGATGGATCGTGCCAACGTGGACACAGATCAAATTATCCCAAAACAATTCCTGAAACGAATCGAACGCAGCGGTTTCGGCCAGTTTTTGTTTTACGATTGGCGTTTCAATGACGACGGCACAGATAACCCGCAATTTGAATTGAATCAGCCAGCCGTGGCAGGTGCATCCGTTCTGGTCACACGGCGTAACTTTGGATCCGGTTCAAGTCGCGAACATGCGGTTTGGGCACTGGAAGATTTTGGATTCCGCTGTGTACTGGCTCCGTCCTTTGCAGATATTTTTTACAACAACTGTTTCAAGAACGGGGTGTTGCCAATTGCATTGGATGAATCGGTCATTGATGACCTGTTTTCCAGAGCTGATCGAGAAGGCTATCAACTAACAGTAGACCTGGAGTCTCAGACAATTTCCGATGAATCCGGCTTGAGCGTGGCATTTGAAGTCGATGGATTCCGCCGTCATTGTATGCTCAACGGCCTTGATGATATCGCATTGACCTTAGAACACGAGAATAAGATCACTGAGTTTGAGCAAGCAAACGGCAAGATTGCCGCGTCTTAAATTCTGCTTGAGTTGCAAGTGTTACAAAGTTGATTGCTTGGAAACTTGACGCGTGCCGATTCGTGCGCGAAAATACCGTTCATCACATCCACCGTCCATCACATCATTTGATACTGCCTTCATCCACAGCATCCCGCCTTCCCTTGTGCTGTCCGTTTGTTGTTTGAGGCGATTAAGAGGAAACCCTACCTATGAGACGATTTGTTTCACGCTTAAGTTTATTGGCCACGGTAGCCACTGTTGCATGTCTAGCGATTGGACTGGATGCAACCGGTAAGGAAAAGAAAGGCTCTGAATTGCCCTTAGGCCTAAAGGCGATGAAGATTCCTGCGGATAATCCGCAAACCAAAGCCAAGATTGAGCTTGGAAAACAACTGTTCTTTGACAAACGACTTTCCGTGGACGATACAGTCAGTTGTGCATCTTGCCATGATCCAAATAAGGGTTGGTCAAACGGTGATAAATTCGCAACCGGTGTACGGGGCCAAATGGGTGGCCGCAGTGCTCCGACTATCATTAATTCCGGCTACGTCCATTTGCAGTTTTGGGATGGACGTGCTGAAGCTCTCGAAGGTCAAGCGCTTGGCCCAATCGCCAACCCGATTGAAATGGATCTGCCGATTGAAAAGGCAGTTGAAAAACTCGCAGCGATTCCAGGATACAAGAAACAGTTCAAAAAAGTCTTTAGATCAAGCGTGACTGCTGATGGTATTGCTAAGGCCATCGCCGCTTTTGAACGAACCGTGGTTTCCGGCAACGCCCCGTACGACCAGTTCAAAGCCGGCAATGAAAGTGCACTTAGTGAATCGGCAGCACGTGGTATGGATCTTTTCTTTAACAAGGCCAAGTGTGCTGCGTGTCATAAAGGTGAAAGCTTTACGGATGGCGCGTTTCACAATATCGGTGTCGGCTATGCCGAAGAAAATGCCGAGCCGTCAGATGTGGGGAGATTTGCTGTAACGAACCAACTTGGTGATAAAGGTGCCTTTAAGACACCAACATTGCGTGAAATCGCAAAAACGGCTCCATATATGCATGACGGATCCATTGCTACACTTGAGGAAGTCGTTAAGTTCTACAACAAGGGTGGCGTTAAGAGCCCTCAGCTTAGTGAAGATATTTTCCCGCTAAAATTGAATGAACAGGATATTCAGGACGTCGTGAACTTCATGAAAGAAGGTCTCTCAAGCGAAGATTATCCGCACGTTGATCCGCCGGTACTGCCGTAGTTTGCACGTCCGTTTTACATGCACAGCTAGCGACTAACTAAAACCAAAGACTTTCGATCCTTTTCAGGAGTAACATCAAAGATGAAACGCATTCTGTCCTTCGCAATCATGCTAGTAATGGCTAGCAGTTCAAGTGTCATGGCCGAAGCGACTGTGGATACAGTCGCTGGTGGCCTAACCAATCCGTGTGGCGTGGCCATTCAACCAGGCACCGGTACCATCTTTGTTGCTGACAGCGGTGCAGGCCGCGTCGTGCGTATCGTTGATGGTAAAGCCGAAGCTGTCATTACGGATTTTCCGGTTGACTCATATGGTAAGGGTCCAAAATATGCGATTGGACCTTTAGGATTGCTGTTTATCGATGAAGACGTTTTAGTTGTTGGTGGCGGTGGCTTTCCTGACAACGAAGATCTACTGCGAGTCTATAACCTGCCAAAGGCTGGTGAAGCTGCAATCAAAGCAGACCAAATGGCAGCTAGCTTCAAGCTTGAGAAAACGGAAGATCTTGCCGGCGAAGGAAACTTCTATGGCCTGGCGTACGATGGATCGAGTATTTTCGTTACGACCAATGGTGATGACACCAAGGGTTGGATTGGACGCGCTGTTGTGACTGGCACCAAGGTGGGGCCATTTCAGCGTGCTATTGCAACCAAGGAAGCAACGGAAGTTGATGCACCCGTTGGAATCACCATGGCTCCGGATGGCAGCATTGTTGTTGGGCAAATGGGCGAGATCACCGTACCAGGTGATGCACTGCTGACATTTTACGATGCAAAGAACGGTCAGGTTCTGGCCAACTATGAAACGGGATTGAGCGATATTACTGGTGTTGCATACGCTGGGAAAAAGAATCTCTATGTCACCGACTTCAACTGGGGAAAGATCACTGACGGTGGCCTGTTCCGCATAATCGCATCAAAGAATAAGAACAAGCCGGTTAAGGTTGAGCGTGTCGCAACGCTTGATAAACCAACGGCGCTTGTTACCGATGCAGACGGCAACGTCTATGTCACTATCATCGGAAGTGGCGAAGGCGCCTCAGGCAGCCTGGTAAAAGTGACTCCGTAAGTAATAAGTCTGAAGTCCTAAGTCAGGTGTTACGACGCCTGACTTAGGGCGGTTGACTTCTACTCCACACGCTCCACATTCGTGGTGACTTCAAAACCAAGTTCTTCGACCATGCGGTAGTCTTCCTCAGGAGCCTGCCCCTGTGTGGTCAAATAATCACCTACGAAGACGCTGTTTGCAGCATAGAGCGCCAGCGATTGGAGATTGCCAAGGTGAATCTCCCGACCACCAGCGATTCGTAACTCGGTTTTGGGATTTACAAAACGATACATCGCCAGAGCTTTCAGGCAATACATCGGCGTTAGGTCATCTGTTCCGGCTAAGGGCGTGCCATCAATGGGATTGAGGAAGTTCAGTGGCACTGAGTGAACGCCTAATTCCCTCAGGGAAATGGCCATGTCGACGACGTCTTCATCCGCCTCACCCATACCAATGATTCCGCCACTGCACATTTCCATGCCTGCTCGGCTTACGGCCTGGAGCGTTTCGACACGATCCTGGTACGTATGAGTCGTGCAAATCTCTGAATAATGCGATTCGCTGGTGTTTAGGTTGTGATTAACACGATTAACGCCAGCCGCTCTTAGGCGTTGTGCCTGATCATCATCCAGCAAGCCCAGGCATGCACAGATATCAAGATCGTACTGTTGTTTAATTTCCGGCACGATCGTCTCCACAGCGTTGATTTCGCGTTCGCTCGGAGCGCGAGCTGAAATGACGATGCAGTATGTCTTTGCACCTTGTTCGGCTGCGAGTCGAGCGCCGTCAAGCAATTTGTCTCTACTCAGGATGTTGTATTTGGGAATCTCGGCATCTGAGATTTTGGATTGGCTGCAGTAAGTGCAGTCTTCCGGGCATAGTCCGCTCTTTGCATTCATCAAGAAATACAGCTGAACGGTTTTTCCAAAGTACTTTTGCCTCAATCGATACGTGGCAGACATGAGATCCAGGATCTCATCATCACTGCTTCGAAGGATCGCCAAAGCTTCATCTCGTGTTACTTTGTGATCTTCAGATAAAACGCGTGTTGCCAACTGCTGCCAGTCCTGATTGGATTGTGCTGCATTTAATTCAACAGGAGTTGCTGTGCTCATAGCCTCGTGCTTTATTCGTCTCTTATCGTGATTCTGGTAGAGTTGATAAGCTCACCGCGTTGGGTGAGGATTACGGATACAGCAATGATGACTTCTAATCGCGACTTGTACAAGTGAACCTTTGTGACGGAATCACCTGCTCGAGCCTGTTCTATGTGAGATTTGTATTGAGAGTCGAGTCGGGTCTAATACCGTTTAGGAAATCATAAGCAGAAACGAGTCAGCTAGTCAGCTAGTCAGCAAGGTACACGGGTAAAGGGTAACAGGATTTTCAATGTCATTGTGCGACCAATCGATCCTCGAAATATCTAACCGTATACGAAGCGGTAGCCTTACGGTAACACAAGTCCTTGAAGCATGCCTTGAACAAATAGATGCTCGTGATACCGATCTCAAGGCATTTGTCGAGGTGTGGCCCTCACGTGCTCGTGAGGACGCTCAAAGATTGCAAGCTGAACTGGACGATAATCACGACCGAGGTTTATTACATGGTATCCCGATTGGTATCAAGGATATCGTGGACATAGCGGGCGTTAGGACTCGCGGAGGCACGGATTGGTACGGTGAGAATCCGGTAGCAGAAGATGCACCGTTGGTTGCGAATTTAAAAGAAGCCGGTGCGATTGTGATCGGCAAGACCGTTACGACGGAATTTGCAGGATTCGATCCATCACCGACCTTTAATCCACTCGACCCGAGCCGAACACCCGGCGGTAGCAGTAGCGGTAGTGCTGCGAGTGTTGCCGCTGGTATGTGTTTTATGGCCGTTGGTACTCAAACAGGCGGATCCATAAACAGGCCTGCAAGTTACTGTGGTGTGGCTGGTTTTAAACCGCAGTTTGGAACGGTTTCAACCAACGGCGTTATCCCGTTAAGTGAAAGCCTTGATCATCCAGGACCTATCGCGAAACGAACTTCGGACTGTTGGATCGGGTGGCAAGCGATGCTTGGTAACAAAGTAAGCAGTGATGGGATTCCGGCTATTGTGCCTCCCGACATGCTTACGGTTACCGGCGACTTTTTCACTCAAAAATGCGAACAGCCAATGTTAGATGTTTACGACTCACTAACCGCATCTCTGTCAGATCGTGGAACACAAGTTGAATCAATTGATTTACCTGTGGACTTTGAGGACATTCTCTTGATGCACCGTCGAATTATGGCTGTTGAGGCATCTCGGGTACACAAGCGAGATTTTGCCATAGATCCGTCGCGGTATTCTTTTCACTTTCGGGCGTTGATCGAAGAAGGACTTGCATTGACCGAATCAAGTTATCAGCAAGCACGTAACTTTCAGTCGCAAGTGAAGCGAATTCTTAGTGAATTCCTGACGGAAAATGGCCCGCTGCTTGTCCCGGCCACCACCGGCGCCGCTCCGGGGAGGGAATCAACAGGAGACCCTAGGTTTAATTCACCATGGAGTTTTTCAGGACTCCCGTCATTGTCATTCGTTGCAGGAGCTGACGCTAAGATGTTCCCGAATTGCCTGCAATTAGTGGGTAATGTTCCCTCGCAATTATTCAGTACTGCTGGATTCATTGAGTCGATCATTCTGAGTTAGTGCGTAATCTCTGAGGTATGGCAAATTGAGTGGGTGCTTTACCGGGTGAAGGTCAAGGTAAAACTCCTCTGCTTCAAAGCGATCCGCCGTGCTGAGTCCGCCATTTTTGCTCTGCAGCATTCTGAAGAGAGAATTACTTTTTTTGCGAAAATCACAAGAATTTTTTGTGTTTCCAGCATTCCGGGACGATTGTGACCGAGATTACCAAACCCCCATTCCCCACCATGAGGTGTTTTGATCATGTCACGCAAGATATCGATCGCTATTACAATGATTATTTCCGGGTGGTTCGTTGCCGCCTGGGTTTTTGGACAGGAATCTCCAAGTGATTTCGTCCCTGATGCACTTGTTGAAGAGACCATTTCCCCAGATGCAGTCTTGCAGGGTGCCACGTCAAATGATTTTCAGTTTGAATCAGCGCCGCCACTTGCGCAGCCAACAGACATCATTACTGAAGAGCTTCCGACTGAGGTAGAGACCGATGGTTTTGTATTGGAAGAAGATTTTAAGCCTATCGAGTCTACGACCGAGACCGAAAAAGACGTATTGGGCTTAGGCCTCAGCGAACCGACTGCGGCATCGCAATTCGATGCGATTTCACCGTCGGATCAGGTGGCGTCAGAAGAGGTAACGGTTGGCAGCGGCAACGTCTATGAGTTCTCAAATGAAGCACCAGTGGACAACGCAGTACAAAACACATTTGTACCCCCGGCGCCGACCACATCAATTGAGTTGTCTGTGGACAGTGAAGCGATTGCAGCTCCACGGGATTTGAATTCATCAAACACAAGTCACGCGCCCCAAATATCCGTAACCACTCACGGTCCGTCGGAAATCCGGATTAATGAAGTGGCAGAATATCGAATCACGATGACAAACCGTGGTGATATCATTGCGAAAAACGTGTTTGTAACGATTCAATTACCAGAGTGGGTTACGATTTCATCCGCGGCATCAGAAACGGGTGAAACCGAAACGCTCGATGTTGGTGATGGCTTGAAGGATGTGCAGTGGACTGTTTCAAATCTGGCGCTTAGATCACAGGCGACCTGGGATCTTAAGCTGATCCCGACCAGGAGCAAGCAATTCGCTTTTAATGCCCAGTGGACGATTGCACCGGTTCCCGTATCAACGGATGTTCAGGTCGTCGAGCCGAATTTGGAGTTAGCCATAGATGGCCCGTCAGAAATGGAATTTGGCGATACAGAAGTCGTAACCGTACGTCTGACCAACAGTGGCAACACGATTGCACGCAACGTGAAGTTAGTCTTACAGCCTGGAATCGAAGACGGACAGGTTATTGGCGATATCGAAGCTGGTCGCAGCAAACTTATCGAACTTGAACTTAGTGCAGAGCAAGCTGGCACAATGCAAATCAGGACGCTTGCCTCGGCCGATAATCTGAAGCCCGTTTCCAAAGATCTGATCGTCGATGTTAAGCGTGCTGAGCTGAACATTGCATTGGAAGGTCCTGAAAAACGTTATGCAGGAACGCCAACCATTTACAGAATTGAGACTTCCAACACAGGTGATACCGCAGCCAGGGATGTCGTGGTAACGGCAACACTGCCACTCGGTGCATCATTTATGAAGGACGGAGTGGCCACCAAGGGTGAGCGAAGGAACATGTCCTGGAATATCGGCAAGGTCGCCGCAGGTGCAACCAGAGCTTTTGAATTCGAATGCGTACTTGCACGCGACGGCGAGAATCCGGTACACGTTCGCATCGAAGGTGATTCGGCCGAGCCTCGCAGTACAAGTCTGGTCACCAATGTTCGCGGTATCGCTGACTTGAAACTGCTTGTAAACGATTCACCAGGTCCGGTCGAATTGGGCAATCTCGCCATCTACGAAATTGAAATCGTTAACCGCGGCACCAAAGCAGCGACTGACGTACAGGTCGTTGGACAATTTGGCTTTGGTATTGAGCCAGTGAAGACAGAAGGTAAGCGAAGTGAACTGATTCCAGGTCAGGCAATCTTTGACCCAATCGGTAGTATTGGCCCAGGTGAATCGATCAAGTTAAAGGTCTTCGCTAAAGCAGATACAGCCGGTCGTCACAAGTTCCGTGCAGTAGTGCAATGTGCAACTCCAGAAACCAAACTCGTTCAGGAAGAAATGACGGTGTTTCTTTCCGATGGCGACGAGGATCCGGTAATCCTTACGGCGCCGACCGGTGAAGGTGAATAGCACGTTGCAATGGCGATACAAAGCGCGTACTCACGCACTGCGTCTAATGAAATGAGAGATTAGGTAAACGCTTGTACGAGCAGAACTGGAGGAGTCAGTAAGGCACTAGTCACTTGCGAGGCCGGAGCCAAAACGAGATACGGGGAGTACTGACGGGCATATTACACATGGGGCGTGCTCGTAGTCTATCAACTCTCGTCTTGGTCAGGATGAGTCGCTGAGTGGGGAATGAAGGTTAGCGGTTGATCCGATGTGGGGTTGGACACGTGAGCGACAAGCCTTCCTTCCAGGACATCCTCAAGCAAGCTACCTAATAATTCAGCACGCCAGCCATCGGTAATCGGTGTCTGGCGTGTTTTTTTATTTCCATCAAGCCGCGACGAGAGGAATTCCCGAATCGTCTGCATCGTAGTCACCAGATTTGGTGCTATCGAGTTTTTTTGGCAATGAGTACCAATTGCTGTGAACAAGAACTGAGCGAGGGTGGATCGTTGTGGAATTCGACTGCTGCGGATTCGGCGAGGCCATTGATCTTCATCGAGGTCGAGTGCGACACGAATGGTTTCCAGGATGTCAGGCAAATGACGCTGCAACTGCCGATGCTCCATACCTCGGATGGAAGTCACACGACGCTCGTCCGCGGTTTTTCGCTTTGATATTTCACACATCAAGTCGTCGCGGAGGACGCGCTTTGCGGGTCGATTGAGCTCTTGTGCGACATCATCACGCCAGATCCAGAGTTCTCGTAAGATTGCTAATTCGCGTGCGTTGAGAGAACCGGACCCTGAAACACGCCGCCATTGCGGTGTTGTTTCCGATTTAATAATTGCTTCCTGCTGGCTGATTAATTCGTGCTGAACCCAGTCTTCTCGATTTAATTCTGAAATGCGTTGTTGAAGCGCTTTGTAAATCGGCATGAGATGTTCAACGTCGGCGGCAGCATAGTTGATTTGTTGCTCGGATAGAGGGCGCCTGGACCAGTCAGTTCGTGTCTCTCCTTTGTCCAGCGATATTCCAAGTAGGCGGTTGGTAAGCGTGGAATAGGCCGCAGGGTATTCAAATCCAACCATCCCTGCGATGAGCTGCACATCATATAACGGCAAGGGTACTTGGCCGGTATGAAGGTGCATAAAACGCAGTTCTTCACGGCACGCGTGTACCAGAACCTTTCTGTCAGGAGACGAAAGCCACTCCCAGAATGATGCAATGTCTGTTGCAAGTGGATCCACCAAGGCCACATCGTCACCGACCTTGACTTGCACAAGGCATAATTCAGGTCGGTAGGTGGATTCAGATACGAATTCAGTATCAAATGCTACCCATGTGCTTTGCTCATGCTTCGCTAGAAACGCACCTAGTGCTGATGAATTGTCAATCCACATTGGCGATGTCAAACTGGTGGTACTCCGCGGGCGACTCATGTTGGGAAGCTCAAATATGCAGCCGAACTCTGGTACGGCTAAAGCGAATCATAAAGGCATTGAGCGCAGGTTACAATGGCCGCTAATAGTCACATAGCACTTGATACCGTTGGCAGTCACGATACTTCATGCGATGCTAACACCATGTGATGCGTTATAGGAATTCAGAGAACCGATAGTTGAAATGCGTGACGTCTGGCTAAAACCGAATCAACGGGCATTGACCGCAAGTGTCATCATGCCGCTAGCAATTATTGTGCTGGCAGCGTTAATGTTGACCGGTGTCCTGGGGGATGTGCATTGGGTGATTCAAGGAGTAACCGGCGGATTGGCACTCGTGTCAGTTTTTGCTGTGGTGGTGCTGGTTAAATGGTTTTACCACCCACGGCTTGCCTATGAAGAGGGAATGCTCCTGGTGAATCTTAATGCCGGGCCTGCATTGAAAGTGCCAATCGATCTGGTAGAGGTGTTCTTCGCTGGTCAATCCAATAGTCATATGCCGAAAACCGTTCAACAATCAGATTCTGTGACCCCGGAATCACGAACGATTGTTGTACGACTCGCGGAAAGAGCCACACAGTATCACAGTCGCACGGTCATGCCACGTTTGGGTAGTTGGGAACAGGGTTACATTGTTGTGCGGGGCACATGGTGTGAACCGATTAATCGTGAAGTCATTAAAAGTCTTAATAAGCAACTTGTGGCTGCTCATCGGGCAATTCGCGGCGAGCAAGAGACGGTCGAGGAATCGCATGACTGAGCTACTAGTGAGTATCAGAAGTGCCGATGAGTTGGCAGTACTTCCCGAGAATTCTGTTGCCATCGTTGATGTAAAGGAACCTGCAGCTGGCTCGCTGGGGCCGGCGTCGGCTGACCAATGGAGATTAATCGCGACACAAATCGACGACGAAGCTGACCTGAGCCTGGCATTGGGTGAGTTAAGTACCTTAGATCAATCGATCATCGGGCAGATTCCAAACCGCGCTCGATTCGCCAAGATTGGGTTGGCTGGTATGGCAGACGCTCCCTGGTCGCAGTCGTGGTTGGAACTGCGATCTGCCTTGCATGAATCAAGAACAGAGCTTGTCTTAGTGGTATACGCGGACTCTGAATTATGTCAGGCACCAAGTCCAGATTTACTCTTGCAGTTTGCTATTGAGAATCAATGTGAAACCGTGCTGGTGGACACGTTTGTGAAAAATGGACAGTCATTGTTTGACCACTGGAGCGACGATCAGATCAAAGCTTGGGTTTCCAAGTTACACGAACATGGCATAGTGTCCGTGCTTGCCGGATCGTTATCACAGGAGGGCATCGAGTCCTTGCAAGATTTGAATGTCGATTATGTCGCGGTGCGCGGTGCGGTATGTGATAAGAGCCGAAATGGTGACCTCGTGCCACAACGAGTCAAGAATCTTGCGCGGTTACTGAAGCACGATTCGCTGGCGGTGGATTAGTACTCATTCGGCCATGGCGGACGCGATTGTAATGTGAGTGCCCGCTGAAAGGTAAGCCGGCAAGCTTCGCACATCAGATGTGTTCTGGTTGATGCGTTAGCCTCCTCGAATCGTCGCGAGAGAAAAAACTCGCGGCTATTTTTTAATTCTTGTTGCCGGTCTGTTGACTTTGACGCTGCGCAAATTGATACTCTTGAAAATCGCATTTCCGAATTCCCACCTGAAGGCGTGCTCGGCGATAGGAGTGGTGGGCTGGCTCGGATTAGAACGTTGCACTTTGAACAGAGAACAGGCAACAAGGTGTAAACAAATCGGCAATCTTGCGGTGAAGCGATAGGAGATCAACCGTGCTAAGCTCAATTCTTGACGCAATCAAACTCGGAATCTGGGATTTTGAGCCAACCGAACACAGTTCACAGGAATTTGAACCTACGAGGTCTATGCCTGGTTCTGATAACAAGCTTGAGGTATTAACAGAACGCCTTGAGCAGGGGTTGCCATTGTGGCATCCATCGGATCGTCGTTCTTACGATGATTCAGAGTAATCTGCTTGCGGCCATTCAGGCTGGTCAAGTATTTGAGGCTAACTAAATGCCGTCAGCGGCAATTACTGAAGTGCCTTGCGTAATTCATCTTCCATGGTTCGCTCGATCTTGCCGCGAAACATCGATAACGCAAATGGAATCTTACCTTTTACGGTGACAGCGTCATCCGTCACAATCAGTTTGCCGGAAACGGTCATTCCCATGGCTTTGAAGCTGAACTCCAGATCATGGTCATTCCATTGACTTTGAACGTTGTCGACACTGTCACCGTATGTTTGCAGTGCTTCATCCATAAATGAGGACAGCGTGGTTTTCGCAGATTCTTTGCCGAGTGAATGGTCTACAGCGGTAAGGAATTCGGGCATGGTGGGTTTCTCGGTATATTCGTAAGGCTCGGGCTTGTGATCCGAAGTGGATTAGGACGCACTGTTTAGAGCATCGGTTAGCCACGATTCGAAAATAACAAATTCCCTGTTTTCAAACTAGTTGCGACACCAACGCAATAACGCGGTGTTAACACTAATGCAGACGCAAGTGCATTCACTAATGTGTTACCTGAGCTACAATAAACGCGACGCGGTTTCCAAATCGCTGCTTGCAATACTCGGACTCCACAAAGAATACCATTCATGAGACGCACTCGACTGCTGCTGACAATTTGTGTGGTCATTGCGTTAGTGCTTACATTTCCAATGTGGCGATGGTTTGTCGGAATGGAGCCCACTCCTGCCAACTCCACACGGCAGCAACTTCTCGAGTGGATCGTATTGAGCGATTTGCGTCGGCATCCAGAGCAATTGCAGATTGATTTGGTAGATAGATTACAGGCGGAGATTCTTGATGGGTGGCAACCGATTGCTGGCCGCACTGCGTCAGACGAAGCGAGGATGTCATCAGAGCAGGCACGTCAAAATATCGATATTTTGACACGAGTGTGGTTTTATCAGCGGGCACAACAGTATCTAAAACTCCAGCATGACGACCGGGTACCATTCATGGAGGATCAGCTGACCGTGGTGATGCAGTGGAATGATGTCTATTCCGCAATTCACTCAGATCCATCGCAAGATACCGAAATATCCGATGGTGCTTCAAACGCATTTGCCTTGTTTGACAAACTTGATCATTGGGCAGCAACAGAGCCGGACCCTAAGCTCGCCGTTAAATTAACAAGTGCAATGCATCATGGAGTGCAATTCTGGCTTTGCACAAGTGATCTGGAAGTATTGAGCTTTGAATCCAAGGCAAAACTTGTCGAGAGGTTAGCCGATGCACTCAGCAGCGGTTCCGTGAACACGTCGGACCCACTGGTAATTTCTGGAGAACACGAACAGCAGTTACACACAAATGCCTGGAAACTGTTGGAAAGTTGGATTGTGTTAAGAGCCATGGAATTCGTGGAGCTTGAATCCTCAAGTGATCGAGAGGTGTTTGTTGGTAAGCAGATCGATGCGGTCAAGGATTGGCACCTAGAGGAATACCTGATGGACTCCGCAAGCGAAACGACTGGTGAGCTTCAGCTGATGTTGACGGTCTTTTCAAAACTCGACACCTGGATCGAAAATGCCCCGGAGGAACGCAAGCAGGCTGTGAAGCTTCTTACCGATGCCATTAGACTTTACGCAATTCAGCAACTGCGAGAAGGCTAACGATACCCGTGCTAGCGGCTAAAGCACTGATGGTGAGTGTTACTTTGAGATTTCGAGCTTATCACCGTTAATAGCCCACATGAGTCCGCACTCTTTGGTGATAACGTTCAATAGTTCTTCCAAAGTGACCTCTTTGACATCCACCCCAATCTGCTTTGTCAACAACTCCATCGCCTCTGGTGATGCAATCAACATAAGCTTACGGGAATTGGCAATGGCATTTAGTATGTCCTTTGCAGGTGCCTTAGGAACACTCAAGGTAAATCGTTTTTCGCTGCTTGTCGTTGTGGTCGTCGATATCCTTTCACCGGCAAGCAGTCGGTTCAGCCGGTCAATGTCTTCATACCTGCCTTCGGCACTAACGGTGCCATCTGACGACGTGATTTTTAGATCCGGAAGTGCAGACTTAACCTTCTGCAGATTAGATTCACTCAACGACTTTTGAATTGTCGTTTTTAATACAACGCTGCTTGGGAATGGCCGTAAGTCGATAGACTGCGTTGCGAGATTCCATTCAAATGTCAAATCGAAGCCGGCGAGAAGTATCGTCAGTTTGTGACTTAACGGTAGATTCGTAAGGCCGTTTGCATTCCAGCGGTCGTGTTTCAGCAAGAGTGGATTTGAAATCGACAGCCCGTTACCGGTGACAAGTGTTTCAATTAAGTCGGTCGGATCTGACAGATAATTCCATTGGATATCAGACGCTGCGAGCAGGCGTTTGGCGTCAAGCTTCGCAGTATTGCTTGAGAGCTTTTCCTTAAGCGTTTGTTGATGCAATTCGCATAGTGAGGCGAGCCAATGACACGTTGCTTTTGGACCAACGTATATATTGCCGCGAATTTCACAAAAGGACGTGTCGGCCATGGCGGTGATCTTTTGCAGTAGCACTCGCACAGACTCATCTTGTGCCTGATACTTGATCACGGTTGCGGGATTGATGCGTCGATCCAGTACAATCCGCAGCTTTTGTGAACGCGAGATTGATTGCAGGATTCCACCGAACGACTTCTCAAAGGAAGCGGTTACCTGATTGTCGAGCCGTGTCCGCAGTGCACGTGCACTGTCTGGATAGGCAGTTGTACCCTGCCCTGCTCCAGCTTGTGGGAAAGCCAAACAGAACACGATGGTAAGTGTGCAGTAGAGAGCCGTGATTCGCATGGAAAATTGGGTTTTGCAAAACATTGATTTGCCAGTGATTGAATTATACCCAACGAAGTGATACGACTAATGGTCAGATTCATCAGGAGTGAGAAATGTTTGACGGCAATTTGAAACGAGAATTTGCAGCAGAATTGCTCGGGACATTTGTCCTGATGGTATGTGGGCTCGGCGTAAATGCTCAAGTTACCCTTGGTACGTCAACCGTCGAGATCGCAGCGGCGTCACCAGATGCTGCATCGTTGGAAATTACGCAGCGCGCCTATGGCGACTTCTTTACGATTAATACCGGCTGGGGAATTGCTGTCATCCTGGGTGTGTATGTGTGCGGTGGCATAACGGGTGCTCACATCAATCCTGCTGTATCCATTGCCATGGCGTTTCGCAAGGATTTGCCATGGAGGAAAGTGGGGCCATACATCGGCGCCCAAATGATTGGTGCTTTCCTGGCGACGTGGCTCGTCTATCTCGTTTATGCAGAACAAATCGAGTATTACGACCGCCCTGTAACCAAGCAGGCTACTGAGTTGCAGGATGAAACAGCATCGATTTCTGCAAATAGTGTCCTGGTTCCCGTTTCCAGAAAGAGCATGGAAACAGCGGCGATTTGGGCGACGTACCCGCGTGAGTTACCACATCACGGTTACGTCAGCAACTGGACTGGCTTGTTGGATCAAATCGTCGGAACAGCCATTCTGTTGTTATGCATATGCGCGATGGTTGATAAGGGGAATATGGCACCGGGTAGTAACGTTGCTCCTATTACCATCGGATTGATCGTGTTTATGGTTGGAATGTCCTTTGGCTCAAATTGCGGTTACGCCATTAACCCAGCGCGGGATTTGTCACCGCGGCTGTTCTCATTCCTTGCCGGGTGGAAAGATGTCTTTCTGATACCCAATACATGGTGGTACATCGTGCCGGTCGTGGGGCCGGTTGTCGGCGGCGTCTTGGGTGTCGTTGCGTACGATCAGCTGATTGCCAGATTCCGTTCCGACTCGCTCGATGGAGATTTGGATTAAGCTCATCGAAGGCAGAAAGATTGGGCGAGATGAGGCGAGATTGAACTCTGTTAGAAGTTAATCAGGTAAGCGCAAATGACTCAATTCATAATGGCGTTGGATCAGGGTACGACCTCGAGTCGTGCGATTATTTTCGATCGTGCCGGTCGCGTGGTTGCAGCTGAACAGAAAGAGTTTGAACAGATTCTGCCATCGCCAGGTCACGTCGAGCATGATCCGGAGGAAATATGGCAAACCCAGCTTGCCGTTGCACGTGGGGCGATTGATTCCGCCGGAATAGCAGCAAGTCAAATCGCTGCCATCGGAATAACCAATCAACGGGAAACGACGATTCTCTGGGACGCTGCCACGGGAAACTCGATTGGGAATGCCATCGTTTGGCAGAGTCGCATTACCGCCCCCATATGTGAAGAGCTGAAACAAGGTGGTCATGAAGGTCAATTCCGTAAGCAAACCGGATTATTGCTGGATCCATATTTTTCAGGAACAAAAATCCGATACATGCTCGATCAGGATAGCGAACTCGAAGAGAGAGCTCGAAACGGCGACGTTCTGTTCGGTACGGTCGATTCATTTCTGATTTGGCGATTAACCGGTGGCAAGTCCCATGTGACCGATGCATCCAATGCCAGTCGCACGCTACTCTTTAACCTGCATGAGATGGCCTGGGATGAATCGCTTGCCGGGTTACTTAATGTGCCGATGAAGATGTTGCCAACGGTTGTGGATTCCAGTGGTGTGGTTGGGATGACGGATCCGGAGTGGTTTGGTGAGGAAATCCCAATTGCCGGAATAGCCGGAGATCAGCAAGCAGCAACATTTGGGCAGGCTTGTTTTGATCCGGGAAATGTGAAGAGCACATACGGTACTGGTTGCTTTCTGTTGATGAATACTGGTAACGAGCCCGTTGAGTCGCAAAACCAACTGCTGACCACGGTCGGTTGGTCGATCGGTGGTGAAACGGTGTACTGTCTGGAGGGCTCCGTCTTCATTGGTGGGGCGGTCGTGCAATGGTTGCGCGATGGATTAGGGATTATCAGTGATTCGTCCGAAGTGGAAGCACTGGCGGCCAGCGTTGACGATCATGGCGGCGTGTATCTCGTACCCGCTTTTGTTGGGCTCGGTGCACCACATTGGGATCCGGCGGCGAGCGGTACAATCATCGGATTGTCGCGTGGATCCACTGCAGGGCATATCTCACGAGCGGCACTCGAATCGATGGCATTTCAAACGGCTGATGTAGTCGATGCAATGCAGCGGGATTCGGGTTTGGAAATCAATGCCTTAAAGGTCGACGGCGGAGCCAGTGTGAACAATGTACTGATGCAATTCCAATCCGATCTATTGCAGGTTGTCGTTGAGCGGCCATGTGTTGCGGAAACAACGGCACTGGGCGCCGCATATTTGGCGGGGTTAGCTGTTGGTTATTGGAATGACCAAACCGACGTGGTAGCTAACTGGCAACTCGGACAGTCATATAGTCCGCTTGCCGGCGAAGCTGAGATTGCAGAACGCTTGCTTCAATGGCGACGCGCCGTTCAACGCAGTCTTCAGTGGAATGCCTGATCACCGGGCCTGAAACATTGCTTCTAGAGACTTAAGCGCAAACTTCTCTGGATTAGTCCAAAACGTTTTGAGTGATTCTTCGTTAACAAACAAATAGATTCTCTCACGGAATTTAACTCCGAATCGGCGCTCACCGGTCACCAATTGTTTTTGGTTTGTGAAAATCACTGGGTCATATCCGGAAAGCACAGGACTGAAACGGTCTGGATTACTCAAGAACACACGCTTGTGCTCCTGTGACGCAAATAGATATATAACCCCGCGGTGACGTATGCCTATTTGCTGGTGGCCTTTTACCCAAACCTTGTCAGGGGTAGAGGGTGCATATAAGGAGACCGGGCAATGTCCATCTAGCCCCAGTTTAATTTGATTTGGAAGTGCCGGTGTGCCCGTAATTACTGGTGGGCCTATCGGCGGGGCGCTGCGTACGTTGGGATTCTGAGTTGTAGCTATCCGTTGTTGGTTATTGCGTTGTTGGTTATTGATGGGAAAGCTTGCGGTCGCCAAATTCTGGTCATCCATTTCAGGTTCCATGATGAAGCCTGAGTCGATGTCTAAGGGTGTGGCAACAACGGTCTCGTAGACGGCCTTGAGGCGTTCGATATAAGCGGTCGCATTCGGATTGGTAATACTATCGAACTGTTTGTCCCCTTCGCTGTCGATGACCACATCGGTTGGCCATCGTCGTACGCGCCACTTGCGGACTACGGCTGGTGATTGATCGACATTGACCTTTACGGGAATGAAATTCTCATGAATGGCCCGAATAAACTCAGGGTTGCGTAAGCAGTATCGTTCTGCAGTGTCGCATGCAGCGCAGTTGTCTGAGTAGAAATGAATGTAGACGAGTCGACCAGACTGAGCAGCTAGCTGTTTTGCATGCTCGATGTCATTCAGCCAGAGGATGGAATTGTTCTGTTGTGTAGTCGGTCTTTTGGCTGAATATTGCTGACTGATGCCGGGCGTGGCACTAATGGTGAGCAGGATCGTTGAGAGGATAAAGGCAGAGTTGCATTTAAGTCGCATTGCACGTAGGTCCATTTTATTCAAGTAGAGCTGACATGGATTTCGGCATTCAGAATCTTCTCTGCATGAGCTCTAAAAAGCACGTCTGACGATAACTTTGGGCCTTTCTAAGGCCACCCAAGGGACAATTTACGCATCGATTTATATTGATGGATCGGCATCGATTAGTGTTAAAATATACTAAAAATGCCGATAAAACGGATAAAAATCACGCATGTGGGCGATAGGTGCTTTCCCTTAAATTACGAAAGAAAGTCAATTGGTTAGCTTATCTGTTCTTGACATTGGCCGTCCAATAAGTAAATTTGTTCTTGAGCTTTGCAAGTCTATCTGACTCAGCGAAATGACGCTGTGATTGCCCGCTCAACAAGGTAGCTTCTTCGGGTGTTCCGTTTCGTCACGCAGATTGTGCGTGGGCCTGTGCATAATTCAGCATAGGGTTAGGACGGGGCAAGTTTAGCCTGTCGACGAAACAGTCAGTGAACAGGGTTTACCCGCAAGATCATATCAAGGAGATCTGGTTTCCGTTGATTCGGATCCGATTTTCAAACTTAACCGTAATAAACGGTCAATTACCAAACATATCAACTTCTGACTTTGCCAAACTATGGAAGGTCTCATGTAGAGAATGAGCACTTCTGGCAAAGTTTAGGTGCCCGGTTGCGATTGAGATACCCACCGATTTGATGGGAATTCAAGCAACTCGACCGTACTTAAATAGTGAATTTCACTGAATACCAAATCTTTTTTATGCGTTAATCAACCGAATTCGATACGTGATCGAATTTGAGGCTTGCGCGTTGTCAATCGGAATGCTAAATAATGGCGAAGAAGAATTATAACCGTGGTCGTGGTGGACGTGGTCGCGGTGGAAGAGGCCGTGGCGGTCGTGGACGTGGTCGTCACCGCGGTGGACATGGATCCAACATGCGACCAAATGACGTTGATCTACCCGAAAGCGGTAGCGGCAAAGTCGAACCTGGTTATGGGCTTTTGGAGTTGCATCCCAACGGATATGGATTCCTGCGTAGTCCGAAGTCTAGTTACTCACGGCAACGAAGCGATCCGTTTGTCCCGGGCACCATGATCGAAAAGTACGCGCTCCGACAGGGTGTTATGATTCGGGGGCTCGTGCAGCATGCCAGGAAACAACAGGGGCCTCGCCTTAGCGAGGTCATTGATGTCGACGGTATGGCACCGGAAGAGTATGGCAAAGTAGCAAGGTTTGAAGACCTAACCCCGATCAATCCGGAGCAATGGCTTCGGTTGGAATCTGGTCCTAAGCCACTGACGACCCGCGTGATGGACTTACTGACGCCACTAGGAAAAGGCCAGCGTGCCTTGATCGTGGCACCGCCACGAAGTGGTAAAACCATAATGCTTCAACACATCAGCAAGGGAATTGCACAGAACCATCCCGATGTGAAGTTGATCGTCCTGTTGGTAGACGAGCGGCCCGAAGAAGTTACGGATATGCGTCGGAATGTTGACGGAGAAGTCGCCGCAAGCAGCCTGGATCAGGATGTCGAAAGTCATGTCCGTTTGTCCCAATTGATTGTTGAACGCTGCAGGCGACTCACAGAAATGGGCCATGATGTTTTCCTTCTGATGGACAGTATTACACGACTTGCCCGAGCATTTAATAAATGGGTCGGCAATACCGGACGTACCATGAGTGGTGGCGTTGACATCAAAGCCATGGATATCCCGAAGAAGCTGTTTGCGACAGCCCGAGCCTTCGAGGAAGGTGGTAGTCTGACGATCGTGGGTACCGCACTTGTGGATACCGGAAGCCGAATGGATGAGCTGATCTTCCAGGAATTCAAGGGTACCGGAAACATGGAATTGGTGCTGGATCGAAAACTGGCAGATCGAAGAATCTGGCCGGCGATGGATATTACTCAGTCCGGAACGCGTCGTGAAGAATTGCTGCTCGATGAAGAGACACTAAATGCAGTGACGATGCTGCGTCGCACGTTGACAACGATGCATCATGTTGATGCGATGGAACAGCTAACACGGCAACTTGAAAAGTTTGATGGCAATGACGGCTTTATTCAACTGATCAGCGGTGCCGGTATTCTGGACTAGTGCCAAACGGTTTGATGGTTAATATAAATGGCTGGTACGGTTCGCCGTGCTTGCCAGCCGGAGGGTAAGCGAATTGGCTAGCGGCCTCATTGGAAATGAGGTGCCCCTTTATGGGGTTGCGGGTTCAAGTCCCGTGCCCTCCGCTTGTTAGGATTCAGCCGCACCGTTTTCTGTGCCCTGCTCGCACAATGCCTTGAATTTTCCCAGGCTGTCGCGGTATTGCTTCTTGCTCATCCAGATCACCATGGGGTACATGAGCACAATCATGATCTTCGGTAGCAGGCCGTGAAAGGTGATCTCAGCGTTTTGGCAAAGCGTCGTTGCGGTACCCTGCTCTGTGAGGTTGTATTGAACGGCTAAGTCGAACACTTCACCGGTCATTTCACACGCGTGATGGTGATGCGGTTCGTAAGCAGTGATTACCCCATGCATTTCTATTTCTTTGCCGCGTTCGTTGTACACCTCGCGAAATGTGGAACCAATCTTCCCATCGGTTTCTTCGAGATACTCGAATTCCGCAAGGTTTGGAATCCATTGTTTACTTACGGTGTCATCGAGGAGGACTGAAAAGACACGCTCTATCGGAGCATCTATATCCAGCGAGTACGTTATTCGCATGCCATTAAACTCACATGCAGTCGTTGGTGCAGCTCATGCCATATAAGCAATTATCACATCCATGGTTGTTGATGTGAGACTAATTGTGCACGCATGAGATACGGTGTCAGCAAAACTATCGACCAACAGCCCGTTGGTTGCGTGTGGCTGCATCAAAAAAGAGAGCCGGTAGCATCGCTGTGATAACGCATAGATCTGCTGTTGCGGCAGGAATGAGGGGGCGCAAATCATTCAGAGTTGCCAGCGGTGCCGTTAAAACTCTGTTTAGTGAAGCGAAAATTAATGGCAATGTTGACGCTAAGAACAGCCATGCAAGGAACTGTGGTGAGAACGTGCGGCGGCAGACTTCCTTAACCGCATGGTAGACGAAGAGCACCACAAGCGGTGTCAGCACGATGTGAGAGCAGTCATTACTCACCGAAAATATAAAGGCTATTATTAGCAGCATAAAAAACTCGAAATAGCTGCGAGACGGCGCAGTCAGTTGTAAAACCGTTATGGAAGACAATAGTTTGCATAAAAGGCCCATGGCAGCGCCCAGAACTAAAGCCTTTGTGTAGTCGCCGTACGATTGTTGGTACGGCGGTTGAAATATCGGTTTTGTACACATGCTTTACCCCGGTGCAGGCTGGTTTCGAAAATGCTTGAATACTCAATGTCAGGCTTTCATGGTCAACGGGACTTCTTCTGTATGACTGGTGGTTGGATTTGATTTGGCAGTTGATGTGCTCGACGGTAGGCTTCAGCTCGTGAATAGAGTGGATTAATCCGGTTACCCGGTATTTCTGCTGTGCGTGGCAGAGGTATGTCGTATGAACCGCCTTGCGACGTAGCTTTCTTGGCGATGTTCTCCAGGTACGTCTCCCAAATGAACTTCATTGACGCTTGTCCAAGAACCGCATAACCCATGTCATTTACACGTCCATTTCGCTGTTCCCAGGCAAGGGTTTGAACTCGAATGCAACCATTTGGGATGCTGTAGACTCGCCAGATTCGTGCTCCACACAATACGTGGTTTCCCAGTGTGACTGCCATCACTTCATGCAGTTTGGGATTGAGGTACATCCGAACCGGAATCGTATTTCCATTGAACATGTTCTGCAGGAAGTTGCCAAAGGCGATTTGGACCCCTGCGCGGGTCGATGCTAATCCGCCTAGCGGCTTAAAGGTTGCAAAAATCTGCCCGTCAAATGCACGTGAATCCAGAGGGCCTGTTGAGTGGACAGTGACGCTGGCAGCGTTTCCATCGCTAAAGTGCTGGAATTTTGTGAGCTCTTCATAAATCCGCCTCACTGATACAGTGCTGTTTGATGGCAATCGAATGTCTACGCTTTGCTCATGAAAAGATAGGTCTCCAGCTCCGTCATGCCAGTTTTCCTGAAGCCATGCTAATTCTTGTACCACTGGATTGGAACCAGCAACGGTATTGGTTGGCGCACCGAAGGTGCCGCGTCTGTGCAGCGTTGGCATGATTGGTCCAGTGCCGTATTGCTGCATTAAGTTGAATACTCGCGGCGCAATATTCGGATGAAGCGGTTTCACTGCACCGTCTGGAAATACGCCTATGGGAATGCGATTGTTGACGATGCGAGCACTCTTGCTAACTGGTTTCCCTTGAGGCAGCCATGCGTCACTCTTTTGTGTGGTGAATGTTAGATCCGATGGGAGGTCTGGCGGTACTCGATTAATTCGAAAGTCCTGGATCGTTCCGGAGGGCCCGTATTTGCGTTGCCGCATCGCAGCCACGTCTATTTCCATGTCACCCTTGCTGGTCTGAATGAGCTCAAGTGCAGGAGTATCGTCAGCCGGTGGGCAAGCCGCTGGTCCGCCGATGCCTGTATCCATGACACGCCGGTGCTCAAGGGATTCGATTCTGAGTGTGCGGCTTGTTTTTAATCTTGGTGTGTTTTTTGTTTTGGCAAGTTGCAGCATGGATTAATTCCCTGTGAGTTGATTGTGTGAAGTGGTTCGACGCCATGGCTAAGGGGTGAGTTACCACGTCCGTGATATGGCTCAGCCGTATATTCCTTTTGAGAAACGGGCCCAATTCGGCCCTAAATTCCGTTAAGAAATCTGTCACAGCGGTGACAAGTGCCGAAATTGGGGGCAGAAAAGAGTCTGAGGAGGTGGGAATTAGATGCCAGTGGGGGCGGAGATAGAGGCTGGCTTTTAGATTTTAGCCAGGAGAGTTAACGGAGTGACCTCGCAGAAATCGAGCGATAACATGGCACACTGTAAAAATGCGAAGAATGGGGTGCTTATAGCGATTTGCAACGGAATATACGCCTTATCGGCACATGAAACCCCCTGAATGGGTGGAAATACTTAATACTTTTGTTGTAATCCGATTATTCGATTCACGCCGGATAAGTGGGATACCGAAAGAACTGAATAGCGGTATTTCTACGGTCAGGGTGTGTCTGTACGTAGAGATAACCCTATGAATAGCGACAAACACGCAAAACAATTGAGGAATTCTCGATCGGTTCTAAAATGACTTTTCACGAACGTCTCGGATTATCCGGCGTTGATGTGGGGGTGCATTCTACAACCGCATTGCGTCGTTTGAAGTTGTTCAAATTGCTGTTATGGCAGTTGAGGGCCATGACTTGAGCAATGGAGCAATCCAGATGCTGGCACCGTCCAGCATACCGATGGATTGCTTGATAACTGAAACGTTTCACACCAGTGTGGATTGATTCATGAAAAAGATGAATAAACGAAACAAGGCTCGCATAACTTCCAAGGAAGCTACAAGGCAGACCAAACGTCGGTTGTTGCTTGAGAGTCTTGAAGACAGACGACTTCTAGCCGTGTCACCGGAGTTGGTGTCAGTGGTGACAAATGCGGGTGATCATTTGCACCCGACAGGGCAACGGCTTGACTATTCGCCAGCAGAGCTCGTCTTTAATTTCAATGCGGGAGCAAGTCTCGATCCATCTACATTGGGTGGGATCTCGATTGTTTCTTCAGGCAGTGATGGGATTTTCGCTACTGCCAATGTGCAGTCGGATTTAGGCACATCCGGTGAAGTTCTCGTGCACTTTCAGTCTCAGATTGCCGGTGATGCTGGAAACGACATCAAGTTAATGGTGTCAAAATCGGATCATGGAAATGCGAGTGGTCCATATATAAGCATTGATCAAGACGATGATCACACGATCTTGGTTGACCTCAACACCAATGTCGCCAATCCATCAACAGCAACTCAACTCGTCGATGCAATTAACGACGACACGGACGCGTCGAAACTAATAACGGCGACCATTACCAGCGGAAGCGGTGATGCGCCGCTAACCGGCGTGAGTATCGACTACTCGCCGCTCCACATGAACCCGACGGATGATCACACAATCGATTCGGGATACGTGGGATTAAACGGTTCAACGCGTGACATTGTCTTCCGATTCTCCGACTCGATCGAAGAAGGCAAATATCGCATTCTGATTCCAGGAACCGGCCCACTGGCACTACGGGATGTCGATGGTAATCCGTTTAATCGATCTGCAGATCCGGATGACGCCGGCACTGACGGAGAAGACCTCACAATTCAATTCGAAGTGGAACTCGGTGCGCGCGTATTGGCTGTCGTTCCGCAGCCGGTTGTGCAGAACAATGGATTGCGTGAACAGCTACGTGATACCGTATTCGTATACTTCAACAACGATGATCTCGAATCCTCCACGGCATCAGATCCATCGTTCTACCAACTGGTTTACACGAACGACACGATTGAAAACACAGATGATGTTGTGATCAACCCCGTCTCGGTCGACTACTCGATCGAAAACGACTTGGCGCAGCTTACTTTTAGTGATGATCTTGATCGATTGGTGCCCGGCGGAGGAACATACCGTATGCGGGTTGGCGAGAGCACTCCCCTGCCCGCTCCACCACTTGAAGTCGCAGATTTAATGCTTGACGCGGGCGATGAGTTTGTTGCGGCATTGGATATCGGTCAGAGCCTGCAAGTAAACTCGGATGGCTCCACTGTCGACGACGGTGATGAATTCGGAATCGAGCTAAGTGACGATTCATCGCTCTATTTTGAATTCGACCGTGGCTGGGAAATGGCGGTATCTGGTACCGGTCCGTTGCTTGGCGAGACCTTTGAGATCAGTAATGATTCTGGTGCGACCAATACGGTATTTGAGTTCATTTCAGACGGCGGTAGCGTGTCGGATTCGGCACATATTGCCGTGGTGATTGACTCCTCGGTTACTCCCACCCCTCAGTTGGTTCGTGATGCCATTCAATTGTCGGTTGTGTCCAGTGGCCTTGTTGCTGACGTTGGCGATATGGGTGACGATGCCGTCCACTTTGGATGGGAATCCAACGTTGTCGTCAGTGAGAACGCAAGTAATATCTCGTTGACAGGGACCCCCGGCGTGGATTCACCGGGTGCAACCCCGATTCAATTTCGTTCTGATTACACTCAACGACAGATCGCAGATGCAATAGCCTCAACGATCAATAGCCTGGACGATACTTCTATTCAGGCAGACGTAAACGAACAGACGTTTACTGGTGGTGCCGCTGTACAAACAACGACGTATCGAGTGGCCTTGTCTGGAGCGAAACAGATTCGACTTTCAGATCTTCGGATAACCACTGGCGGGGATGCACTTATCGACGGTGCAGTGATTACAGCAACTTCCTCGGTAGGCGAAATTCGCAACTTCGAAATCGATCTTGGAAATGTTCTCGCAATTCCCGATGCATCGACGCTGGAAGCCAAGGTGCTCTCGATCACACAACCGAATGCTGACGGCGATCTCGTAACATCTGAATTTGAATTTGATACGAATGGAAGCATTACTTCTGGTCGTACACATGTACTGATCGCAGGGGACGAAACGCCAGAGGAATTGGCAGCCACGATTAAGGCTCATGTTGAAGGTGTCGTTGACGACATTACTGTCACATATCTCGGTGGCAACGAACTTCATTTCGGGGATAGCGAACAAACGACCTTTGATGGAACAGATGTGAGTTTCACTGAGGTTTCCACAGCAGGCACGTCAAATGCCAGTAACCGACAGGTTTCCATTCTTGGGTTGCATAGCAAGACATCAAATGACATCGCAAGTGAAATAGGCGGTGCAATTGCAGCAGACGGGCATATTGCGGGGATTCATACTTTTAACAGTAGTGTTTCTGTAGGCAATACTTGGTCCATTTCATTGGACAGTGACGCTTCCACATTTGCCGCCACTCAGGCTGAATTGGCGAGTAATTCCTTTGAGAGCGTTAGGCTCACAGCACAGATTGGTGGCGATGCTGATGCAGTTGGTTATCCTGGTGCCATTCCGACTCCAGGTCATCGTGAAATCCCAACTCAGAGCCACCTGATTCAGGATCCTGATAACGACGCGGAAATACCGGTTTATACCTACAGTTTCCCAGTGGAATACGGTGAAGATGCAAACAGCAACGTCCTGATCAATGCGATCACCGACGCGCAGCGTCAACGAGTAAGAGAGGTGTTTGACCTTTACGCTTATTACCTTGGGGTTGGTTTTGTAGAGCAGGATGCGGCCGACGTCGACAACTCAACGGGAATCAAAGTAGCCGTTGGCGATATGATTGCACTGAAGAATGATCCGTCGGATACAGATCCGAGTGACGGCATCGATCGGACAACCAACGATACTCAAAACAAACCTGGTGGTACGGAGTCTGTTGCATATCGACAATCAGCGGGGATCGGTACGTTGATCCTTGATTATCAGGATTTCCAGGATCCGGCCACCGAGCGGTTCGGCGAATCGTTCTTCAGGGAAGTAATGTATCGCGTTGGCTATATTCTTGGCCTTGGTCATTCAGATGAACTTGCCGGTACGCAAATCCAGGGCGACGAGGATTTACTTGAAGCCTTGACCGGACCAGAACGGATTTTCCCCGGTTCACAGGACGTGAGTCATGGGCAGGTGCTGTATCGCCCTGATGGCAACGATATCGATGTATATAACGTAACACTTGATAGCACCGGAACGCTTGATGTTGAAATCCTCGCAGAGCGTCTGACGAATCCAAGCGCTCTTAATGCTGTTGTATCGGTCTATCGGGATGGCGAATTGATCGGCCGTAATGATGCATATTTTAGCGACGATCCACGGCTACATTTGGAAGACCTGGCTCCTGGTCAGTACACGATCGCAGTTTCAGCAAACGGCAATTCAGACTTTGACTTAAACCTCCCAGGTACAGGGCGCGGCGGAACATCCACCGGTAGTTATGAACTGAACGTTGTATTTACTGAGGCGAGAAATACCGGGCTTACCGATACCGATGGAACCCGACTTGACGGTGACCTCGACGGGCTGGCCGGTGGGAGTCATGATACGTGGCATCGGTTCGTATCTGACGATGCGGGTCTTGCAGTGAAAGGCAATCACTTAGATCTGGAAGATGGTGACTGGATTCGCGTTACAGATGCAACGGGTACCGCCAGCGCATTTGTTGTGGATAGAACCGGTGGCAATAGCGGATCGAATATCATCTCAGTTACAGATGGAATGACGGAATTGGCGTTTGTTGCCGAACTGCAATCCACCGTTGGAAGTGTGAATGGGCTGACCACGTCGGTTTCGACAGACGGCGATAATGCCATTGTCTATCTCGGTGGCGTGCGCAAGGTGGAAGTCTCCACACAAGCCGGCGTGCTTGAGTACATTGGCCGGAATATATTCGTTGCCAAGGATGCCGATGGCACCGAGGATGGAAGTTTGGGGGGAGCCTACGGTGTGCTCTCTGACGCAGTTGCACATGCTCAGCAAGGTGATGTCATTCGATTGTTGGCAAGCGCCGGTGATGACGATGATTACGGTACGCTAGAAGACAATCAGTCATATCAGTTGGGATTCAGCCAGCTAAACGGATCGGAACTTGAAGACGGCGCGGCTCTGGAGATTCCCAAAGGTGTTGTCGTGGTTGTCGATGCCGGTTCGATTTTCAAGATGCGACGTAGCCGTGTAAGTATTGGTAGTAGTTCGCCATCGGTAGACAGAAGCGGATCAGCGCTGCAGGTTCTCGGTGCGCCTTATCTTGTGTCCAAGTCTGTTGATGCGGATACCGGCGAGATTACTATCAGCCCATTGCGCGGTGCCGATGGATCCATCGTAGACGGTACAGTCTACTTCACATCGATTTATGACGAAGAGATTGGTGCGGACTCAGATCCATATCCATTCGTCAAAGATCCATCATCCTCGGATTGGGGCGGTCTGGACTTCCGTCAGGACATTGACAGGGAGCAATCTAATCGCATTGTTACTGAATCACAGGGATTATTCCTGGATATGGTAAATCAGGTATCGCTTCGTTACGGCGGTGGTAGTGTTATCGTCGATGGGGTTGCAGAAGTCGTTAATCCGATTGCGATGAGGGCAGCACGTCCACACATCACCAATAGCGAAGTGACTCTAAGTGGAAGCGCAGCGCTTTCAGCGACGCCAGATTCGTTCAGAGAAGATACATTCCGTGACGCATTGAGTCAGAGCGTTGTACACACTCCTAATTATGACCGTGTGGGCCCCTGGATTCGTGGCAATGAGATTACAGAAAACAGTATCAATGGCTTGGTAATAAATGTTGCGACACCGATTGCCGGTGAATTGCTTCGAGTGACTCAGTCCACGCGTTGGGATGACAACGAAGTCGTGCATGTGTTGCCGGAAAACCTCCAGCTCGAAGGTAATGTTGGCGGTTTGGTATCCGAAAACGTCGTACCACCAACCAATCTTGTGACGGTAACAACGGCCTCTGGTGGTGTGATTGCATCTGGTAACTATGCTTACCGAATCACCTATGTCGATGCACTTGGCAACGAGACACCGGCGTCTGACCCGGTGTTGCAAATTGCCACAACGACCGGTTCACATCATAGCGTCCAACTGGATCGATTGCCGGAAGCAGCAGAGGGATTCGTAGCACGGCGAATCTACCGTAGCGAAGCACTCGATATGGCCCAGTGGGGAAGCCCTGGTTATGAGCCTGAATTCTATCTGGTTGGCGAAATCAATCAGGTGGTAGAGTCATTCACTGACGATGGTGCGTTTATCGGTGGAAAGTTAGATTCATCGCAGTCTATCGCCAGTCGTCCACGATTGCATGGTAGCCTCATTGTTGATCCCGGAATGACCATCAAGCTTGATGGTGCCAGAATTGACGCGCTGTTTGGATCTCATTTCTTTGCTGAAGGTACATCAGAGCATCCGGTCGTCTTTACGAGCCTTGAAGATCAACGTTTCGGTGGCAGCGGTTCGTTTGATACGCGAAACGCCGGTGCGGCAACAGCGGGTATCGCCGGTCAATGGGGTGGTGTGTACGTCGGACCCACATCTCTGGCAAGCATCGATTATGCTCGCATCGCCTATGGCGGCGGAACGACACGAGAACAAGGAACCTTCGCAACGTTTAATGCGGTAGAACTGCATCAAGGTGAATTGCGTCTGGCGAATTCTGTACTGGAATCCAACGCGACAGGTGTTTCGAACACTGCAACCGGTGATGGATCGCAAGCTAACGCGCTGCGTGGTGATTTCAGCACAAATGAAATCGGTGTGGTGTTCGTCCGTGGTGCTCAACCCATCATTGTGAATAACATTATTCGTGATAACTGGTCCGGAAATCAGCAGTTGGGAATCACTGCTGAGGATATCCCTGCGATCAATATCGATGTTAATTCATTAAATGCAGACTACGTCAGCGACAGTGGTCGTCGCACGGTCGCAAACTTCCCCGGTGGTCCTGCAGCGCGTCGATTTGACGTTGCTATCGAGATCAACGGCAGCACCGGAAATCAAGGGCCATGGATCGAAGGTAATGTACTGCAAAATAACGACATCAATGGTCTCTTGATTCGTGGTGGCACTGTAACTGCCGCCGGTGTTTGGGATGACACAGACATTACACATGTCATGACAGATGAAATTTTGGTAGCGGATACGCACATTTCCGGTGGGTTACGTCTGGAAAGTAGCCCTTATGAAAGTCTGGTTGTAAAGGCTTTTGGTGACGATGCTCGGATTCGAGCCATTGGTCGACCTCTTGATATCACAGACCGTGTGGGTGGTACCGTTCATATTGTTGGGCAGCCACGGCGACCGGTAATTATCACGTCCGTTATGGATTGCACCGACGGTGCCGGTTACCTGACTGATGGATCACTTCAGGTGCATGTTGATAACTCAGGTGCTTGCGACGCCGACTCAACCGCGCCGATTGGAAATTCTGGCGCTGTTGTTATCGACGGTGGTGATCGCGACGATCACGGAAATGCACTGGATGGCCCGGATGGCACAGCCGGTACTGCTGATGACCTAAATCAGGATGGCTGGTTGTATATTGAGCAGTTGATGGCATTTGCCATAAACGGATCAATAAACAGCGCACCGAATGACATCCTTGCCATTGGTATTGATCCAGCTGGTGGAACACAGGCACTTGCCGCAATTACCAGTGCATCTGTCGTAAACGGCCACAGCCTTGATTTCGCATTCGGTGCACAGATTAATACCGTCAATTTCAATGACTACAAGGCGATCTATGTGCCAAGTAGTGAAGGAAATGTAAGTGGCGGTATCACGGATGCTGATAGCGCACTGTTGTCCGCTCGCAAAGATGAAGTTCGGGATTTCATCAATACCGGTGGTAGCCACGTCGCGCTCACACAGGCAACCGTACCCAATCCATACGCATGGCTTGAACTTCCGGATCAATTCATCATTACTGACTTCAGTGCCGGCGGAATCAGTTTCGATTTGCGCAAGACACAGGCGGCGATTGATGCTGGAATCACGATTAGCGATGCTGACCTGAGCTGGGGTACGCCGTATCACAATGACTTCGTCGGACCTCCTGGCTTTAACGGTCTTGTGCCGTTCGTGATGGACGAAGGTGATGATCAGAGTGCAGGAAATGCGGACGATCGCGTTATTGCTCTTGGTTTGGGCACAGGAAGTTTTGGTCTAGGCGTGACCCCTGGTGGCCCAGGAGACTGGGACGGTATCTATCTGGATCAGTTCTCTCACGACACGAACGTATTACTAAGTACTGAACGTGAACGCATTGAAGATCATCTGCTCGGTGAACTCAATGATGAAATCAATGGTGCCCAATCGCTGGGGAATATCGCGCGTGATGAATATGCTTCTGATGAAAATGCAAGGTTGGGTTTCACGGTACTAGGTAGTATCGCAGCGCCGGAAGATATCGACACGTATAGCTTCCGCGGTGAAACAGGTGCTGAGGTATGGTTAGACATTGATCGTACTGCCGCAACATTGGATACCGTGCTTGAGATTGTTGACCCACAAGGTAACGTGATTGCACGATCGGACAATTCTGCGGATCAGTCTGATCCATGGCACGATGACACGCGTGTCGCAGATCATCACGTCAACTCACTTGCTAAGTCTGCACATGCAGTAGCGGATCATTATTCGCAGAACCCAGGTGATGCGGGATTGCGAATCGTTCTTCCCGGTACGCCTGCAAGCATCAATACATATTACGTGCGAGTTTACAGTAGCGGTCAGACGTCAACAGGGAACTATGAGCTTAGTATCCGCGTGCGGGAACAGGATCTCATCGCAGGATCTACTATTCAATATGCAGATATGCGGTATGGCGTAAACGCTGTTACCGTGAGTGGCCAACCGGCTCATTCACCTCTCGTTGGCGAGTCCGTTGAAGGTAATCAGGCTGGAAACGACGAGACAATTGCGGCGGCTCAGTCTCTCGGTAATGTTTTGAATTCCGACCGTGCTACGTTGAGTGTTGCAGGCTCGATCAACAGCGCAACCGACGTCGACTGGTATGGCTTTGATGTTCAGTACGACTCGCTATACGACGTAGATAAGGCACATTACGACGAAGATCCGAGCGAAGCACGATTTGTTTCAGTCACCATCGATGTGGACTATGCAAACGGCTTGGGTGGTCCGGACACCGCTGTATCTTTATTCCGTCAGATTGACGGTGGTGGCATAGAGCTTGTTGCCATCGGTGAAGATTCCAATATCGCTGATGATCAGGCAGCTCCGATGTCCGGAAATGATCTGGATGACTTGTCACGCGGTAGTGCTGGCGTAAAAGACGGATATATCGGCCCGCTGGCTTTGACTGAAGGTAGTTACTTCCTGGCAGTCTATCCAGAAAGCATGATTAGTGAAGAACAGTTACAAACGCTAAGTGCCACAGCGGCAAATCCGGCAGTCCGAATAGAACCGATGCCTCATTTTACGGATATCGTTGATAGAATCTCCGATCCTCAGGATTTGACGCAGCCAACTGGCGTTCTGTTTGATGCAGATAGTGTTCAGCCTCTTCATCTGGGTGATGTCCCCTTGTTTATCACTCAAGGTTGGGGTCCGCGTGCAAATGCAAATCCGGTGCGGGTCATCAACGGAGTTGTTGATAGACAGGACCCGGCTGCCGATCAAACAAATATCTGGGCTGTTGATCCGCTAACCGGGCTGAGTGAACGCCGCATTGAAAATGACGGGACAATGACCGTTGGGGAAATGCAGATCCCATGCGGTACCTTGACGACGCAGACAGAGGGAACACGCGCCGACACACTCGGCTCATTCCGTGATGTTGCCACCCGTCAGGATGGCAGCTTGTTTGGCTACACCGTAACGGATACAAACTTCGTCGGTGGCCCTGTCGTGACGCCGCAGACTGTCGAAGGCGGATGGTCAGATGAACAGGCAGGCGATTATCACCAGTTTGACTTGAGCAACTGCACGAGCACATTCCTTGGCGAAGATAACATTGAGACACATGAGCCGAATGGATTCGGAGCAACCGATTCTGTTACCTCCAACGCAGGTGACGGCCATGGTATTCAATTTGAAGCATTGACATACGGTTGGCCGACCGGTGGTGGTGTGACAACACCAACTGGACTCGCTGTAGGTAACCGTCCGGCGTTTACCTGGGTTCAGGATGCTCAAGGAAACTGGGAGCGACAGCTGGAAGTACATGAAGGTAACATCCCGCATTATCAGGACGCCGCCGGAGCCGACCATGAACTCGATTTGATAAACCTGTTGTATCGTTTCGATGTGCAATCAGGTGATGTCGTTAGTGCCGCACCGGGCGACCGTGGCACCGGACCGGGGCTGAATGAAGGTGCCGGAACAAACAAGCGTGAGATCATGCAGCTCGTAACCGACGTTGCACTGGATCCACAAGCAACGCGAGCTGAAATGGTGCTGTTTGATGATGCAACTAATGTAATCATTGATAGTGTGACCGGTATTGGCACCGCGGATTGGGAGGTCCATGACCGTGATCTCGTACCTGTCGACCTTAATGATGACGGGATTGCAGACCTGGCATTCCAGTTCAACAGTGGACCGGATGTCCGCGTAACGCAATCACCTGTTGATGATCAGTATGTAGTTGACGGTGATCGATTCTTCATCGACGGTCAGGCCTTTGAGGTTAACACTGGTGCGACACTCGTTGTGAATGCGTCCAATGGTACTGCCGTTCAGCGTGGTTACTTCGATATAACAGAAGACGCCCGTTACGCTAATCCACAGACTTATCGATTCCATTTGCGACATGCAAATTCACCAGGACGCCTGCCTGGTTCCGATATCACCGGTGGCAATTCGCATAATGTCGACATTATCATTCCGTTTAGTACCAGCATCACACGTGAACAAATCGCGGCGATTATCACGGACAAGATTCAAAATGCATTTGTTGATGGTAACAGCAACGGTATTCGTGACACTGGCGAAGCAGAGTTCCGTGTTCGGGCCGTGCAGCATGCGGGTGAAAATAGCCAACGCCGAATTATCCTCGAATTCGATACTGGCGATGTGAATATTAGCCCGGCGTATACTCGTACCGGTCGTATTCTTGACGACGTTTCGACTTCACCGCTTGATTCCTGTGTAAGTCAGACGCTGTGTGTTCATGGTGATGCGTCACTTAAAGATGAAAATGCAAGTTCAGCAGGAGATGATTACAACGGTAACGCTGTTGTTGAAATTAAATACGTAGGTGGCCCTCAGGTTACCGAATTTGATGACGGCGAAGCGGACGACTTCTGGGGTCAGGTGGAAGAGAATACGACTCGAGACAATCTGATTGAAGCGATTAAGACAGCCACCAACGGCGGACCTGCAAATTGGATGACGGTCGGAATCGGTACGGTCAATACCATTACGGTATTCTCGGATGTAGTCATCACTGGCGGAGATGCGAACCAGCCTAAGTCTGCAGATAGTGCTGGCGATCGTCTGAACTTTACAAACTTCACCTATGCGACGGATACCGATGGCTATCCATATGCTGTAGCACCTGCACAAGATGGATTTGATGAGTTATTTGACCGTGGCGTATTTAGCCTGGACTTTAACGGTGATGGCTTTGTAGATGCTTCCGGCGACGAAGTAATGCGAAACGGTGCAATTGATACCAGTTTCACCTATCTGTCTGCTAAGGAAACTGAGCTTAGAAATCGTCGTCCGAATGCTCCTCTTGTTCCGCTTGGTATTAGTTCCCTGCAGCCATCGGACATCTTTGAGGTTGATTTTGGTTCAGACTGGACTGGCGTTGATCTGGCTCAGGAGGTTAGCAATGTGCTAATGGCACTGGCCGGCGACAGTGCCTCAAAAATCGCTCAAGATGAAGTAACTTCTGACGTAACCGGCGCCGTTGTACAAATCTATGATGTGCTTAACGAGTCGGGCGTTACGTTCGGTTGGGACACTCACAACGATCTCAACTCAGATGGCAACGTAGACCCAGGTGAGGTTGAAGGTCATGCGAAGTTCATGGTCACGGATGATCCACATCATCTCGGTGGTCCCGCTCCTGGTGGTCTTATTACTGGTTTGGCATGGATTTACCAAACACAAAC
>JBJLEE010000012.1:0-190446 GCA_045566075.1 Pirellulaceae bacterium | reverse complement strand
TTGACCATACCGAGAGTCTTTACAACACACTTGATGCGATCAAGACTGCCAAGATTCGCCTTGAGCGTTGCCAAAATCGCAAGACCGGTTTGTCTTGCCGCATCATAGCCATGTTGCTGGTCAACATCAGAGCCAACCTTGCCTGTGTACATGGTGCCATCGGTCTTAAGTGGACCGTGACCGGAGACATAACACTTGTTGCCCGTGATTACGAGCGGCTTGTATACGCCACCAGGTTTTGGTGCTTCTGGAAGTTCCAATCCAAGTTCTTCAATTTTGGCGTCAGCGCTCATTTACTATTCCCTCACGTGGTTATTCGTTGCCGCCGTAAACGTCATCCGGGTTTACCAGCCGCTCAAGTGTTATTTTTGTTTCGTCGCCATCAATCTGTCTGAAGAAACAAGAGGCATATCCTTCATGGCATGCAGCTCCGGTTTGTTTAACTTTCAACAGAATCGTGTCTGCGTCGCAGTCAATGTGGATGGAATCAACCGTTTGCACATGACCACTTTCCTCTCCTTTGTACCAAAGCCGAGCCCGGCTTCTGCTGTAGTAAACAGCTGTCCCGGTTCGTAACGTCTCGTCAAAAGCCTGCTCATTCATATAAGCGAGCATAAGGACATCTCCGGATTCGCTGTCTTGTGCGATTGCCGGTAGTAGGCCGTTGTTCTTTGAAAAGTCAGGTCGGGACATTGGAAATGTTAAGAGCCAGAGGTCATAAGTCATAAGTTATATGTCATGAATCATCGATTGTAACTCTGTGTGCTCTTAGATCACCGTGGCT
Organism: Pirellulaceae bacterium; assembly: GCA_045566075.1. Lineage (GTDB taxonomy): Bacteria > Planctomycetota > Planctomycetia > Pirellulales > Pirellulaceae > UBA11883. The sequence continues at coordinate 189,662 of JBJLEE010000012.1, read as the reverse complement.
TTTTAGATTTTTTAGTCCACGCAGCACGTAGGATGCACAACGGGCTGTGCCGAGGGTCTTCTGTACCACTGTTGACTGATGGTGCCCGCTATTTTGTGAAAATAGGTAATTTTCGGGAACTTTTCCGGTTCGTCGCGCGTCAAACCTCATGAGGTCTTTGAGACCTCTAATAGGGGCAAAAAACACAAGGAACGCAGCAAAATGGCTACGGTTGACTTCAGTCTTAATCTTCTGGACTCTCTTTCCCCACCTTCACTTAAGCCGACGATCAAGCGGCGACCGCGCCGTGCAACCGAGAGCATAGCCAGTCCGCAGCCAGAGAGTATTCCGGAAGCTGATGAACCAGTTCATCGACTTGCAGAAATACGTCAACGTCAGGAGATGTCTCTCCGCAGCGTTGCTCGTCACACAGGCATTAGTGTTAGAACTCTGAGGAAGCAGGAGCGAAGTACTGCCGATATTCGCCTGAGCGACTTGCGAAAATGGCAAAAGGCTCTCGACGTACCGATGTCAGAATTGCTGACCGAACCAGAAAATGGTTTATCCTCTCCGGTACAAAAGCGTGCTCAAATGGTGCGTGTAATGAAGTCTGCCAAGTCACTTCTTGATATTTGTGAAGAGCAGAGTGAACAGTTACATGCCATGGCTGAAAACCTCGTTAGCCAGTTGATCGAATGTATGCCGGAACTTGATGGCGTTAGTGCGTGGCCAACGTTTGGTCAGCGTCGTGGTAACGATGAATTGGGCCGGGCTGCAGAACGCAATATTACCGCTGAATCTCTCTATGGATCTTGCCGCTAGTACGGTAATCGTCTTTTAGAGTGAGGCTACACAATAGGCCACAAACATCGAGCGGACACCGCGTAAGTGAACCCCTGCCGGTTGACATCTGACCCATAGCTCATAACTTATGACTTATGACACATGACTCATAACTTATGACACTCGGCATATGACGCAACGCAGGATTCTGGTTACCTCCGCTCTTCCCTACGCCAATGGCGATATCCATCTCGGCCATTTGGTCGAGTACATACAGACCGATGTGTGGGTTCGTTTTCAAAAACTGCGAGGAAACGAATGCATTTATCTTTGCGCTGATGATACGCACGGTACGGCGATCATGATGAGTGCCCAGCGCACCGGTTGCAGCGAAGAAGAATGGATCACGCGCATTCAGGGTGAACACGAACGCGACTTCGCCGGATTCCATATCGAGTTTGATAATTACGGAAGCACAAACAGCTCGGAGAACTATGAACTGTGCAAGCAGTTCTGGCAAGCTTTCCGGGAATCAGGCCTAGTAAAAGAACAGGAAGTCACACAGCTATTTGACGACGAGCAAGGAGTCTTTCTTGCAGACCGTTTTGTACAGGGCACATGTCCTAAATGTGGTAAGGAAGATCAGTACGGTGATAGTTGCGATGGTTGCGGAGCAACCTACAGTGCCAGAGATCTGGTCGATCCACGCAGTACGCTTACCGGATCGACTCCGAGTGTGAAGTCTGCTGATCATTTGTTCATTCAAATAGAACAGCTACACGAATTTCTGGAGCAATGGACACAGTCCGGTGAACACTTGCAATCAGAGGTGGCGAATTACCTGAAAGGCCACTTCCTGCACGAACCACTTTTGGACTGGGATATCTCGCGACCTGCTCCGTACTTCGGATTTGAGATTCCGGACGCACCAGGAAATTACTGGTTCGTGTGGTTTGATGCTCCGATAGGCTACATGGCGTCGACTCAGCAATACTGCGAAAAGACAGGCGATGAATTCGACCGATGGTGGAAAGATCCGGATACCGAAGTTCACCACTTTATTGGCAAAGACATTACGTATTTCCATACCTTGTTCTGGCCGGCGATGCTTAAGGTCGCGGGCTATAACCTGCCTACCAAAGTGCACATCCATGGATTCCTAACCGTGGATGGCCGCAAGATGTCAAAGCGTGACGGGACATTTGTAAAGGCTGCAACTTATCTAAATCATCTGGATCCGGAGTGCCTGAGATATTTCTACTGCTCCAAGCTCGGAAACGGCGTGGACGATTTGGACCTGAACCTTGAGGATTTCATTGCCAAGGTTAATTCAGATTTAGTTGGCAAGGTAGTCAATCTCGCAAGTCGTACAGCGAAGTTCATCTCAGATATCGGATTGTCAGCAGACTACCCGGATGACGGTGGGCTGTTTGAAGCGGCTGCAACAGCGGGGAGTCAAATCGCGGATGCCTATGAGAATTGCGAATTCAACAAGGCGATGCGATTGATCATGGAATTGGCGGATCAGGCGAATCCATTTGTTGAAAACAGCCAGCCATGGGTGCTCCGCAAAGACCCGGAGAAACAACAAGAGTTGCAGGATGTCTGTACGATCGCTCTTAATCTGTTCCGACAATTGGTGGTTTATTTGTCACCGGTACTGCCGGAACTAACCAAGAAAACAAATGAGTTGTTCGGGGTTGAGATCTCAGATTGGAGTGACTCGCAATCGCCAATTACCGGATCTCAAATTGCAAAATTCAAACACATGATGCAACGCGTGGACATAAAGGATGTTGAAGCAATGATAGATGAAACCAAAGACGAGGCGTCGGCAGATGAAACACAATCGGCTGCAGATGAATTTCAGGACAGCGATCAACCGCTTAAGGATGAGCCGCTTGCAGATGAATGCACCATCGACGATTTCATAAAAGTCGACTTACGGGTTGCTCGTGTTGTTGCCGCTCAGCATGTTGAAGGGGCTGACAAGTTGTTGCAGCTAACTCTGAGTCTTGGTGGCGATGAAACTCGCAACGTGTTTGCTGGTATCAAGAGTGCTTATGAGCCGGAAGAGCTGATTGGCCGACTGGTAGTTTGTGTGGCCAATCTGAAACCACGCAAGATGCGGTTTGGAGTCAGTGAAGGTATGATTACAGCCGCCGGCCCCGGTGGATCGGATGTCTTCCTGCTGGCTCCTGATTCAGGTGCTCAACCCGGCCAGCGAGTCCACTAACAATGCAACGACACCACACATCACTTTGGCTTGTGATCTGCACAATGATTGGAGTTTGTCTGACGACAGGCTGTTCAGATCCAGCTCCGCGGGTTGTTAAGCAACTTCCGAAAAAACGCGTTGTCGGTCAGGATGCGCGTGTGGATAAAACCGTGGATGCTGCATCGTTTGAAAGTACAGAGGCTGCTTTCGAAGCTCTTGTAACTGCCAGAGCGGAGAAGAAACTGGATGATCAGGAGCAAGCGGTCGGTTGGTTATTCAAAAAGGGCGCCGAGGCATTTCAATACTGTGAAGCGATTTGCCGTGATACTCAGCAGGCTACACCCTCAAGAGTCGCAGCTTGCAATGTTCTGGCCGAATTCGGCCAACAGGCAATTCCGGTTCTGCTGGAATTGACGCGAGATTCAGAACAACAAGTTGTCATGAGTGCTGTGGAACGGGTAAGCCTGGTCAAACCACCGACTAAAGAGATTGTTGACCGTTACATCGAACTGCTTGATAGTGAAGACTGGAAGATTCAACTCGTCACAGCTCAGGCTACAAGACGACTGGGTGTACAGGGCGGACGCACGGCGGATCAACTGGAAGTCATACTTCAGGATGACAAAAACCACCAGTTATTAAGAGACGCTGCTCGTAAGGCCCTGCGTTCGGTGAATCCACGGCGGACGTTGAATTAAACGCCGATTGGCAGCAGCAGTTGCAATTAATCGAGTGTTTGCAAAAATACGGATGTATCAAGACACGGCTAATTAGCTCCGAATAAGCGAGCTAAAAGTTTCAAAGCGGAATCAGGAGAATCAAGTTTTGGTAGATCGACCTATTGAAGAAATTGTGTGCTGCATGGGTCAGCCTGTTGCTGGCAACCCAACTCAGTTCATTATGGAACGTGCATTTAATGCTGCAGGATTAGACTGGCGTTATCTCACGCTGGAAGTGCCTCCGGAAAACCTGTCTGGCGCACTGGCGGGAATGCGTGCCATGGGCTTTCGCGGTGGTAACTTCACCATTCCACATAAAGTAGCTGTTATCGAACATCTGGATGGTCTTAGCGAAGCGGCTCGACTGATGGGTGCTGTCAATTGTGTAAATCACAAGGATGGTCAGCTGATCGGTGAAAACACCGACGGCAAAGGGTTTGTACAGTCACTAAAAGAAATCGTTGATCCCGCGGGTATTAAAGTAGCCATGTTTGGTGCCGGTGGAGCGGCACGTGCCGTTTCAGTTGAATTGGGACTAAGCGGTGCCAGCGAGATCATTGTTATTAATCGCACAGAATCACGCGGACAGGAACTCGTCGATCTGCTTAACGATGATGTCGGTATCAAGTCGTCGCTTGTCATTCAGGATGGTGAAGTCGAAATAGACGATGATGTCGATGTAGTCCTCAATGCCACATCAATCGGACTGGGTGACGCGGATGCTCAGGTACCTGTTGTTGTGGACACGCTTACCGAGAACATGGTCGTGGCGGATGTCGTGTTTAATCCACCGCAAACGTGGCTATTATGGCAAGCAGCCGAACGTGGATGTACCTGTCTTGATGGACTTGGAATGCTTGTGAATCAAGCTGTCATTGGTTTCCAGATTTGGACAGGAGTGGATCCCGATCCAGCGGTGATGCGGGAAGCACTCGAAGAATACCTTGAAATCTAGTCAGGCCCTTTATGAATTCACGTGGTCTGTTTGTGACTGGTACCGATACCGAAATCGGTAAGACTTATGTAGCGAGCCTGCTGGCTGCTGAATTAGTCTCGCGCGGCGTGGATGTAGGTGTTTATAAGCCGGCTGCCAGCGGCTGCCGTTCAGTGGATGGGCAGCTTCTCAGTGACGATGCTAAATCGCTTTGGGATGCAGCAGGGAATCCGATCACGTTGGATGCAGTTTGCCCACAGCGAGTCCATGCACCTCTTGCCCCGCATGTCGCGGCTCGAGCAGAGGACAAACAAATCGATGAACTGCTGCTGAGAACGGGAATTCAACCGTGGTTATCCAAATCGGAATTTGTGATCGTAGAGGGTGCCGGTGGATTAATGTCGCCTATCAGCGACAACGATTTTGTGGCTGACCTGGCGGTTGAGTTTGGATTCCCGATTCTCATTGTCGTTGGAAATCAACTTGGCTGCATCAATCATGCGGTTCAGACTGTCCTTGCTGCGACTCATTACCGCAGTGGATTATCAGTGGCAGGAATCGTCGTGAACAACGCGCAGCAACATGATTCCGACGAGAGTCTAAATTCGAACCTTGCTGAGATCCAGCGGTGCACCGGCATTGATGTGATTTGCCATGTGAGTCATCAGCAAAATCAACTGAATGCTGATTTTGTTGATATGCTGCTGAGCCAGCCAGGCTTAGCTAATTTATCCTAGCTGCCTATGGCATCACGATTTGTGATGGAGCAGCCACCTCAATCTGACGAGAGATTCTACGTGCTTTGATTCTCACGTATGGTGCAACAAAACAGCTGCGATGACCAAAGCTGCTGTATTCTGCATTCGGATCGGCGTGGAAGGGTTCTGTTAGATCTTCGATGACGAAGCCGGCTCGGCACATGCCACCCACGATCTGCTCCCATCGATGAAGGAACTCCAATGTGCCCTCTTCTCTGGTTAAGGAACCCGATACAGCTGGCAGTGGGCCTGTTCGATAATAGGGTTCAGTAAGTTCATACCCGTTTTGGCTCACTTCCTGACTGGCTTGTAAACTGCCCGGGGTCTTGTGCTGGCTAATATAGAGCCCGCCGTCACGTAGTACTTTCGCAACTTGCTGGTATACCGGTTCGATATTCGGTAAATAACAGGTGCTGACTGGATGGATAACAAGATCGAACTCTGAGAGATTGAACATCGAGAGGTCATCCATTGATGTCTCGATGATTCGCATATCAATCTGGCGCTCGGCTGCAACTTGTCGGTCGAGTTCCAGCATGGCACCACTAATATCGACCACCGTTACGGCAGCACCGGCAGCTGCATAGATCGGCCCCTGTTTGCCACCACCAGCACCCAGGCATAGCACCCGCTGTCCAGCGATGTCGCCTCCAAGCCAGCCTGCAGCATCGACGGTGCCCAGTGGGTCGACTAAATCGTTATCACGTGCAGGACGGGTGAATCGTCGCTTGTCAGCGACCATTCGATTCCAGGCTTTCTTGTTGTGCTCTCTGGCTTGCCGGTCGCTATCGGTCATTTCTTATGTTTCTCCAACCAGGAGATCGCGGCTGTACTTATACCCTCATGCCCGCCTTCGAAAATCGTCAGGCGACTATTCCCGGCATATCGTCGCAAGTGGATTTCTCTGCCAAGCGATTCATCCGTTTCTTGGTCGGATTTGAGCGGTTCATTGAGACGACCGGTAGGTTTACTCAATTGCTTGATCTCGTCGCTACTTACACCTGGTTGACTGTTTGCCCGGGCGATCGCATTAAAGGCAAAAATCGAATGGGTGATCGGTACACTTCCGGTGTGACCATCGTGAATACCTGCGGCGATATCCAGCGCGATGTTGGGGGCTTTCTTCAGGTACAACTTTGGTGATCGCTTGATGTACTCTTTGTTCACTTTGCTGCTGTCACCATAAGCACCCCCACAACTCTTTCGCATCATCTCACCATAGCGTGTGTCTGCATGTTTCTTGTACCAAAGTGCCAGATCGCTGATTCCCACCCATGCACTGGCGGCTGTCCATTGCTCCGGATAGCGCGAGGCCATCAACATTGTCATGTGTCCACCACCGGAAACTCCTGTTAAATAAACTCGGCTGGTATCCACCCGCAAACTGGATTTAGCCCACTCAGTGGCAGCGAGTATGTCTGTCTGAGCAAGTTCGCTGCCGCATGCCTGAGGAGTGCGATTAGCACCGCGGAAATTGGGAAACAAGTATATCCAGCCTTTTTCATCAGCTAGCTTTTCAAGTGACTCATTGCGCTGATTTAAGTCAGCACTCCAGCTGTGCAATGAAACCAATAGCGGCCGCTTAACGTCGTCGCTTTCATAGTTCGTCGGCAGAATCAAATAGCATGGCTGATCCGTGCCGTCCGCACTGCTTTTAATCTTTACTAGAGTACGTTCACTGGCATTCACCTGGTAAGTCAGGCCAAAACACAGGCAGTAAATAATTATTACTAGTGACCATTCTTGAATCCGGTAAGGAATCGACTTTTGTGAACTTTTATGTCTCATAACAATAATCTCTACATTTCATGCGATATCGTGCTACTAAGTTTGACCCTGTCGTCCGTATCCGTCAAAATAGACGCTATTAACGAATATACCTACCCCCTGAGTCCCACCGTGATCGGAAAAGATATGACCAATCGTTTTCCGCGATTATCAGCCTTGTTCATTGCTCTGGCATTGTCAATTCCTGCAGGCAATGTTGATGCTCAGCCATCGATTGCATCAATTACACCAGGTGCAGTCGCGCCGGGCGCTACGACCGAGTTAACTCTCACCGGCGATAACCTCAATGACTTATCCGTGTGGACGAGTTTCCCGGCGACTGTGGAAATTGTGCCGAATGAAGATCCGGCAGTAAAGAACGTTGCAAAACTTAAAGTGACCCTCGATGCAAGCGTGCCGGTTCAGATTGGCGGCTTGCTGATAAGTAATCCCGGCGGAACCCCGGGTGCACGGTTATTCATGGTCGATGATCTGTCGACCGTAGCGGATAACGGCGCCAATGCATCAGTCGAAGCTGCTCAGGAGATTCCTTTTCCGTCAGCTGTTGATGTGACATCTAATGGTTCGGCATTGGATCACTACAAGTTTCAGGGCACTAAAGGCCAAAACGTGAGCATTGAAGCTATCTCGAATCGACTTGCATCGCCGATGGATCCGGTAGTCCGATTATTTGATGCCGGTGGTAACGAAGTCGCAGCAGCTGACGATGATGAAGCTCTAGGTGCTGACTGCCGCTTTAGGGTCGCGTTGCCGGCGGATGGTACATATTTCATCGAAGTGTCAGACAATAAATTCGGTGGTGGAACCTGCCGATTGCGAGTAGGTGATTTCCCGCTTGTAAATACAACGTTTCCACTCGCGGTGAATAGAAATGAATCGTCAGACCTCAGCTTTGTTGGACCATCCGCAATTGGTGCTGTAGCAAAGAGCGTGGCTGTTCCGGCAGCACCCTCGGTAAGCGCAGTCGCAGCTAGCTCCGGGTTTGACGGAGTGGTTGGTTCGGGTATCGCGACCGTTCTTGCAGGAACAGGGCCGCAGTCAATTGAACAGGAGCCGAATAATGATATTGCTCAATCATCTTCCGCAGTCGTTCCCGGCGGCTTGAATGGCATTCTTAATGAGCCTGGCGATAAAGATCACTTTAAATTTTCGGCGACGAAAGATCAGATCCTGAAGTTCACCTGCCGCAGTAGAAGTGTCGGCTCTCCGGCAGTGGTTTCCATGTCACTGCTTAAGGCAGATGGTTCCGCCGTGGCAAGTGCTGCTGTGAATGATAAAGATGAATTCTTTATCAAAGCGACAATTCCGGAAGATGGTGAATATGTAATCACTGTTGAAGATCTCGTTCAGCGTGGTGGGCCGGGATTCAGTTATGTTGTGCAGGTTTCGCAAGGTCATTCTTTTAATCTGACTTTGAAAAACGATAAGGCCACGACCAATACATACATGGTTGATGCCGGTAAGGGTGCAATACAGTTTCCAGTTGTGATTGGTCGAGATGGTTACAATGGCCCAATCACACTTGGCTTGGACCCACCCATTGAAGGCGCAAAGTTCTGGGACCCGGTGCTGGGCGAAGGTGCTAAGGAAGCAAGCGTCATTTTGATCCTGCCACCAGATTGGGGAAACAACGGCGCACGTACGATTAACGTGGTCGGCAAGGCCACTATCGGGGAAGCCGAAGTCGTCGTCCCAATGGAAGGCTCCGTGTGGCTTAAAACGAAACACGCGATGCCGTATATACCGGAGTGGTATGCAAGCCCGATTTTTCTCGCATCCACGACGGCCATTGAGGAATACTTTGAGCCAGCACTTCCCACACCAGAGCTTTATTTTCCAAAAGGTCAGACTTCTATTACCTGGAATGTCGGAATCAATCGCAAGAACGGTGACTTCAAAGGTGCAATGACACTGCGGGCAACCGGATGGCCGGAAGGGTTCGCCGGTGCATTGAAAGTTGATAAAGACAACTACACCTATACGGTCACTGCTCCAGCAGATGCTGCAGAAGGTGAGCACAAGCTCCTTCTTGAAGCCTATAGTACGCACGCCGGGCATGGGCACTACATAACACGTGAAGTGGCTTTGAAAGTTGTCAATCCAATGACGATTGAAGTCAAGCCGCCAGCAGCATTAACGATTGGTACAACTCAAACTATCGATGTCACAACAAATCGTGGGGCAGGAAATACTGGTGTGGTTAACGTGAATGTTAAGAACCTGCCAGCAGGCGTTACGGTCGGTGACGGTGTGGGAATTCTGGCTGATGGGAAGACCATTCGGCTAAATCTTGTTGTCGCAGCGGATGCTGCAGCGGCCGTTGTGGAAAATATCGTTGTTGAAGCGACTACGAATTTCTCAGGTGCAACCGTCACGGTTGCTTCTGACCCGATTAAACTAGAAGTAAAGAAGGCTGAGTAGAAAGCTATCTCTCAGCCGATTCACTGGATTTCAAACGAGGAAATCTCAAAATGAAATTGTCACGTACGAAACAACTTTTGACAGCCATGTTCGCCGTCCTGATTGCCACCTCAGCATTCGGGCAGACATTAGAGCCAATTCAAATTGGTACGCCAGCACTTCTGGAGGCACATCCCGCTGCCGTGAAGTTGTTTGGCAACCGTCAAAACAGCCAACTGGTCATTACAGGTAAGTACGAAGACGGTTCTGTACAGGATCTAACTCGTGTTGCCGAATTCGCGTCCAGTAATCCACAGGTTGCTGAAGTGGAAGGAACGAAAATCTCGCCACGCGGTGACGGGCAGGCAGAAATTAAGGTCACCGTTGGTGGCAAAGAAGTAACGGTCGCTGTGGAAGTAAGTAATTACGGCCAGGTTGATTCAGTTTCGTTTCTTTACGGTACGCTTGCTGCACTAAGCAAGCAGGGTTGTAATGCCGGTGCATGTCATGGTTCTCCTAGTGGCAAAGGTGGTTTCCGACTTTCACTGCGAGCATTTGATCCGGTCCTGGATGAATTGACACTGATTCGTGAAGATTTCGGCCGTCGTGCTGATGTTGTTAGCCCTGACGATAGCCTGTTGCTGTTGAAGCCGCTAATGAAAGTAGCTCATGGTGGCGGCCGTCAGATCAGGAAAGATGACCCATCCTATCAGGTGCTTCGCGACTGGATTTCAGAAGGACTCCAGATGGATCCGGATGGTTACGCAAAAGTTGTCGGTATCGATGTCTATCCGCCATCCGGTCGCATACTAAAGAGACCAGCTCATACACAACAGCTTTCAGTGACGGCTCGTTTCTCAGATGGTACGACCAAGGATGTCACCGAACTGGCTGTTTATTCCAGCTCAGATACCGAAGTGGCTGGCGTAGATGCCGACGGTTTGGTGGTTGGAGAGAACCGCGGCGAAGCTGCGATCGTCGTTCGTTATCTCGAATTTATCGAATCAACATTCCTGACATTTGTACAAGACATTGATGGTTTTGTCTGGAACAATCCACCGGTAAATAACTATGTCGACACACATGTTAATGCCAAGCTGCAACAGCTCAAATATCTGCCATCAGAAACGTGTACTGACGACGAATTCATTCGCCGCGTGTATCTGGATGTAATCGGCGTGATGCCACCGGTAGAAGCCGTCGAAGCCTTCCTGGCAGATGCATCCGAAACGAAACGAGCTGTACTAATTGACAGCTTACTTGACCAGCCGGAACACGCAAAGTTCTGGGCACTCAAGTGGGGCGACTTGTTACGCCTTACAAATGGCCAGGTCGGCGCCGATGGCGTTCACAAGTATTACCGTTGGCTAGAGCGTGCTTTTAGAGACAATATGCCTTACGACGAGTTTGCACGTCAGTTGCTCACGTCCACAGGCAGTACGCTCACCAACCCACCCGCGAATTTCTATCGCACAGCAGATGACATGAATGACTGTGTCGAGACGATTTCCCAGGTGTTCCTCGGAGCTCGGTTGCAGTGTGCGAAGTGTCACAACCATCCTTTTGAGCGTTGGACACAAGACAATTACTACGGCATGGGTGCCTTCTTCAATCGAATTCAACGAAAGAAGACTCAGCGTGCTGATGAGTTATTCGTCTATGTAGCTCGGTCCGGTGAAGTGACTCAACCACGAACTCAGCAGCAAATGAAACCGTGGCTGCCGGGCGAAGGTGATGTTGAAAATCCAGATGAAATCGATCGCCGTCGGACCTTTGCAGCTTGGTTAACCAAGCCGGACAATCCGTTCTTCGGAAAAATTGAAGTGAATCGAATCTGGGGTCACTTGCTTGGTCGCGGTATCGTTGATCCGGTTGACGACTTCCGCGATACAAATCCACCGAGCAACGCGGCACTTCTCGATGCTCTTGCAAAAGACTTTGCAGAGAATGGTTATGATCGCAAGCATATCGTACGGACGATCCTGAATAGTCGTACATATCAGGCTAGCTTCCGACCAAACGAATTCAATGAAGAGGATGTACGGTTCTTCTCTCATTATCAACCACGGTTACTGAGTGCCGAACAACTGCTTGATGCGATTTGTCATGTGACGGATCTCAACGAGACATTTGGCTCGCTGCCACCGGGAACAAAAGCCACGCAGTTACCGGCGCCGGATCTTGTGAATAACGACTTCCTTAAGATTTTCGGGCAACCGGAACGACAGACCGTATGTGCGTGTGAACGTACCAGTGAGTCGAATCTGGGTATGGCGATCCAGTTCTTCAACGGTCCATTGGTTTACAACAAACTGCGAGATGAAAATAACCGATTCCGAAAGCTACTGTCGCAGGATATGGCACACGAAGAGGTCGTTAGAAAACTGTACATGGCTGCAGTATGTCGTACGCCGTCAGATGCGGAATTACAGGCAAGCATGAATCACCTGAATTCCAAAGAGAATAAGGTGGAAGCGTTTGAAGATCTGTGCTGGGCCTTGCTCAACACGAACGAGTTCCTGTTCCAGCACTAGTCGTACTAGTCGTACTAGGCGGATCTGGAAACGCAACAACGAGTGAAAGGATAACACGTTGATTACACGTACCATTCAAGGCGCAATTTCCCTACTGTGCATGGCAGTGCTTGCATTGCCAGTTAGTGCACAGGACGAGCCCGCACCGGTTAGTTTCCGTAAGGACATCGCCCCGATTTTGATCAATAACTGTCTCGCTTGCCACGGCCCGAAGAAAGCCGAGGGTGGTTACCGCGTGGATTCCTATTCTCGGTTTATTGCCGCGGGCGACTCGGAATTGGCCGCCATTACAGCGAGTAATCTGGATGACAGTGAGTCGCTACGTCGAATTCTCTCGGACGATGAAGCAGATCGAATGCCGCTTGAAGGTGATCCGCTTCCAAAAGAACAGACAGATCTAATCTCTCGTTGGATTACCGAAGGTGCAAAGTACGATGCTGAGAATCCGGAAGCCGCTCTCTCAGCGATTGTGCCGCCACCGGTTTATCCCGATCCACCAGAAGCCTATCCACGATCCGTTCCAATCACAGCCATCGCGTTTAGCCCGGATGGAACCACTGTAGTTGCCGGTGGATATCACGAACTTACCGTTTGGAATGCTGCTGATGGATCATTGGTCTCAAGAATCAAGAATGTCGGCCAACGTTCGTATGCTATCCAGTACAGTCCTGATGGATCTCTGCTGGCTGTTGGGGGCGGTGCTCCGGGACGCCTTGGAGAAGTGCGATTGTTTGATGCGGCGTCCGGTGAATTAAAATCAGTGGTTGCCTCGACATCTGATGTCATATTAGATGTCGCGTTTAATCCCGCCGGTGACCGTATTGCACTGGCAGGAGCTGATGGTGCTATCAGGATTCATGAAGTAGCCACAGGTGCTGAACAACGCGTGATTACAAGTCATAGTGACTGGGTGATGGCGATCGCATGGAATGGTGATGGAACACGATTAGCGTCGGCCTCTCGGGATAAGACTTCGAAACTATTCAATACTGAAAACGGCGAATTGCTTGTGACATACTCTGGTCACGGACAACCTGTGAAGGGCGTCGTATTCCATCCGGCGGGTGACAAAGTGTTCTCTAGTGGATCGGATAATAAAATCCATCTATGGGCCGCAGCAGACGGCAAAAAGGCATCTGAAGTCGCTCTCGGCGGGGAAGTATACAAGCTGACCCGATCCGGTGGATTCGTATTCGCTCCTTCCGCTGACAAAACAGTTCGCCAGTTTGAAGAAGGTTCTCATACTGAGGTGCGGTCGTATACCGGTAATGCTGACTGGGCCTTAGCAGCTGCGTTCCACCCGGAAACGAAACGAGTTGTTAGCGGCGCATTCAACGGTGATGTTAAAATCTGGAATGCTGAAGATGGTGCTGAAATCGCATCCTTTGTAGCCGCCCCGGGAATTGCTAAGTAACGGCGAATAACTTCTTGACGGATTCTGACTTAATCTACGATGGGCCGGCGACTGCGCCCGTCGCGATCATTCTCGCTCACGGTGCAGGCAAGGGTATGGACTCACCGTTCATGCAGTACTTTGCAGAATCACTGGCAGCCAGTAATGTACGGGTGATTCGGTTTGAATTTCCGTACATGAACCGTGCACGACAGCGTGGAAAACGCCTGCCGCCAGATCGAATGCCAGTGTTGCTCGATGCGTATAAGGATGTTATCCAGAGAGTGCGTAAAGACTTGCCGGATCACGTATCCGTGGTTATCGGTGGCAAATCCATGGGAGGGCGTGTGGCATCCATGGTGTTGGAAGAGAGTTGCGCAAGCGGCGTTGTTTGTCTCGGCTATCCGTTTCACCCGCCTGGGAAACCAGAGAAGTTGCGGGTTGAGCATCTGTACCAAATTAAGAAAAAAGTACTATTCGTTCAGGGTGAACGAGATACCTTTGGAAAACGGGAAGAAGTTGCGCAGTATAATCTACCGAGTCATTTTCAATTGGCATGGATGACAGATGGGGATCATGGTTTTAAACCAAGAAAAGCATCAGGTCGTTCGGAACAAGAGAACTGGGATGCTGCGGTGAGCACTATCCAACAGTTTCTTTCAACAATCTAAGACAACGTCATACAACCGTCACGTAACAGGACAAACGAAACATGTTGGATCTCTTTGACAAGGTAAACGAAGCAGTAGCAGCTATCCGTGACCAATGGGATGAAACACCTCACGCAGGGATTATTCTTGGCACGGGTTTGGGCGGATTGGTCGAACAAATCGAAGTAGAAGCGACGCTTGATTATGAAGACATTCCTAACTTTCCAAGTTCAACTGCCGTAAGCCATGCAGGTCGTTTGGTTTGCGGTAAGTTAAATGGCCTGCCAGTGATGGCGATGGAAGGTCGCTTTCATATGTATGAAGGCTATCCACTGGATCAAATCACTCTGCCCGTGCGAGTGTTTAAAGCGATGGGAGCTAGTCTGCTTGTCGTATCCAATGCCTGTGGAGGTATGAATCCGAATTACCAATGCGGCGACATCATGGTGATTGAAGATCATATCAACTTGATGGGCGATAATCCGCTGATTGGTATCAACGATGATCGATTGGGTCCTCGTTTTCCTGATATGTGTGAACCATATGAGCAGACACTCGTCGAAAGAGCTTTATCAATTGCCCGGACGCAGGACATTGTGGCTCACAAAGGTGTGTTTGTTGCGGTAGCCGGCCCCAATCTCGAGACACGAGCCGAATATCGATTTCTTCGTACGATCGGCGCGGATGTCGTTGGCATGTCGACCGTTCCGGAGGTAATTGTTGCTGTACACTGCGGACTACGCGTAGTCGGATTTTCAATCATCACCGATATGTGTTTACCGGATGCATTGAAACCAGCCAACGTCGAAGAAATTATCGCGATTGCGAATGAAACGCAACCGCGGCTTTGCCAACTTGTAGCCGGTGTACTAGCGGCTGAATCTTCAAGCTGAGATCACCATGAACGCTAATCTGCAGGAACAAGCAGACGCAACAGATGCATCACTAGATGCTGCCATTGAGAAAATCCGAAGTCGTACCCAGCTCGTTCCTGCGGTGGCCATCATTCTCGGTACGGGTCTCGGTGGATTGGGATCCAAGATTCAAGACACGGTTTCCATTCCGTACTCTGATATACCAGGATTTCCACAATCGACGGCATTAAGTCATGCCGGATGTCTACTCATAGGGAATCTGGAAGCAACACCTGTTGTTGCCATGCAGGGGCGGTTCCATATGTATGAAGGATACAGCATTGATGAGATCGTGCTGCCAGTACATGTGATGCGGGCTCTTGGGGCAACGACACTGGTTGTTTCAAACGCCAGCGGCGGCGTGAACCCTCAAATGGCAGGAGGTGATGTTCTTGTCATGAAGGATCATATCAATTTGATGTACCGAGGTAACGACACCGTTAAGCCGACGATCAGAACTGGAAGAACAAGTGAGCCGATCTACAGTCCACATCTAATTAGTGTTGCACTCGCAGCAGCTCGTCGCGGCGGCTTCCATGCTCAACAAGGTGTTTATGTGGGCTTCACAGGGCCAAATTATGAAACCAGAGCAGAATATCGCCTGGTCCGTAAGATTGGTGGCGACGTGGTCGGAATGTCGACTGTGCCGGAGGCGATCACTGCCAACCAGCTGGGAATGCAGGTTCTGGGATTGTCTGTAGTGACCAATGTGGCTCGCCCTGATGCACCCGCGACTGTAAATGCCGGTGAGGTAGTGGAAGTAGCCGGTACTGCGCAGTCAAAAATGGAATCTATCGTGCGGTCGGTTCTTCAATCTCTTAAATAACCGACGATTGAATTCAGCCGTTATTGCTAAACCGACGGTGAGGTTATTGCATTGATAGATTTTGCACCGGAAAATGGAGGTAAACCAATTTTGGCTTCATAGCCAACAATGTCCTTTTCTGTTTCGGAGATTCCCAAATGGCTCGTTTTCTGTCCGTTATCACCGCATTAACTGTTGCAGCACTGACAGCATCGCCAACAGATGCTCAGGTTTATACTGATCCTAATAAAGTAGACGCTGACTATGCCATTCAGGGTGAATACGTCGGCGACATCGAAGGCCTCGATGGCGAGACTGAAAAATTCGGCGTGCAAATTGTTGCTCAAGGTGATGGAGAGTTTCTGGGCGTCGGATATCCCGGAGGTCTGCCAGGCGAAGGTTTCGTTGGCGATAAAGAAACAATCATTCGTGTGAAGGCTCAAAAAGTCGACGGTGGCCTCAAGTTTCAGGGCGAAGATGGCTACGGAATCTACAAGGATGGTGCTGTCACGATTTATGACAATGATGGACAAGCTGGTGGCGTCCTTAAAAAGGTTGAGCGAAAGAGCAAGACTCTTGGAATGAAACCACCCAAGGGTGCCGTTGTTCTTTTTGACGGCACAACTGCTGATAACTTCAAGAACGGCAAAATGACCGATGACAATCTGCTCATGCAGGGTGTAACGAGTAAGCAACTATTTCAGGATCATCGCGTTCACGTTGAATTTCGCCTGCCTTATATGCCCAAGGCACGTGGTCAGGGTCGTGGTAACAGTGGAATCTACGTTCAAGGTCGATATGAAGTGCAGATGCTCGATTCATTTGGACTCATTGGTGCGATGAATGAATGTGGTGGGATCTACAGTGTCACAGATTGTCCTGTAAACCTCTGCCTGCCACCTTTGACATGGCAAACATATGACATCTATTACACAGCAGCTCGCTATGACGATGACGGAAAAGTGAAGTCTAACCCTCGCGTAACTGTTTTTCACAATGGAATGATGTTGCATGACAATCAGGAATTGCCGGGCGACCGTAATACAACGGCTGCACCGCTGCAGGCTGGTCCAGAACCGGGTCCCGTTTACCTGCAGAACCACGGCAATCCGGTTGTCTATCGAAATATCTGGGTTGTAGAGTCAGCGAAACGCGACGAGTGAACAGTGATCAAAATCACCGTTGAGTTTTTTGGAATTCCACGCCAACGCGTTGGCCAGGCAGAAGTATCCGTGTCTCTTGGCAACGATCAGGGTACGCTTGCGGAACTACTAGGTCAGCTATCGCAGGAGTTTTCAGAATTTGGTGATAGCTGTATTGTCGACCGCCGGCTTGATCCACTTTACATTGCCAATCGAGATGGCGAGGAATTCCTTACTGATCCGGAATCGATTCTCAGCGATGGAGACAGGATCTTAATTTTATCCAGCGATGCTGGTGGATAGTCGGTCAGCGATGACCGGTGTTTGTTGAGGTAGTAATGAAATGAGCGGACAAGATCAATCGTCGTGTTGTGGTGGTGAGTCACTAAATCAAATCCAGTCGCCAAGTGCAGTATCCGACGGACAGGTGACGATCGACATGTTTAATGAACTGCAGTTGGAAGTCATGCAATTACGTGCTGAGCTCGCTAAGCTCCGTGGCGTCGTGGCGGCTGAGGATGATCAAGAAGTGGACGAGGAGTGATTTCCGGATGACGTTTGCACACCTTACGTTGGCAACGCGAGATGTTCCTGGTACAAGTGCGTTCTTCCAAAAATCGCTTGGCTGGGACCCAATCTCGCGACCGGACAACATTAATCAGACCGCTGCGTGGCTAAATATGGCGCCAAGCCAACAACTGCATCTTCTGTATGTAGACGACTTTGAGGTATCGAAGTTTGAAGCAGAGTTCGGAAGGCACTTTGCGATCTTTGAAGACGGCGACGACTTTGCCGGACTTAAGGAGAGACTCGTGGAAAATGGCGCCGAATTAATTGAGCCGCTGCGAGATACACCGTTTGAGCGGTTTTTCTTTCGCGACCCAAATGGATATATTTTTGAAGTCATCGATCGCAATGGCTATGTCACAGAGTAAGCACCATTACATCTTTTACTATGGATATCTGAAATGATCAGATTGCTCATAATTTCATTGATCACAAGTTCCCTCACCGGTTGCTATCCGCCGGGTAGTGGGCGAACTTCGGACTCCGAAGAGAAGCCTAAACAAAAACAAGCGGCGACTGGAAAGGGGCCAAAATCGCTAACCGGTCGCATAGTGAAGTCTCCGATGGATCGAACAAACCGTAATAAGGGCCTGGGTTTGTCCGTGAAACCGCCAGAGCAGGAAGTGCTTGTTCCGGAAATCGAGAGTGCTGACGATGTGCAGCCGGGTACGAGAGTGTTGTATCCGGAAGTACGCAGATTGCTGGAATCTCTTGAGGAATCAGAAGAGTTCGCGCCGACGCTTGTAGTTTGGGTGCTCGATCGTAGTGCTAGCTGTACCAATATGGTTGTGTCCGTTACGACTCAGCTTGGCTATTTCTATCAAAAGCGAAGCAAAGACTTCGCCCAAGGCAATGAAGGTTCGTTACTAACGTCAGTGGTTTCATTCGGCGATGATGTACAGGTTCATACACAGTCACCGACCAAAGAACCAGCCGTCGTGATGGAGTCATTGAGTTCAGTGGTGCGCACTCAAGCGAGTGAGGAACTGGCTTTTGCAGCAGTCGATCAGGCAATAGACATTGCATTTGACTATCGTGTTAAACAAAACCATGAAGTGATGATCGTGGTGGTGACCGATGAAGCAGGTAACGACCAGCAGCTGGTGGATGAAGTGATAGAGAGACCAGCCAAATACGCAATGCCTGTGTATGTTGTCGGCGTCGGTGCTCCGCTCGGCCGTACGAGCATCATTCCAGCATCAGTGGAAGGTGGCAATCAGGATAGTCCGATGGTAATTCTTCAGGGCCCTGAATCAAGGCATCGTGAGATGTTGTCGATCAATGATGGTTTCCTACCTGATAGCCTGACACTGTTTAGTAGCGGCTTCGGCCCGTTTGCATGGGAGATGTTATGCCGTAAAACAGGCGGCGCATTTATGCCGGTGAAAATGCCAGGGTATACCGCTTACATGTTGCGTCGACCAGGTGGAGGAGGATTCCTCGTGGGTGAATACGAAGCCGGGGAAATGAAAAAATATGCGCCCGACTACATCAATGAAGAGGACTACCAACAACTGCTGACAGAAAACAAGGCACGGGCTGCACTGAATGTAGTGGCCAAGCGGCCGGCATTGGAGACGTTGAGCAACCCGAGGCTGGACTTTGAAGTTCAGAGTGAAGTTCAGTTGAGTCGTGACCTATCCGCATCACAACAAGGAGCCGCCCAACTGGAACCGCAAGTACGTGAGGTTTATGAAATTCTCAAGCAAGCCGAATCAGACAGTACTAAGCTCACCCGCCCGCGATGGCAAGCTGGATATGATCTTGCGATGGGACGCGTATCGGCTGTACTTGCGAGAGTCGAAGGCTATAACGCGATGCTGGCGTTGCTAAAACGAGGCCGTTCATTTGAAAACGCGGCAAGCTCTCAATGGGCGTTGGTGCCGGGCGACTCCAGTCAGGCAGGTAGCGCTATTAAACGCACAGCTGAACAGGCGAAAATGTATCTGGAAAAAGTCGTGAAGGAACACCCCGGTACGCCTTGGGCCCGCCTTGCAGAACTCGAACTGCAACAGCCAATCGGCTGGGCATGGGCAGAACGCTAGTGATTACGCTTTCGTAATAATCTCCCCGCGACCGCCGTCGAGGAAATCGCCGTGATGCAAATCATAGGATTCATCACCGTTGAGATTACTCATATCGAAATTCAATGATGCCAAGTGACGCGTTAGCAGTGGCATAAATTCAGGGCGATATTGGCAGGCGTATTTAAAGCTTGGAAGCAGTTCCGGATGATTTTCACCGAGAAAAGCAATTGTGCCACGTCTCATTCCAGCACCGTGGCGAATTCCAGATTCACCCATAATAACAATCGTGCCAGCCAGCATATTAAAGCCAATCAGATCACCGGTGTTTCCACCGATAGCGATCAGACCTCGTCTCATGGTATGCCCGATCTCATTACCTGCATTCCCATCAACAAGAATGGTACCACGATTCATACCGCGTTCACTTCCACGATAGGCGGCGCCGACTAGATGACCGGCATCCCCGTGAACATGTATATGCCCACCTTTCATTTCACTGCCAAGCCAACCACAGACATTTCCGTTGACCTCAATGGTGCCAGCCTTCATTTCACTTCCGATGTGGCGACCAGCATTTCCCTCAATGAGTATCGCGCCGCCATTCATTTTGGCGCCGATCCAATGAACCCCTGTAAGGTCACCTGTCCAAACCATCTTCTCTGTCGCAGCGTCTCCGGACACCTTAAAGAAGTCAGCCAGGCACGCCTGTTCGTTTCCGTGAAACACCTCGAATTGCTCGATCTCGGTGGTGGTTAATGACTTAATTGCATCAGGTGTGACTCCTTCCACCTCGACGGGGACGGTAGCATTACCGGTGAATTCTAATGTAAGCGCCATTGTGTTTTACTTATGAAGGATTGTTACTTTCCAATCAGACGTGCTCAGATTGCTGTCGATGGGTTAACCTAAGGGAGTTCATTTCTGATTGTGGCTGTTTTTGGAAAACGAATTGTGAATCAACTTGTTAAGGATCGCGGTTGTATCATCTTATGCGGGGGCAAAAGCTCTCGCATGGGATCTCCCAAAGCGATGTTACCTTTTGGCGATCAAACGTTGCTGCAACGAGTCATCACATGCGTTGAAAACGTCTGTCCGTCGATCGTTGTTGTTGCTGCGAAAGACCAGCCATTACCGGACTTACCGGAATCTGTAGTTGTGGTTCGTGATTCTGTTGAGGGGCAGGGGCCTCTCGAGGGAATCCGAGTTGGTCTTAAGGCATTGCCTCAGACAACCACCGTCGCATATGTAACAAGTTGTGATGTTCCTTTTCTAAAACCTTCGTTTGTGGAGTTTATGTTTGACCGGCTCGGCACAAATGACATTGCCGTCCCTGTAGAGGATGGCTTCTTTCATCCGTTAGCCGGGGTCTATTGCGTATCTGTTTCCGGAGCCATCGAAGCGCTGTTTCGAACAGGTGAAAGGCGACCTCGCATGCTTTTCGATCAGGTTTGTACCGTTCAGGTTCCGACAGAGTTACTTAAAACGGCCGACTCAACACTTGATTCGCTGGTGAATCTAAATGATCCGGAACAATATCAAGCTGCACTCGAGCGACTCCGCCCTGATGAATAACTAAGTAGGGATTTCCTCCGGGTTATGTAAGTAATTATCACCGACCGGGTAGTTTCTGAATCGAATGCTGTAATACTGTTCAAACCATTCACTGATATGTGATTCGGTATCCGGATCATATCCCGGGTCGACGTGTAATGTTCGACCAAATGTCTCTTTGCGAATTTCACCATCTTCCACGAGGATCTCGCCATCCTTGATGACATAGCGCGGCATCTCAAACATCGTTTGTTTGTTTTCGTGTGGAAGGTAAATAGTAATATCGGCATCAGCTCCGGCACCCAGATGCCCTTTGTGCTTGAGGCCTAGGATTTTTGCAGGTCCTGCCCGCGTGATAATTGCAATTTCACCCAGCGAGTATTCACGATCGAGGTCTGCTAGTTGGCATCGATTTACAACTTCCGGATGCACGGTATTCAGGATATCGCGACGAAAGGTACTATCCATTAGTAGCCGGATAATCTGAGGGTAGGCCATAAACGAGCCACCGTTTGGATGGTCCGTGCTCATGACGACACGCCACGGGTCTTCGACCATCAGATACCATTCCAGTCCGATTGCCCATTGCAGTGCATGCACAAGACTCTTGTTCCTGTACTTAATAGGAGCGATTCCGCAACCGGATTCAAGTTCGGTATCAGCGCTAAACCACTTTGTGCCATAGACGTTTTGCAAGTAATAACCAAGCGGTCCGTCTCCGGTCATACTTGTTGTTTCACCGAACATCACCTGACCGACATCGACCGTGACGTTATCGTTCTCGTTCACGTATTGAGCCAGCGGGGCTACCTTGGAATGAAACGTATCTTCATCTGCATCACCACCGCCATAGCTGTGAAACTGGATATGCGTAATGTGCCCTTTATGGCCATCAAGCGCATCCATCGTCTTTTGGGTGGTTGTCCAGTTCCCAGGCATCCCGAGATTATTGCAATGAATATGAACCGGGTGCGGCAGGTTCATTTCGTTTGCGATTCGCGTAACGTTGCTGATGATTTGACGAGGCGTAACGTCATAATGATCGATCGGGTAGTCGACTCCATCGACGTTACCGCCTTGATGGTGCTTCCAGACTTCCACGCCGCCCGGATTTACAAGTTTCGGCGCGAATCCTTTGGCAGCACCCAGCAACCATCCGATGAATGACTTCAGACGTGCTTGTTCATTCTCAGCGATGCAATTCATGATGTAGTGATTGTTACCCATCAACACGTAGAATCCCTTATCGATACACGGGGTATCGTCAAATTCTTCGTGTGCGTGCCGTGCTGAGAGCGGTGGCACGGCCGCATCAAAAGCGGTGGTGTAACCGAGGCCGATATACTTGTAACCGGTGGCGAACGTACTTGGTACCGATCCCATGGTACCGCTGTGGGTTCTGGCTGTCCGCTTTACCACTTCGTCCCGACGTTTCTCTTCCGGACGCATCTTGCGAGCCATGTTTACTTTTGGGCCGGCAATATGGCAATGCATATCGACACCACCGGGCATGATCACATAGCCGCTGGCGTTTAATGTCCTTGCTGGTTTGACATCCACAGCAGGTGCTTCAACCATTTTACCGTCGAGGATCCATAGATCCTGTACTTGACCATCCAGCCCGTTTACTGGATCGTAGACATAACCGCCGGCGATCTTAAAATATTGTTTTGTCATAGGTTTCCGGTTTCCATATTCCGGTATGAACTGAAACTCGTTAATAGAACCTCAGGACGATATTCAATGGCCGAACGTGTTTTACTGGAAGCAGCTCGCAACCAAATCATCGACGCCCGACGTTATACCCTCTCCCTTTTGGGTGATATCGACCAAAGTCAGTGGTTTCGCCAACCTCAAACAGGCCTCAATCACATTGCATGGCAGGTTGGTCATCTGTCCATGGCTATGTATGGTCTTGTTTTATTCCGCCAACGCGGAAGGGTTGAGGAAGATCTGGACTTAATGTCATCGACCTTCCGCAAAAAGTTCTCGCGAGGAAGCACTCCAGCAGACTCTGCCGATGATTATCCTCCGATTTCCGAAATCCTCGAAGTGCTGAATCGTGTATACGACCGTGCAATTGAGTATCTGGAAAACTATCCACTGGAACAGTTGAACGATCCGGTCGACGAGCCTTACGCTGCCTATGCAACTAAACTCGGCTGCCTGATTTTCTGTGCCCACCATGAGATGCTTCATGCGGGGCAGATCGGCATGCTTCGCCGGTTGCTTGGAAAGCCCCCTGTTCGCTAAACGTTACACGGCATCCGGACGAAGCGATGACGCTTTGCCCGCCAGTCCGATTGCCTTTAGTTCTTTCACCCGGCGCTCTATTCCTTCAAGGATTTGCAAATCACTTGGATGCGGAGACTCAAAGGCCGGCCGCAATGGAATTGGCACATCGTCCATTCGGTACACAGTACCTGGAACATTGATGCCATAGGTAGCTACGGTAAAAGCAACTTCTGCGTGTCGCGTCGTTGGTGTTTCCTTTGGATCAAAAGCGATGTAAGGAATCGAAGCCAGATGCTGTCTGGCTGGTTCATTAAAATTCGCCATTGGATCACTTGCGATGATCATTGCCGCATCGGCTTCTCCGCGAGCGAGCACGTCGGAAGCCGTGTATTCTCCGGGATTAAACCGAGGATATCCACGAGCGAGGTTTACACCGAATGGATACCCTGTTCGCCATGCAACGACGTTATCCGCACCAGTGACGTTTCCATGGCCACGGTTGGGCTTACATACAAATCGCGTATGATCATTCATGTCTCGGGTAAGCGCCAGGAGTGCTTCGCTGTTTGCATGCTTTCCTCGCGTCATCGTGAGTCCCATGCCAAAAAAGATGACACCGAATTTTGCCGCTTTCATCCGATCCATTAGATCCTGCCATACGGCTAATTCGACACCCGTGTCTTCTAATGTCCGGGCCGCGTCAAGCTCGATACCTTTGGCTAAGGCACGCAATGTCCATAAACCCTCAAAGTCTCGGCGCGGTTTAATCGGAATGAAAATATCAGCGGCATTGGCTGACTTCGTTTTACGTACATCTACAACGACACAGGTGCGATCCTTGCGTCCGTTGGGTACGAACATCCCCTTGGGCATGAGGCTGTACTTGGTGAAATGCCGCGGATGACTTTCAGCAGGGTTTGAACCCCAAAACATGATCAAGTCGCCACGATTACGGACTTCACCAAGTGAACACGTCACCTCGCCAACACCTTGAAAGGCCATACCCGATGGCCCATGGCAGACACTTGTTGTTGTATCGACATTCCCGCCGATCCAGTCCGCGATGCTGACAGCAACCCGCTGGGATTCACTGGTTGTATCACTTAGCCCATAGATAAGTGGATATCGGGCATTCGCCAAAACCTGCGACGCATGCTCTATCCCTTCTTCAACAGTAGCCGGCTTGCCTTTGATTATGCAGGATGGACGATCGTCCACGTCATGATTGAGAAACCACGCAGTACCCAGGACACAGGCTCGCTTGGCCTTGGTGATGGTATGGCCATCTACAGTTAGATCGATATCGTCACAAACGCAGCCGCAAAACGTGCAAGTGGCATCTGTAACCACTTTAAGCTGATCAGATGGTGACTCGGAACTCACGGTAGCCATTCGACACTACCCTTTCGTTCCATGCGACATTCTTCTCGCCAGTTGTAGAACCGTTATTGCACGGATCGCATGATCTACTTGGCGACGGGAGGATTCCATATCCTCCGGTTTATTACTCTCTCCTATGACTTGTTCGGGGTCGGAATGGTTTCCAGCTCAACGTCCAAACCCTTACTAGTGGGCATGCCTGAGCCATGTGTGTCTCCTCCCATCAGGCGACTGGATAAATCTCCGTAGGCAATAAATAACAGGCCTTCGGGTAATTCATCCTTCTTGGCTGAAATCACTTCGACGTCGATGGTTCCGTGCTCACCAGTGAGCCGCACCCAATCGCCATCTGTTATTCCAAGTCGTTCCATATCTCCGGGAGCAACTTGTAGTTTCGTAATTTCGCCAAGATAAGTTTCACCATATTTACCTTCGTTGATCCCAACACCTTGTTTGCTGGTTCGACCGGGAATCAGGATAAAAATCTCTGACATTTGTCTTGATTCCGTTTAGAGGTAGCTAAATAAAACTAATCGCGTGAATGCCTTCACTCACTCTTAGTGAAATCGGCACATTCACTTTGGTGTATCCATTTATTCTGATTGCAGATTCCACAATCCGCCAGTGGGGTTTGCGGCATCAAACCACTGAAACCGTGTGCCAAAGAAAGGTTGCCTATACGTCGTTAGCAGTTGCACTGCTTAGAAAGCCGTCATCTGTCCAGCCCCGACCACGGTTGTATGCTTGCACAAGCATTTGTAATGTCTCTTCGGATAATGAGGCATCGGAATCGTCCGTCAACGCTGATTGAAGCATTCGTTTGGGTAACGTATCTTCCTCCGGCAACCATCCTGCCAGAATATTAAACTGCTTCTTGGAATCGATAATATGTTTGGCCGATTCGATTATTTCCTCACGGCTGATATCCCATCCTGTAACCAATTGCAGTATGTCAGCGGCAGAGGAATACAGGTCGTCAAACACACCACGCAAAAATTTGCACAGGATCAAACTATCTATAACCGCAGCTTTGTCTTCTGTTTCAATGGCTAAAGCTGCCGCCGTTACGTCAGCTCGCTTACGATCAACCTGTTCAGAGAAATCAACTTCATACGCCCCACTGCGATTATGATCGGCACCACGCGTTCCCACGGCAAAGCCAAGTGCCATCGTTTGCAGTGCGCGGGGTTCATACCCCGGAATTTCCATGCCTTTGACCTGTGGCGCAAAGTCGATCGTGTCTTGCCCGATTTCCATGGCAGCTCTCTTGCTTCCATCTGCCAGTAGCATGCCGGATTCAGTGCGATTAGCAATCTGAGGAATCAATTGCAACAGGCGTTCATCGTTTCCAAATCGCAGCGTTTCGTCGTCAAGATAGCCTCTCTCAGCACACTCCATGGCAAAGGCAATGGTGCCGCCGGCACTGATGGTATCCATTCCGAATTCATCACAGAGGCGAGACGCTTGAATTACCGTGTCTTGATTCGAAATGCCGCACAACGGCCCGAGTGCAAATATGTTCTCATATTCAATGCGAGTGCCGGCATCACCAGACTGCTTTCCATAGATATGCGTGCATCCAATGGTGCATGCAGCACAGCTTACCTGAACTTTATCATGTGCTAATTCTAACTGCTGCGGACTTAGTGACTCAGCCCCTTCCATCGAGCCTGCGGTGAAATTGCGTGTCGGTAGACAATTCATTCTGTTGAATACAAGCAGATTCGATGCCGTGCCGAGTTCACGGTACTTAGCCGTTGCAGGTCCAAAGCTCTCTTGTGATAGCTGTTTGGCATAACTTACCAGTCCGGTTTCATTTGCCCATTCACATCGTTGGCTACCGCGTACCAATATCGCCTTGATATTTTTCGAACCAAGTATTGCACCGGAACCGCCCCGACCAGCATGGCGACCATCGTGTGAGATCGTAGCAAATCGAACTAGATTCTCCCCTGCAGGGCCAATGACAGCAGCAGAGTAATCGTCGCCGTATGTATCGAGGAGCCATCGCTCTGCATCTGGGATATTCATGCCCCAAATTGCTTCAGCTGACTGGATCGTGACTTCCAATTCATCCACCACAATGATCGAGGGAGTCTCACACGCACCGGTGATCATGATTGCATCATGTCCCGTTCGCTTGCCATTGATAGCAAACCGACTGCTTGCCAGTGAGTCGTTAAACCGCATGGTAAGTGGACTGCGACTGACTACAGCAAACTTGGCTGATGTGGTGAGCGGACTACCCACGAGCGGGCTGAAGATGAATCCGATCGTAGACTTCGGATCAAATGGATCATGATATTGTGCCTCGCGATCAAGTAACAAGCGCACACCCAATCCACTTCCACCGATGTGACGTCGCAGCACTTCTTCATTGATGACAGTGGATACAGAAGATCCAGTGCTCAGATCAATATCGAGCGTCTTTCCGTGATAACCGTGGGTAGCCATAAGTTTGATACTAGCTGGAAAACCATTGCATGTTAGACATCATGTGTCACATAAATCATGACACTTCAAAACCCAACTGAGCTAGCTGTGCTTGTACAGCGTTGTCTTTAATCAGCTCAAGTAATGCACTTACAGCGGGTCGTTCAAGTCGGTTCTTCGGAATGACGAAATCGTATTCTTCGTCAGTGAGTGGCAGGAATCCCAGGCCATCGGTGAGAACGGATTCAATTGCTACCCCCCAGTCCGCTCGCTCCTGTTCAATCGCAGCACGCACAGCATGATGGTTCTTCGACTGAACAGCATATCCGGCTGGTTTATGGTCGGGTAATAAATCTTGAAGCAATTGATCTATTAATACTCTCGTACCACTTCCGGAATTTCGATTTACCATTCGGCAATCGGGATTTTCACGCAAGAACGTTGTAAAAGATTCCAGACTGAGATCTGTGAATCGGCTGTCTTCTTTTCGAAAGATAATTCCCTGCCGCCGACGATATATCTTGGCCAGTGTTAGTGATTCATCTACAAACGGTGCGTTATATTCCCCTGTTTTTTCATCAAGCAGATGTATACCGGCAATATCGCATTCACCTCTTCGGGCTGCTTCAAGTCCGCCGGTTGATCCCACATTAATTAGCTTGCAGTTGTAACCATGACGGGCTTGTAATTCACCGATAAGAAAATCTAACCCGACACAGTGACTGCCAATGGCGATCAGGTCGGCAATTTTCAATTGTTTACCAAGCAACGTGACTTCGACAGTTTGGTCGGCCTCGAGAATTTCCTGATGTCGGTCAATGGTTATAAATCCATCGGCACGGCTAAACGTCGTTACGCTTCCTGAACCTTTTCCCATGGGGTAGGCGGCCAGTCTATCGGTTTGTGAATTATCAGGCACCAGCCCTACCAATAAGTACTCTGTGCGACCGATTTCCGAGTTGACTCTTACCGCCAATTTGGCCGATTGCGTCTGTTGAGAATCCGTTGTATCACCCGCAAGTGCCTGAATCACTGGCGCAAGAAATTCATGAAATGTGAAGATTGCCGATGTTGGAAACCCCGGCAGGATGACAACCGGTTTGCGACCGGTGGCAGCTAGACAAATTGGTTTTCCCGGTTTTAGCGCTACTCCGTGAGCAACAATACCCGGATCATCGAGTTCCTGAACGACTTGATAACTAAGATCCCCAGCACCTTTGCTTGTTCCACCGGAAAGTAACACAACATCGCAATCGGCGATGCCACGCTTTAGATAATCCCTGAGTTGTTGGATGTCGTCTTTAACAATTCCTAATTCAATAGGTTCACCACCGAGTTCTCGGACCGCATCAGCGAGAATGCGGGCGTTGGAATCGTACACGAGCGCCGGCTTCATGGTGTCGTCAGGAGAAATGATTTCATCACCGGTAGAGACGATAGCCACGCGTGGCTTTTTCCAAACCGGGACTTGATTGATCCCGACAGCAGCGAGCACTCCCGTGTCGCGACTGGTCAGCCTGTCACCGCGTCGTAATAGCACTTCGTTTTCACTGATATCTGTACCGGCGTATGTGACACCAAATCCCGTGGCGGATGGACGACGAACGAGAAGTTCCCTTGCGCCGTTTTCCGATTCTTCGACTTCGGTGTGTTCGATCATCACGATGGCATCAGCACCCCGGGGCAGCATGCCTCCAGTCGCGATACTCGCTGCTGACTGCGGGGAGACCTCAGTTTCCGGAATGCAACCAGTTGGTATTTCTTGTGAAAGCAAATTAATGCGAACAGGGTGTTCTTCATCGGCACCGATTGTGTCACGTGCTACAACAGCAAAGCCATCGTAATTAGATCGATCAAACGATGGCACGTTTACTGGCGAAATGATGTCTTTTGCAATGATTCGGTACAGTGATTCATTTAGCGGTACAAATTCGACACCTAGTGGTGCCATATCGATTGCAGCGTGAAATAGCGACTCTGCCCGATCCCGGTCGATGACATCCAGAAATTGATACTGTTTAGCCATAGTAATGAACCACCACGTGGGT
The DNA here is from genome assembly GCA_045566075.1 of Pirellulaceae bacterium. Taxonomy (GTDB): domain Bacteria; phylum Planctomycetota; class Planctomycetia; order Pirellulales; family Pirellulaceae; genus UBA11883. The sequence goes on along the minus strand of JBJLEE010000012.1, from coordinate 160,404 downwards.
GTCCTCAGCGTAACCTTCAGAGTCTTCAGGTATCACTACAAATCCATCGGCCCTGGTTGTGCTAGTCAGGACTGACGCACCACTTATTGCCAGTGGCTGTACTTTGCCATTGATCACTTGGACTCGAGCGTAATCCGTCCGTCCCACTTTGGAAATGAGCTTCCGAGCCAGGGGAAGCGATGCTTGTTGGTATGGCCATGCGGAATCTTTGCCTGCGAGTCGGCGAATGGCCCGACCAGCAAAGAAATCATAAGCACAAAAACACGAGACGGGATTACCCGGCAATAAAAATATAATCTTTTCATCGAGTAGACCCATCCCGGTGGGACTACTTGGTCGCATCGCAATTCCGTGTATCGCCAACTCGCCTTGTTCGGCAAGGATCACAGGGGCATGATCTTCCTGCCCAACACTTGAACCTCCGGAGACCAAAAGGATATCGGCGGGTTGCTGCATCTGTTCCCGGATTGCGTCCGGGCTGTCTTGTGTGATTCCAGGATGATGGGGTGTACCGGAGTCGCGTGTAATTAGAGCGGCGAGCATTGGGCCGTTTGCATCGGCAATCTGATAGTTACCGGGTTGCTGACCGGCGGCAACCAATTCAGATCCCGTTATGAGTAATCTGACAATCGGTTTTCGAATAACTTCTACACAGGCCTTACCAATGGATGACAAAACGCCGATATCTTGCGGGCGTAATTCTCGGCCAGCGTGAAATACGGTGGTCCCACTCGCGACATCCTCACCAACTTCTCCAATATGCTTTCGTTCAGGCACGGTGTCGTGCACCAGAATCTGATTGTCGGAAAGCGTGGTGTGTTCCACAGGGATCACCGCATCTGCACCTTCGGGTATTGGCGCACCGGTCATGATTCTTACAGCGTCACCGGGCTGAACGATGGCACTTGCCGGCTTCCCGGGAAGCGCTTCGTCGATGATGTTTAATCGAATGCTGTTATATGTGGATGCACCGTTTGTATCTTCAGCCCGAACAGCAAAACCATCCATCATGGACCGGTCAAACTGTGGAACATCCATATCACTGCAGATATCTGTCGCGAGCACCCGTCCGTGTGCGTCCTCGAGAGGAATTGTCTCTGGGGAAAGCGGATTACAGTGCCGATCTACCCACTGCAGGGCTTCTTCAACTGTCTTGCGGCTGCTGAATCCGCGCATTCGCACATCCTGATTTTCAGGCGCCATATCTGGAGATGACTCGTGCATGGGACGAACTATTTGCTAGCTGGAGGGGATACCACAAATGTACTCTCGCCAGGCATCCATGGTTTCTTGCGGCATGCTATTTTCACGAATGAAGTCGTGCTTCAGCACGATATCGGTATTATCGATCGCAACCTTCACGCTTAGTCTGCCATCTTCACGATAACGAAACAGGACGCGTGCAATTGAATCCGGCGGCAAATCCGGCGGCAATTGAATACTGCATTGTCCGATGGGCATACAATCGCTCGGGTTATTACTTTCACCTTCTACAATCTGTACGAGGATCGACTTTTGCCCGGCACGGATCTTAAATTTCCGCTGGCCGGTAATAGGTAATTGCGTATTTCTTGGTATCACAATCCCGGTTCTGTCTCGTTGTGTTTCCGGATCTGTGCCAACGACGCCCAAGCTGTGCGAATTGATATTTGTAATCGTGAAATTGGGACTCTGACCGTTGTGTTTGTCTAACAGCAACCCCGCATGCAGTGCTGCGCCGTGAGCAACAGCTTCATCAGGTGACACGGAACGATCGAGTTCCTTGCCGCTGAGTTCCGTTAACTTAGCCGCCACGGCGGGCATTCGAGTGGAACCTCCAACGAGCAGAATTCTATCGATGTCGTCCCAAGTCAAACCGGCGGCGTTTAGCGTCTGCCGAGTGGTAAATGCTGTTCGCTCGAGCAAGTCACGTGTAATGTCTTCCAATACACTTCGGGTTACTTCGATCCTCATTGACTGCCCGGCATGATCACAGGCGATGGTTGCCTGCTCTCTGGCGGTCAATGTGTGTTTAGCGTCCTGGCATTCCCGCCAAAGCCTTCCTTCTGAAATTGAGTCTTCGCGTGGATCCGTTCCATAGGAGCGTATGAATTGTTCAGCGACGTAATCAACCAGCCTTTGATCCCAGTCGAAGCCACCAAGTTGTACATCTCCGTCCGTGGCAAGGGCTGTGAATACGGTGCCACCGATACGCATCACGGTTACGTCAAATGTGCCACCACCAAGATCGTAAACAAGGATTGTCTCTTCGTGTGTGGACTCGGCGTTGCCGTCCAATAAGCCTAATTGGTGCCCATAGGCAACCGCTGCAGCGGTGGGCTCATTGATAATGTCCATCACGTCCAACCCGGCAAGGAATCCAGCGTCTTGCGTGGCCTTCCGGCGCACTTCGTCAAAGTACGCGGGTACCGTGACAACGCATTTGCTGAACTCACCGATTCGCATGCTGGCATCCTGCCGTAACTTATTGAGTATCCAGGCCTGCATCGCCTCAGGTGGATATTCGTTACCGTTGAATGCTTTATGAAATACGCGTTCGCCTAAGTCTCGCTTGGCACATTCGCCAATGGCGTGGAAGTCAGTCGCTTTTGCTTTAACCGCTTCCTTGCCTACGATTATCTGCTCGCCTTCGAATAACAGAACACTTGGAGTGATCTTGTCACCTTCGGCGTTGTCGATGGTCGTTGGCCGGCCGGTGTTATCCAGATGGGCAATGGCGCTGTAGGTCGTACCGAGGTCAATGCCGACGGCCGGAACACTGCGTGTATTCATAGATGTGGTTTTTTGGTTCAGGGTGGTTCGAAGCACTATTACGATTCAGGATAGCATCAACACTGGTTTTAATGAAGCAACACATTGACTCATGTCGACTGAGCTATGTCAGTTTGCGAATCAGTTCAATAATAGCGCTGTTGTCCAACTCGCCAAGACCGTTCTCTACAGCACTTGAGAGTAGTTCTTCATGAAGCTGAGATAACGGGAGTTGCTGTCCATGCTCTCTCCCCATCTCAAGAATCAATAGGACATCTTTTAAGTGCTGCCGTAGCCGAGCTTGAGGTTCAAAGTTACCAGCAACCATTTTCGGACCTTTCGTGTCCATTGCTGCTGAGTACGCAACGGTGGATTTCATTACTTCCAATGCAAGCTTTGAGTCTACACCTGCAGACTCCGCGAGCGCCAGAGACTCGGCCAGCACAGCACGGTTTAAGCCCAGTGCGAGGTTTACGATGAGTTTCATGTCACAACCTGCGCCAGTTTCACCAACGTAAAAGGACTTGGGAGCAATGGCATCAAATAAATTGCTAAGGGACTGATATGTGTCGGCATGGCCTCCGATCATAATCACACCTTCGCCGTTACGAACCTGAACGCTGCTGCCGGCGACCGTGGCATCCAAAAACGAGCAGGCGTTAGATTCCAAGGTCATAGCATGGTCTCGTGCGGACTTTGCCGGTCCTGTGGTTGTATCAATAACGACCGTTCCCGCTGCGAGTGACTCCTTGATATCGCTAATCACCGTATTAACAATATCGCTGTCCGGAAGTGAAAGAATTAGCACATCGCTGTTGCTAGCGCAATCTGCTGCTGATGAAGAAACCGGTACCTGTTTATCAATTAACTCCTGGCATCGCTGATCATCAATATCGAAACCGGCAATTACGTAGTCATGCTCAAGCAGGCGGTCTGTGATCGCCTGTCCAAGTAAGCCGACACCAATAATTGAGACACGCTTATGACGGTTCATGATCTACTTTGTTACTGTTGATTTTGATCAGGATGATCCCGATGGTGGCAGAGACCATCGCAACTCCAGCCAGGATGTAATAGGTGTAAACCAAGTTGTCGATTTGTCCGGCAAGAGGTGCACCCAGACCGCCTATCCCAAATCCAATAACAAAATTGTATCCGTAACAGAGGCTTCGGCGGCTTTCCGGAGTGTACTTCGGGATAAGGCTGTTGTAGATCGGCTGAAACATGAAGTGAATCAATGAGAACAATCCAGCGGCAATAAATTTCCATTCGCCATCGGCTAGTGCCATGAGTACTAACAATGGGACGTTGGCGTATGTGATGGTGATGAGTTGTTTTTCCAGTCGATCGATCCGAGCGAACTTGCCAGCGAGGTATTGCCCAACACAACCGAGCGCTAAGGCACCCGCCATAAAGTAACTGCTGCGAATAAGATCCTCCTCACCCCCGGCGTTCATATCGCTGAAGTATTTTTTCATAAACGTCAGTACGCCGCTGTAGACCAAACCCATCAGCCCGGCAATTGAGGTAACAATAAAGAATGATGTCCACGGTGAAGGGACATTGCGACCGCCATCAGCCTTAGTTGCATCCTGATTACTGATGGATTCGAGTGGGTCGTAGTGCAGTAATCCTCGGCATGGGCCTGCAAAGATGATTGCCGCGATAATGCCGATGACACCAAGTACCTGAAAATACACCGTCCACGACAAACCGTAGTTCAACAGTACAGCGACGAGTAACGGGGCAAGTGCGATACCGGCAGAACCAAATACTCCATGGATTCCAAGTGCATGTGGCCGATTTTCTGGTGTTGTCTTTAGTGACAGTAATGCCAATCCAGCCGGATGATAGATGCTTGCGAAACAGCCAAGCACGAACATCAGGCATGTGAGCATGTCAGCGGAAGGTTCGCCACTAATTAAAAAACAGCAGGCGGAGCATCCGACAAAGTAGATCGTAAGCATGACACGTGCGCCAAATTTATCCACGAGCATTCCGACGAACAACGCCCCAAGCCCCCACGGCACACGAAACCAAAAACTGAGCCAACCGGTATACTCTGACTTGCCGTCATCGTAAATCGTTGCAATTTCTCGCTCGACCGATGGCATTGAGAGTTCGAAGATGTGCACAAGCGCGTGTGCAACAGATAAAAGTATGACTAGGCGAAAAGTACGTGAGTCCATCGTAGTCAGATTAACCCTGTTGAGTAATCGTGACGAATTGGTTCAGGCACTCTGTTGCGGCGCCAGTATCGATCGCCTCAGCAGCCGTGGCAGCACACTCTGGCAGTGATTGCTCGGGATGAGCTAATGAAATTGCACCAGCGGCATTCAGTAAAACAATATTTCGCGATGGGCCTGATGCACCAGATAATACCTTGCGGATTTGTTCAGCACTCTCAATCGCATCTTCGGCATCCATTCCTTCAAGTGCCGCAGATTCTATTCCAAAATCTTCCGGTGTCCAACTCGCTTCAGAAACAGTGCTGCCCTCTACCGTTGAGACATTGGTCACGCCATTCAATGTGATTTCATCGAGACCGTCACTACCGCAGACAATATGTGCCCGTTTGATTTCCAGTAATGACAATGCGCTGGAGAGCATCGGGCGTAAGGCAGGCCTTCCAACACCGAGCAACTGATATGACGCATTTGCCGGATTACATAACGGCCCTAGCATGTTAAAGATTGTGGGCACGCCAAGTGAACGACGCACCGGCATGACATGACGCATGGATGGATGAAACAGTGGTGCAAACATGAAGCAAATCCCAACTTCATTCAATGCCTGTTCCATGACAGCCACAGGTGCTTCGATATTTACGCCTAATTCCACCAGGACGTCAGCAGATCCTGTCTTACTGGTGATTTTGCGATTACCGTGCTTAGCGACTGAGATTCCCGCGGCAGCAGCAACAATCGCGGCAGCAGTGCTGATGTTGAATGTACCGCTTCCGTCACCGCCCGTACCGCATGTATCGACCAGATCCTGACGTTCAGATGTGATGGTTGTCATGTGCTTGCGCATCGCACGAGCAGCACCAGCAACCTCTGCGGCGGTCTCTCCTTTTTCTCGGAGTTTGAGTAACAAGGCAGCAATCTGGTCGTCTTTGCATTGCCCGCTCATAACCAGATCAATCACCTCAGCCATTTCAGCCATGGTGAGATCTTCTCCAGAAGTTACCTTGCCTATCGCTGTTGTTAACATCTGCTGTCTCTATCAAAAAGGCCTGCGATCCAATCTTGGAATTCCATCATTGTAATCACTGAATTAGTATTACTTACAGCATGGAAGACCTGTATATGTTCAGGTAGTAATTAGGGACACCTCAGTTTTGCCGATCAACTTGGTGAGGAGCTCATTTGGCACGCAAGATAATAATTGATTGTGATCCGGGAATCGACGACGCTGCTGCGCTGTGCATGGCTCTGTTCGCTGAGACTCTGGATGTTGTTGCCGTTACTGCGGTCGAAGGAAATGTTACATGTGATCGTGTAAATACAAACCTTCAGACCATCATTGAACAGCTCGATCCACCTAAAATACCACGTCTTGGGATGGCAAGTCCGAACGAGTTGAGTCGTTATCGCCCAGCAACACATATTCACGGTGTGGATGGATTGGGAGATGCCGGGTTAATAAGCGTTTCACATCATCAATCGCATCCATCAGAGAAAATTCTGCTGGATGAAATCAGATCGCACCCCGGCGAGATTTCGGTGCTTTGTTTAGGGCCGTTGACCAATATCGCGAGAGTGCTGAAACGTGATCCGGAAATCAGCACATCTATTCGGGAAGTCATCATGATGGGTGGCAGCGTTTCGGCTGGTGGTAATATTACACCGACTGCCGAATTCAATATGTACTGTGACCCGCATAGTGCTGCTCAGGTGTTTGACAGCGATATCCCTAAAGTACTTGTGCCGTTGGATGTTACTCAGCGATTGGGCTTTACGCTTGATTTTCTTGATAACCTACCCGGTGAATGGGATCGCCGTGGTGCGCTGCTTCGAAAGATTCTCCCATCTCTATACCGCGCGTATCACAACGAATTGGGTCAGGAGAGCATCAACCTGCATGATGCTGTCGCTGTGCTTTGGGTATTAATGCCGGATCTCTTCGAATCAACTATTATGGCCGGAAAAGTTGAGACGACTGGTGAATATACACGTGGTGCAACGGTGTTTGATGGCCGTAATCAACGGCAATGGCATCGCAATGTAGAAGTGGTCATCGATGTGGATGTGAATGCAGCAATCGGCGCAATGCAGCGGATCTTGAACAAGTAATTGTCTTGTTATGATCCCTTTTCGAAGTCTTCTCGGTGCTTCAGTTTGACCTTCACCGTTAGTGGCTTACGCTTCCTAATGAGCAGTAATTCAACTGCTGAATCCACCTCTGTCAGACCGACCATGCTTGAAAGATGATCGTCGTTCTCAATCGCTTCACCATTGAATGCAAGAATCACATCATTTACTTGTAAATGGGATGTGTCAGCAGGTGAGTTGGCTACGATTCCAGTTACTCTAACTCCGCGTGCGTGGCTCAAGCCAAGCTTCAATGCCGTGGCATCAACGAAGTTGTGGTCCATTCGCACACCAAGATATGCTCGTTCGATACCGTCGCCACCTACAAGCTTCTTTGCTGTGTCAATCGCCATATTGATTGGGATCGTGAAGCCGATGCCCTCATTACCACCACTGTTACTTGCGATAGCAGTGTTGATTCCCACCACTTCGCCCCGCAGGCTCAGAAGTGGCCCGCCGCTGTTGCCAGGGTTTATGGCTGCATCGGTCTGAATGAAATTCTGAATTACGACCCCTTGTTTTCCGAGCTTGAGATCCCGTCTGCCTTTGGCGCTGATAATGCCGTAGGTGACACTATGGCTGAGACCAAACGGTGATCCAATCGCGACCACGAAGTCACCGATTTCAAGACTCGTGCTGTCACCAGTTTTTGCTGCGACAAGATCATCGGATTGCTCGATTTCAATGACCGCTAGATCCGTTGCCGGGTCGGATAACACGGATTGGGCAGTCACTCGCTGTCCGTTATCCAACTGGATTTTGATGTCACCCAGCTTGCATGGGTGAATCACGTGGCGATTAGTAAGCACATAGATTTTTCCATTGACTTCCAACAAGACACCCGATCCAGCCTCCTCCACTTTGCGATTGGTTAGGTCATCGATGTTTTTCTGAGCAGTCAAATGGACAACGCTTGGTTTGGCGAGCCTCACCACACGTTTAAGGACATTGCGTTTATCGAATTCCTCAGCGTCCAACGCAAGTTGGTGAAACAGACGCTCGCGTGCAGATATATCGAGTGCAACAGGTTGCTCTTGCGCAAGCCCCGTGCCAGGAGATATGAAACTCCCTACGATTGCCAACACCAGCATGCTGGCATAACGAAATTTGCAGTGCCGAATCACTACCGGCTCTACCCCCCCAAAAAGTTATTTAGTGCATTTGCCCGTGAATACACTCGCGGACAGACTAGCCTTCAGTCTGCTGCTTATTCAGTTGTTCTTCCAACCATTGGTCGCCGTGTAACTCCTGCTCACCCTTACAGGAAATACATAAGGTGGCATACGGTAACGCCTGCAAACGCGCCAAAGGAATATTGGTCATACACACTTCGCATTGACCGTATACTCCTTCGCGAAACTTTGCTAACGCCAGCTCAATTTGAGCGAGTTCGCGACTCTCAACTTGAGCGAGTTGTGAACTCAATTCATCCTGCTGTGAGTCGAGTGCAGCATCGACAACATCACCGGTCGATTGCTCATGTAATTCCTTCAGCATGCTTAAGTCACCCTGAAGTGCTTTACGCATTGCATCGCGTCGTTTTAGCAGTACTGCGTGTAAGGAGTCTAATTGGTCTTTGCGAGCCATATCCCTGGTGTCCTATGGTCTACGTTTTGGCAGACTAAAACCTCTGGTCGTAATTCAGAGCCCGGATTTATCAAAAAATTGACGTAAACCGTGGTCTCCTAATGACTTATGTAGTCTCTCAATACCCAAATGAGTCATGGCAGCGCACACCACAGGCGCACCGAAACTATCACTCATTTCAGGCTATGCACGGATAATCGACACAATCCGTACCAACGGAATAGCGTTTTTGCTCAAATTCACGGTAGATTTTTGATATATCTACCGCTGTTTATATAAACCAATTACTCCGCAGAGCGACTGCAATACGGGCAAGTCGTGGCATCATCGGGCATTGGCTCGTCTTCGTCGTCACTACGATAAGCGGTAGTGGAGCGGTGTCCACAGTCCGGGCATTTGTGTTCCCAGGAGTGGATCACTAAATCGTCCTGCTCAAAGAAATTGTATTTACAGGTCGCAGCGGTTGACTGGCACTTTTTACAACTGCCACCAGGTTCGATATTTGCCATTTGATTGGTGATGCATTCTTGTTGAATCTAGAAACCACGCGCGTCGATAATGTCATCAAAGTCACGTAGATGATAATCAATATTCACGTAATCAAGAGTCTTGCATAGTCCTCGTAAGGCAACACCGAGTCCATCAGGTCCACTGAATCCACCGAATTGGCCGCCACCTTTTACGTGTGGTTCGAGATCTAGAAACACACCGGGAATATCCCGCTTCTTGAGCTTGCGTTCAAGTGTTGGGATATGACTTCTAAAATCACGCAGAATAGCCTCGTGGCCGCTATCGCCAATGTCAGCTGGAACAAAGTACTTGAGAGCTTCTTCGTCAACGTGGCCCAGACGTTGGATCGGTTCTGGATGTCGGTAGTCTTTGATATGCATCCATCCCATTCCGCGTTTCATGTTTAGGTACTGAGTAAAGACGTCGTCAGATGAATATCCTTGCGTAACAATATTGCCAGCATCGAATATCGTGACCATCGCCGGGTGATTCACTTGCTTGTGTAATGCCTCAAGCGTTGGGCCATTACCACCTACGAGGTTTGCTTCTACTTCAAGCCCAAAGGTTATTCCGTTGCGATCGCACAACTCCGCAATTTCACCAAGGTGATCTACGACTTGCGGAATGTGATCCCAGGCATCGGTACCGCGAGGGTGATAAAACGAAAATCCACGGATCAGTTTTGTGCCAAATGCGTTAGCTAAATCACAGGCTCGTTGTACGTCCCGAGTCAGATACTGCTTAAATGGAATGTATGCATTGTGAGTACCGTCATCCACGTTGAGCAGCTTTACCTTGCCTATGGGTGAACCGAGTGAGGATACTTTCAGACCGTATTCCTCCTGAAGTTTTATGGTTTTCTTTACTTCAGCCTTTGTTAACTTCATGACATTCTTAACTCCGCTGCCAACGTCAATGAATCGGATTGAGTAGTACTGTAAGCCAATGGCAGCGAAAGCGGAGAATTGCTGCACGGCTGTCTTTTGATTAGCAGATTCGTCTGCGAAGCCAGTAAGGATTACGCTCGGGTTGTTGCTCATGATGTACCTTTAAATACCCAACGGTTTACACGATTCAGTTGCAGGAATTTCATTTTGTGTGGCTAAACATGCTCACGCAAGGGGCTAGAATAGCGTTACATGCCATTCGGTGCTGCAACGAAAGCGTTTTTCCGATTTTGCAGCATCTACAAGCAACAGGACGACGACATCCAATGAATCAAGCCGTTAACCGAACAAAGCTCCGCGTTGGAATGGTTGGAATGGGTATGATCTTTGATGAAACCTATCGACCCTTTTTGGAAAATGCATACCAGCACGGAATTTATGATTCCCGTGTCGGAGTCATCGATATTGAATTAACTGCCGTTGCAAGTCGCACAGGTCGACGTGCTGAAGCTTACCGTGAATCTGCTGGCGATCAGATCAACTCTTTTGAGAGTTTCATCGAACCAGGCAGTATTGGCGGACTACTCGACAATGACGTGGATTTTGTCTGCGTCGCCACCCCGGATGACCGCCACTTTGATGCGGTAATGGAAGCACTCAATGCAGACAAACATGTGTTGGTCGAGAAGCCGTCAGTCCTTTCCATGCAGCAACTGGATGAAATAGAAGCACTTGCTTGTGAAAAACAGCGATTGTGCAAAGTCGTCTATCACAAGTTGTTTGATCCGGATCATAAAAAACTACGTACGCTTGTGGCCGATGACGTATTGCAACATGTCAATACAGGCTATTGTTCGTTGCTCGAACCCAAGCAGATTTCCGGTGCTCAATTTTCCGAGTGGATTCAGGGGCGTAACCCGGGGACCTACGTCGCTGTGCACTATATAAAGCTCATCGACTTTACGTTCGGGGGTCGTCTGACGAGCGTAAGCTGCACCGGTCAGAGAGGTCTTGTCGGTGCACCTGACGGGAATACATGGGATAGCGTCCAGCTTAGATTGATCTATCAGTACGACTCAGGGCGTGAAGCAGCATTCGATATCCATACCAGTTGGGTCACTCCGGATAACTTTCCTGGTTATGTCGAACAGGAAGTGCAGTTTCGTTTTGATAACGGATTATGGAATGGTCATAGTCGAAAACGAGGTGTTGAATGCACCGTCGAAGGCCGTACTCCAATGGACATGAAAATTTCGATGAACAATCACTATAACGGGACATTTGTTGAACCATCGGGTCTTCGTTCACAACGCGGTTATGGCATTGAAGTACTCGAACAGTTTGCCCGAGAGGTCGCGTTTGTGGAATCTGGTGATGATGAGTCACGGCAGGACCGACTTACTCAAATGCAGGCGTTGTCTTACAACGACATTAGTGCAGATCGGCAAACCGTCGCAGCAGTCCACGCGATGGAAGCAATTCTCGAAAAACATGCACAAGGTAAATCAGATTGTGTCGTGAAAGTGAATACCGACGATGGTGGTCTCGTGCTTTACGAGCCGGGTAGCAGTGACGGTAGCGTACTGTATAACGGCAAGGTGTAACGTACCGCGTGAGGAATTCTCATTCCGATGCAAATACAAATTGACTTGACGCTAGAGGGTTTTGACAACAATGAGCGATAGTAATCAGACAGCAATCAATTTCGAAGGTGAAGAAAGATCCAATCAGGTTCGCGCTGGGATACTGGCCACCGAGCCGGTCGCCCTTCGTACATTTACCCCAAGTCAAATGGTGATCTCGCATAGCGCAGGTGCATTTCATTGGACGCCGGAAGGTAGAAAGCTTGCGGACTTTACATCCGGTGTGCTCGTTGCAAACCTGGGGCACAATCCGACTTCTTGGTGGAATAGAGTTGTTAATTACCTCGGCCTCGACAAGATCAAAGATGCGGGGCAATTCACATTTTCGGCACCACTTACTGCGTATAACGCTATTACAGAAGTCGAGCATGATGCCAATGAGAGATTGATCAAGAACCTGCGTGCAGCACCCGGCGGAGAAAAACTGGATCAGGTTTTATGGTCCGCCAGTGGCAGCGAAGCCGTACAGAAAGCCCTTTGGGCAGCGATGAGACGTACGAAGGGTCGCGATATGATCATCGCAACACGCGGTGGGTTTCATGGCAAGAAAGGACTCGCTGGTGCCATCACCGGAAGTGAAGATGATAAGGAACGAGATGATAGGGTGCGATTCATTAGCTTTCCTATGGAAGAATGTGATGACCTGGAATCACGCAGGCAGCCTATTGATCTAAGCAAGTACAAGACGGAATTAGAGTCGCTTTGGGAGGAGCTTGGCGATCGGATTTGTTGTGTGGTTACGGAGCCTTACTTGGGAGGTGGTGGTTCGTATCACCCTCAAAAAGAGTACCTGCAATTACTCGAGTCATACTGTGTTAAACACAACCTTGTCTTTATCCTTGATGAGATTCAGTCAAACTTTGGGCGGACCGGACCAATGTACGCATTTACGCACTATGGAATCTCACCCGATATCGTTCTGCTTGGTAAAGGACTCGGTAATGGTGTGCCCGTGAGTGCCGCGGTTGGCCGGGGTGATGTGTTCGCATCACTCGGATTTGGTGAAGGGTCAGATACCTGGAGTGCCAATCCACTATCATCTGCTGCTGTGCTGGCAACACTTGATGAGTTTGAGTCAGGAAGTGTGATAGCGCAGGGAGAGCAATTAGCCGGCATTATCGAAGCGGGATTGATTCGACTCAAAGAGACCGGTGTCATTGCGAAAGTACGCGGTGAAGGTTGTGTATGGGGAGTTGAGTGTTCTGCAATTGGTAGCACTTCATCCAATGATGTTGCGGTTGCATGTGTCGAAGCATGTTACCTTGGCGATGATGATGGTAATGCCATTCACCTACTTGGAGCTCTCGCTGGAAATGTACTGCGAGTGAGTCCGCCGTTGACTATGGATCCGGAAGAATTACAGTTCTATTTGGATGTCATGTACAAGCTGTTTCGCAATGTTGCTGAATCACTACAAGCGTAATGATGTATCGCTTTATTAGTCACCGGCAGATTCAATAAGAGCTACGATCTGGGTCACCGAATCGCTCAGCGAGGTAGCAGCCATTTTGAAGTTTGTGTGATTTGAGATCTCCGGCTGGATTTCCTGAAAGAGATCGTTGGCTTCTCGCAGTCGCCTTAACTTCTTTTTCGCCATACGCATGTAGGCCTTGGGATCCTCATCTGCCAATGGTCCGCCAAGTGCAAGCATGTAGTCGTAAAGCGTGCGATGGATTTCAGCCAATTCGTCATCGTCCTCAGCTTCTTCGCAGTTCTTAAGAAATCTGCGTACCATCCACACATGACTAAGTAGGATATCAATCGCGTGCATGCGCTCAAGCGGTGTCATAGCGTTACCGGTTGACCTTCAGTTAATCGTCTTCCGAAGCAGTATTGTCCTCGGTGGATTCAATATCAGCCTCAGATTCACCGTCATCTACACTATCGTCAGCAACGAGTCCTTCACCTTCAATGTCATCATTGCTGTCGTTATCGCTGGAGTCGGAGAGCGAGTCTACACCACCTTCTTCATCCGCGTTTTCAGTAGTGTCATCTTCTGACGACTCACTTGGTGCTGCTTCACCGCCTCCGATGTCATCAGCCTCTTCATTATCTAAAGCACTTTCATCAGCTTCACTTCCGCCGTCGACGTCGTCGTTCGACTCAGCAGTTGCATCTTCTGACACGGAATCGTCTTCAGTGGATGCATCTTCGCGTGACGTATCGGCGTCAGCTTGTACCGCTACTTTCACGAAGGGGTTGTTATTTCCCAAACCCGCTTCTTCGTCCGTAACGGGATCAGCATCAACTGGTGGCTGAGCTGGCTTGCCAGGTTTTGGCGCACATACCAATGTTGTAATCGCACCAAGAATCACTACCGTCAGGCTGACAATAAACATTGTGTTGACCGGCTCGGTATTATTTGTGTTAACAAAGATAAGCGTGTTGATGATTGGTGCACCACCAAACACGATGGGCATTACGAATGAGGGGCGTCCACCAAAAGTAAAGGACAGGATAATTCCCAAGGCACCTACCGCGCCACATGATCCGGCGATGATCGACCACGTAACGCCCGCATTGGTCCATTCGACTACTGTTTCGCTGGAATTAATTATGAAAATGGGCACTAATACCGCGATTAGGAAGTATGCCAGGCCGACGCACAAAAGTGGTCGTAACCTACTGCCGGCCATCTTTGCCTGACTCTTGTGCAGGACACTTCCGTAACTTCCCCAACAAAGAACTGTTAGGCAGATGCCACCGATGATCATCCCTAACGCGCCAGCTTTATCCGCAAGTGTCGTATTGGTTTCTTCTTCGGTTTGAGCTTCTTTCGCTGCAACAGCTGCTTTGTCGACACCGGAGTCTACTTTCTCTGGTCTGTTATAAAAGACGCCGACCGTTCCCAAACCAACAAGGATGATTCCCAAATAAAACCCGTTAGTTGCTTGACCAAATAATTTGCCCATCCACATGGAAACAAGTGTATTGACCACGGGTGCACCACCAAACACGATTGGCATTACGTAAGATGGGCTGCCACCGCTGGAGATGGCTGTGATGATTCCTAATGCACCAAGCGCTCCACAAGTTCCAGCACCCAAACCCCAGATGAAGCCGTCTTTTGTCCAGTGACCGCCCTCACCTTTGCTCTTTAACCAAACAAGCGGAATGATTACCGCGATGATGAAATAGGCGAGTCCGACGCACAAAAAGGCTGCCCATTTACTGCTTCCAAGTCCAGCTTCGCCAGCATGAATAGTGGGGCCATAAGATCCCCACGCAAGAACAGTGATTCCAGCGAAAGGAAGTGACTTGATAATAGCGCGCATTAACTTGTCTCGCTAATGGAGGGTTTTGTTGTGTAGCCAACAAGTCTACCCGATACCGATCGAATTCGGTATAGATTGAATTCGGTATAGATTGAAACGGCGTTGATCCAGCCGTTATGTTCCCTGCTGTGCACCAAACCAGGCAATTTGCATTCTTGGACAGAACTGATAGTTGTGTGACTCACAATAGGGCTTTAGCCATGCTTCTCGTTCAAGCAATTCAGTTTGCTCTGTGCCCTGTGGCATGAGATAGACTTTCGATCCGTCGACAGCATCATATTGATCAAGCGTAAGGGAAAGATCATCTAGGTCAGACGGTGTATCGACGACGAATTTCAGCTGATAAGTGTACTCATCCATGAGCCGCCGCATGACTTCAGGCCGGTGCCGGGTACTTTCATGCCGTTGATACCACTTTGCGTGTTCGCGAGGGCTCGGTGCACTACCGGAAGTTTTTGGGCTGATTGACATTAAGTCGCAAACAACAGGCAAATGTAACGTGCCGGCGGTTTCAATCGTAATGTGGTAGTCCTCACGGTGTAATTGCCGACACAACGGAATAATCTCAGCAAACAACATGGGTTCGCCACCGGTGAGGACGATGTGGTCGCAACCTAGATCACGAATGCTTGAAAGGATTTCTTCAACCGAGAGATCCTCTCCGGTTGGTTTCCAGGAGGTATACGGTGTGTCACAGAACCAACATCTGAGATTGCAACCGGATGCGCGCACAAAGGTACTTTCTGTGCCCGTTAGCAGGCCTTCACCTTGTATAGATTTGTAGATTTCCGCAATTCTCATGTGTCAGTGAGATTCTGTCGTTTTTTGGCCTCTTCACGCTCTAACGTCATCATGCCACAATGAATCTAAGTACGAAAGGAGCTATTTGCGTTGACAACGAACAACCCAAGCATGCAGTCTGATGAATCACGGCGGGACATCCTCGAGGTGTTTGATAATACATTCCCCAATCGTGATTACGAGATCGAAATCATTTGCCCGGAGTTTACGTCCGTCTGTCCAAAAACGGGACAACCGGATTTTGGAGTGATTGAGTTTCGTTATATACCGGATGAGTTATGTGTTGAATTGAAGAGCCTGAAGTTTTACCTGCAGAGCTTTCGCAACGATGGCATCTTTTATGAAAATGTCACTAACACCATTCTCGATGACATGGTTGCTAAGCTAGCGCCCCGTAAGATTACAGTGACCGCCAAATTCAGTCCCCGTGGTGGAATCTCAACGAATGTGGTCGTCGACTGGGAACGGCCTGCGAATTAAGTCACACGTTGTGAATCAGTTCACCTAGTGCATCTCTAAGCGGATTATCATCTTCTCCACAGAAGCCAAGGTGCAGATGTCGTCGCCAGCCTTCCGCGTGTGAAAATACAGTGCTATGCGTTCCGAGTTGAGCATCGAGTTCTTGCATGGTGTTCAGATACGAATCAAGTCCTTGTGATTCATCAAGCCATTGCTTTTGCGATAGATGACACGCCAGCATTTCTCGCTTCTTATCCTGAACATTTGCCACATTTACGTAATACGATGGCTGGACAAATTCACCAAGCGGATCGTAGTGAGAATATGGCTGAGCGTGATAAATCGTTACCGGCTGGTCAATAACTGTTGTCGCAGGTGTTGTTTGGAAATTAGGCATGCATCGACTAAACGCGGCAGTAACTGCTAGCCGACAGGTGTTCATATGGTCTTCCATATAATCACTTGGCGAGTGAGTCAGGATGATTGTCGGTGCTACGGAGCGCACTATGGCAGCTAGTTTTCGAAGAGGCGCTTCGTCATAGAAAATCAACAGATCGTCGCATATCGATTCGTGATAATGAGCACCGATTAGAGAAGCGGCGTTAATTGCTTCCTGTCGCCGCATCTGCTTTACCGTTTCATTGTCATGTTGAGTACTTCCACAGTCGCCGGATGACAAATTCATGTAATGCAACTCGTAGCCAGCTTCTGCTAAGTGCATCATTGTGCCCGACATCAAGAACTCGATATCGTCGGGATGAGCAGCGATAGCCATGACTGATGGTGTTGTCATTATGACTGGACTCCTAATCGCCTCTTAATGCCGCAATGACCGGTGCACGAAGCGTGTAACGAACAGCTATCAATCCGGAGACGATCCCGACAACTAACACAATCAGCAGCATAACGACCAGATCCGTTGCCGGAGGCGTTGCTTCTGCGAACAGAATGTGTGGCAGCACAGCAAACAACGCCGCAAGGATCCCAGTTGTCATCCCACCCGCAAGTAAGAGCAGGTTTTCAAGCAAGATCATGTTGGAAATGCGCTTCGAATTAAAGCCGGTGGCTCGTAAGAGCGCAAGTTCAGCACGACGTTCGAATACGTTGCGGATCAGCACCGTCGTCAATCCAAACGTGCCGAGCAACAAGCCGAGTGCCCCAAGGCTTTGGAAGGCCTTGATGTACGTGTTTTGAACGGCAAGTAAATCAGCGAGTAACTGGTCCGCATTTTGAAGATCGAGACCTTGTTCACCCAGTCGATCTTCCAGGAAATTACTTACCTGCTTCCCATCTGCTTGCCCTGGATCTACAAGGAAATAACGATAACCGCTGATGTGAGGAAATGCCTGCTTAAAATCTGTTTCACTTATTAATAACGATCCTTGCAATACACTGTTTGCAAGTAAACCGGCGACGGAGAAGTGAATGGTATGTCCGTCTTCATACGTTACGTCGAAGGCCTCCCCGATTCCTCCAAACAACTTCAGACTAAACATCGCGGTGTTCTTATCAATGACAACGGGCAGCGGATCGTCTTCGGTACCGCTGTGAGGTTGATCCGTTGAAAGTACCTGCCATGGATTAAAAACGCCATCTTTCAATTCAGCGTTTCCGGCAAATGTAAACGACGTGCGTGACGCATCATCGTAGTATTCGATTAACCGCGAAGTGATGCCTAATACTCTGGGTTGACTCACTTGGTACACATTACTGCAACTTGCATTATCCCCTGGCTTATAACGCAGTGAGAGAATTGTGCCAGTTTGCAGTAATTCAGCATCGTCACCTAGCACATCGTCTTGAACATCCGGTGAGGATAGGTCTTTATAGAATGGCATAGAACTAAACCCGACCAACGCAAATCCACCGCGACCGTTTTCCGTAGGGCTCAACTGGAATGAACTCATAGATACGATCAGGAATGCTGCTGAAGCCATGACGCCTATCGTGATCGTGCTGCGTCCGGGATTCCGTTGTGAATTCTTATTTGCCAGCCAGATCAGTGGAGAGGCTCCGAAATGACTACTTTCTTTGTTGGTGGCCTGTCGCAATCGCCATCGTAGGATCATGAGCATGCCGGTTAACACCATCGCCCCGGCTCCAACAAATGCGCCCGCCTGTCCTTCGGCACCCATGCCACTGCCAATGGACGGAATCGCAGCAAGCACAGCCAGCAGCGTCCCTACGATAAACATTACGTAACAAATAATCGTGGCACGTCTGGAAGGCTTGGTATTTGTGTCTGTCGAGTGACCTGTTGCCTGGCCCGCTAACAGGCCGCGAATGCTAAATGACTTGGTCTTTCGAACCGCCCAATAAATAGTACCGGTTGCCATCGCAAGGCCGATTATGAATCCAAGTGTTAGGCTACGCCCGGTCCAGGCAAATTCGAGAAATGCGGTTGAGATAGCATCAACCCACCAGGTGGTGAGGCCAAGTAGCATGAGCTTGGCATAGCCAATTCCGAGGAAGATTCCCAGCAAGCTTCCGATACTGGCGACAATGGCCGCCTCACCTAACATCAGCTTTCCAACGTGCTTTCGATCAAGCCCAACGGCAAGGAGTAAGCCGAGTTGTGTACTCCGCTGCTCAACACCCAACCGGAACAGTAAGACGATTAACATTAAAGCAGCGGCAATCACGAAGAAGCTGAGTGATAGGAATAGTGCGTCAAATGGTGTTGCGCCACTTGAAGCTTTGATGCCGTCACGTTTTACCGCGTTGAATGCAAATCCCATCGCTAAGCCGGATTTGTTAATCTCATCTGCTAGCTGTGCAGACAGTATTTTTTCATCGACGCCTTCTGCGGCAGCTACTCGTAGAGAAGTAACGGAGCCAAATCGACTGCCCCACAGCAACTTGCTTGTCGAAAGTGAGACGAATGCCTTCGGAGTGGTGCGGTGGTTATTCCAATAGTCATCATCCTGACCGCGCGGTTGGTATACCATCCCAAATGGTACATCCCAATCATCGATCGAGGCCCTGTCTGTGACGCCTTCTACCACTGGCGTTAAGTCCGGGTCATTGGTTAAAAACGGCCGGTCCTGGAATTCAGCACTTCGTCTGCCAAACGGCCTTCTCGGCCAAGCGAGTGGCACAATGCTTGTAACCTGTAGGTCCACATATCGCTCAACCGTTCTTCCATGGGTCGTCTCCGGTTCGAAGTAGTCGAGGCGCAGCCAATCCCCGACAGAGAGTTTGAGATCGTCGGCAAGCCATTGGTTGATTACTACTTCATTGTCGCTCAGTGCCGGTAATGGAGACTCGCCATCTTCGTTGACAAGTGGCCCCAGCACTGGCTGTGAATCGATACCCGTTACGATCGAATATGGCACAAACTCCCCGTCGTTTTCCACGGTTCGCTTTTCTTCCACAAGTCCTTCACCACCGTCACGTAGATGTTGTGCTTCCGAGATTTTCATTAAGGCAGTGGATATATACGTAAACACTTGTTGAGGGTTGTTCTGTTCAAAAGCGCGTAACGCCACGTTGACCGAGTCATCATCAAGCATCATCCGGTCACTTGAGAGGCTGTAGTATTTGAGGACGACAGTGGATTCGGACGCACCTTCCGGTTTGTATTGAATGGATACCGGATTGATCTCCAGCCCGAGGTCACTCAGTGTGGGCTTGAGCCATGAACGGAGTCGTTCACTTGCAGCTTCATCCGGTGGATTGTCTCCTTGCTTGGAGGACACCAGAATCGCATTGCACTGATCATCTTGATCTAGCTCATCTTGCAGTAGATCCAATCGAACGTAGGCATTTCTTGATGTTGTTTGATTCGGCCGCAATGCAAATCTACCGAGGCCCTTGTTTTCAATTATCGCGGCGACTTTAAGGTCTGGTATGCCTTCGACACGGTCAGTCGACTCTTCAGACCCGAGTGGGCTGTCCGCATTGACCTGTAGTTCTTTAGGTAGCCGCAGAGTGATTAGATCTCCGACCGATACATTTAGATCAGCAGCAAGCGCTTCGTTGAGGATTACCTCTCCGTCTTTAAGAGCGACTGGTTGCGTATCGAGCGAGTCGAGATTCCAAAACTCATCAGAAATACCCAGTACCAGGATATTGGCAGCTCGAGCGATTTCTGCGTTGTCTTGACCAACGCTGGTTTCAATAGTGCCTTGAGCAAACACGATCGCTGGTTCAGCTAATTTATAATCTGATCCGAATTCAGGTTGTGATTGTAATTCCGTAACGAGCTCAGTTCTAAAGAACCGGTCATTCACAAGTATTTCATCGATATCACCGAGCCGATCTAGTGTTACGTGCCGTAAACTCGCACGCATTGAATCACCGATAAGCAGAGCACCGGTAAGGACTGCTGTCGCTGCAGCTACACCGAGCGCCACGGCTAGATTGATCCGCCAATGGTGGATTAGACTTCCGATGATATACCGCTGATTGGTCATATCAGTTTGCCGTCATCAATCTCTGATTTGGAATCAAGCATATCAGCGATCTCGCCGCTGTGAGTGACGACTACGAGCATCATGTTATCGGTGCGTTGGATGTCCAAAAGCAGCTCGGCCACTTGCCGGGCGTTTGTGCGGTCTAGATTCCCGGTTGGTTCGTCAGCGACGAGTAGTGATGGGGAGAGGATAAGTGACCTGGCAACAGCGACGCGCTCCCGTTCGCCACCCGAAAGTTCCGAAGGTCGATGATGCAGTCGATCGCTCAGACCGACTCGCTCGAGAAGATTTAATGCGCGTTCTCGTAAATCAGAGCCTGGTTTACCGTCGGCCAGAGCCGGAATGAGTACATTCTCAAGTACGCTCATCTGTGGCAGAAGATGATGGTCCTGAAAGATAAACCCGATGTTGCTATTCCGATATGCGGCGAGTTCCTGATCATCTAAGTCGAATGGATCGTTATCGTCGAGCGTAACGGCACCCGAAGTCGGCCTGTCGAGCGTTCCTAATATGTGCAGCAGCGTACTCTTTCCAGATCCACTTGGACCTACGATGGCCAGATTTTGACCTGAGCTTAGTTCGAGTGTTATGCCTCTGAGTACCTTCAGCGGTTCACCGCGAGTCGGGTACTCTTTATGCAGGTCGGATACGATTAACTTTGTCATTCGATTCCGTCGTAATGGTTATTCGTGGTCAGCAAGTAGAGCAAGAACTCCAAGTCCGTAGAAAGTGTATTCTACGTCACAAACTTCATCCCATGCGGCTGCCATGAACCCGCCGTCACGATTTTGTAAGCTGTTTGCAAATCGCCGCACGGAACGCTTATCGATGTTTTCACCCGCATCGAGGTCTTGAAGGGTTAATAGACCGGTAAACGTGCTGAGTAAGTCAGCGATTGGGATCCGTGTGTTGGCTCTGAGTCCGCCTTCGTCTGTTTGCATTTGCAGCAGGAACTGAGTTGTCTCATCACGAATATCATCGGTTATTGCACCGAGTGATTTCAAAACGCCTATGGCGGCAGCGGTTGGATTCGTTCCAGCTCGCTTGCCGGCTTTGATTTCAAGATAGCCGCCCGAGTCGGCACGTTGGGATTCGATGAATTTAATGAGCCCATCTTGTAAAGGGACAGGCCGCTCAATCAGCTCCCGGCAGATCAGAACTAGAAATGAATGGTATGTGCTGCTTATGTTTCCCTCAGGTGCTTTGGCATAACCACCGTCATCACGGCGTAGTGATTCAAGGGTTTCAGCGACGTTATCTCGCCATGATTCACTTAGGTCTTCAAAGATGTCTATGCCGGCAGATGTTTCTAATAGTGCGGCGCCGTAAATGAGAGATACGAAATCGATGATGGTTTCGTGTCCGGTCAGGCGGTTGCGGAGGAAGTCGGCGGAGCGTTCTGCTGGTTCACCATAGAGTTCGCCCAGGATTCCAAGGCTTCGTAAAGCAAATCCGGTGTAGTAGAGATCGCTTTCTCCCTCACGCCCGGCAAATCCCCCGTCATCACGTTGTTTGTTTAGGAGGAACTCGGCGTGTCGCTTGCGTGTTGGTTCGTCCAGAGCTGCGATCCCGATGGCCAGTCGAATTGTCAGGTCCTGAAGATAGGGATTCATTGGCTGGCGTGTTGGATTGTTGCTGGCGGTTGGGCCACGATAACACCGAAGCTGAATTCAGGCGTTACTGTGTTGATTGTACGAATGGGGCTAGATGCTGCTTGAGCTCATTAGGGATGTCGATTGACTTAGGTCCATCAGCGGTGATTTCACAACAGACGCTTGTCATGGAGCCGTCGGCGATTTGTTTTCCGGAAATTAAGAATGTGAATTGGTAAGTAATGCTTCGTGTTCCAATCCTGGAAATACTTACCTGAACCTGAACTTCATCTTCGAATCTTGCTGTGCCGGAAAAATTGCACTGCGAAGATACGCGTGGCCAGCTGATGACGGTTTCCTCAGAGGTAACAACCACACTTGTACCGACATGGCGCAGAAGTGCATGCTCGGCTTCTTCCATCATCGTGAAATAGACGGAGAAATGCATGATTCCGGCAGCGTCCGTGTCGCGGAATTGTACTAGTTGGGTGTACTCAAAAGATTCACTCATGGTTTCACTATAGTGAGCGATTGGATGGATGAGTGCATAAAAAAACCGGGGAGCGATTAGGTTGGATGAATCGCCCCCCGGCTTGAAAAGAGTAGGTTTTCTTTAGTGGCGTGAGCGGTTGGCTCAGTCGCCTGTGTATGGCAGTAGTGCCATAAAACGAGCTCGCTTGATTGCCTGTGTGACAGCGTGTTGGCTGACGGCACCGCAACCAGTCTTTCGTCGACCAACAATTCTGCCGTGACGATTGACAAGCTTCTTTAATGAATCGACGTCTTTGTAGTCCACAAACATTGGTCGTGGACGTTTGCCATCGACGAATAGTGGATCCTTTTTCTTTGCACGTGTGCGCGTTTTTGAGCGGGATCGACCCCGACCGCGTCCTCTGGGAGCTGGCATAATTTATTTCTCTTTGCATTGGCAGGCTTCGTTACCTCGAGTGCCACTCAACATGGCACTCGACCTCCCCAAGGTGACATCTGCACCCCACGGACGTGCTCAAACAATCTGAACAACGGAGGAGGGAAAGATTCCAGTTTATGACAAAGAATCCACCCACGTAAGAGGGCATTTAATCATGGACACCCACTTTTTGTTTGAGTCTGTTTTTCCAGCCTTTTGCCAAAAAACCAATCCCCAAATTCATGGACAGTCTATGTTCATTGAAACCGAATCCCGCTGAAAACAAGACTTTTTGCACTCAGCCAGTCATGGACCCCCACTTTTCTCTGGAAGCCAATCATGGACCCCCATCTTTCTCAGGCACTGATTTTCCAGGCGTTTTTGAAAATCAAGCGGAAGAAAATCATGCCTGTCTTAGATCAAATTTATGGACAGTCTATGTTTAATTTGATCAAAACCATGTAAATCTCCCCGAAAATAGAGATTTTTGCCCCTCGCCAATCATGGACCCCCACTTTTTTCAGGGACTGATTTTCCAGGCGTTTTTGAAAATCAAGCGGAAGAAAATCATGCCTGTCTTAGATTGCGATTCCAAAACATGCCTGTCTCAGTTTGCGCAGCGCTTGTCTTAGTTTGCGCAGCGCTCTACTCAGTTCATCTGGGGTTACCCCATGCAGATGGTGAGAGAAACTATTTGAAGAATTTTTGCAGTGTCTCTTCGCTTGGTGGTTTTGTCACCAGAGAGACAACAATCATGGCAACGGTTGTCGCTGCTACCATCGTGGCGACAGGCATGACGCCGAGGAAGGTGTAGTGTGGGTTAGCCGCCCAATTTGATTCTGCAAACAAGTATAGCCATGATCCACCTGCTGCCAAAATAGCTGCATATGCGCCGGCCTTGGTGAGTTTTTTCCAATACAAACTGGCCAGAATCAGAGGGAATAAGGATGAGAAACCACTGAAGCACCATACACCCAGCGTGAACACTCGACGGGGTTCAAACAGACTAAAAAAGTATGTCAGTGCGACAATTGCAACAATAAATGTTCTAGCAATAACGATCAGTTGCTTATCAGTAAATTCGCTCTTCTTACGATAGTGTGTGACGATGTCAGTTGTGAACATCGTTCCAACACAGAGAAATTGACTGTCGAGTGAGGACATAATTGCCGCTAGGATTCCTGCCGACAATAATCCAGCTACAAATGGAGTTGTTAATGCTTTCACTGCAGCCGGCAATACCGCATTAGGTGGGAAGTGAGCCGGAATTATGTCAGCACTTGTCATCCAAACTCCCAACAATACGCATGGAACCCATACGATCATGATGAAAATTGGATGTGCAACAACCGCAAGCTTAAAGCTATCGGCACTTTTTGCTGTTAGCCAGTGCTGGAATAAGTGCGGAAACATTCCGACAGAAAGGGGTACAAAGAAGTAGGTAAGAAACTTCCATGGATCCATCGGTCGGGGTGCGTCAGGTGCCCATGAGGTGGCACGGTATACGCCCTTGGCTTTCTTGCGAGTCCATTTCTTTAACTCGGGTTTGCCAGGCATCGCGTCGTTGGGGTGTCCGACTTGCGCCTCAAATAGCTCAAGCCCGATGGCATCAGCCCCACCGCGTCGGTGCCATTCTTCAAAGCTCTCATGGGAAAGCTCTTTATCAATCGGAAGATCTTCAATCGTCCCAGCAGCCTGGCCTTCGGTAATTCTGTCATCTTGAAGAAGAAGAGCTTTGTTCTTTTCTTCGTATGAAAGGTCAATTAGCCCGTTCTTGGCAGCAAAGACAGCAGGTCCACGTGTCTTTTTTAAATAACCAGCTGGACCGGCCACAGGGAAAGCATCCATGCCAGCTTTTAACTGCTCGGCGGTTAACTTCAATCCCTTTATTCGTTTTGAGTAGTTATAGAAGGCAACGGTTTTCCATTTAGCATACGCCGTGTCATAATTTTCCTGATCTTGTGGATCAACGGTGCGCATCATCTTGGTTGGGTTTTTATCAACCACGTTTTGTGTTGCTTGCTCTAGGCCGCCTAGTTTGTTCGAAATGATTACGAATGTGATTAGACCCAAGACCATGAAGACCATTGTCTGTGCGGTATTTGCCATCGCAGTTCCACGCATTCCACCGAAAAACACGTAAACCAGTACAACGATGCAGATTACCAACGAGGCAAGCCAGGGTGGCACACCGTAGTCGTATTCTGCAAATGCTGTCTCAAAGGCACCTTCTGTAATACTGTTGATCACAGTACCGGATGCCATCACACCAATGAGAAGGTATGGAATGACAAGTCCAACGAGGATCGGGAAGAGAAGGATTCCAATCCTGTCACTCTCTAATCGATCCCGGAAGTACTGGATTTGTGTTGTATAGCCGTGCTTCCGCCCAAGGTCCCATAACTTAACACCAAGGACAAAAAAGCAGAGAGAGTGGATGATACCGCTGGAGGATGCAAGCAGACCATAAACGCCTGCTCCTTCCTTGAAGGACTCTCCGGTGGATCCCACAAGCGCAAATGCTGTCATGGTTGTGCCAAACAATGACATCAACAACATAAAAGGCCCAATGGAATGGCTTGCCAGCATATAGTCTTTACTGGTGCCGCGGAAAAGTTTACTGGAAAACACGCCAAGGCACAAAAGCAGCATCAGGTAGATGCTAATGATGACTAACTGTGTCATTATTCACCTCCCTCACTTACTTCTGAACCGGCATCAGTGACAGATTCTGTCACCACAACCGCGTCATCATCGTCAAACACCGGCCATGCGATTTTTGTAGCGATATACCAGGTAATGCCCGCACCGACAGATATAAGAGCCTGCCAAAGTAGTGCAACGGGCATAAAGCCCATCACAGGCTCTTTCTTGTCCCAATTCCAGACATCGTGATGAAGAATGATCAGGAGGATAACTAACCCGATCACGATGAACTTACCATTCTTGTTCATAATTGCGTGTCGATTGCGGAAGGATTGTATCGAAGTAGGATTCAAAAGTGCAATTCTAGAACAAATCATGGGATAAATCATAGACACCCACCATTTTTGGCTATGAATTTCGTGAAACAGCCAAATTCTCTAGGCAAGAGTTAAGACAGGCATGCAATTAAATATGTTTTGATCAGGGAAAACATAGACTGTCCATGACTGGCTGAGTGCAAAAAGTCTTGTTTTCAGCGGGATTCGGTCTCAATGAACATAGACTGTCCATGAATTTGGAGATTGAATTTTGACAAAGGGCTGGAAACACAGACTCAAACAAAAAGTGGGTGTCCATGATTGGCTTATGGAGTTTCGTCGATGGCCATTTGCATGGCGGGGTCGAGATCTTGGAAGACGGCGCCGGCGCCGTCGTAGAAAATCCGGCCAATTAGCAGATCAGTGATGTTTCCGATGTACTGAGGATACGTCTTCAAAAATCTACCCAGACTGAACGGATTGCAGTAATAAACATCAACCAACTTGCGTATCCACTGTGTACCGTCCTGAAACTCATCAACCCAACTTGCAAGTTGAGTGGCACTGGTGTCATCGTTTTTCAGTCCTGTGACAATGGCATCTGCTGCCATGATTCCTGATTGCAGTGCAAAATATACTCCGGAGCTATAAATGGGGTCGATGAATCCCATTGCGTCTCCGACCATTACCCATCCATCTCCTGACTGTTGGGTTGTTGTATAGGAAAACTCTTTCGCAACGCGGTATTTATCAATATTCGTTGATGTTGCCAAACGCCTCTGCATGGCCGGACACAAAGCCAACTCATCAACAAATGTTTGCTCTGGCGACTCTCGACCGTCGAGCATGTAATTGCGATCGCCAACTACTCCGACACTCGTGATCCCATTGCGCAGTGGGATGAACCAAAACCAAGAGTCCTTCTTTTCTGTATGGAGGATTATCGTTGCTCCGCCATGCTCCCCAGGGTCACGTTCAGCATTTTCGAAGTATGACCAAATGGCGATTTTCTTGAGTTGCTCCTCATCGCGTCGCAATCCCATTCGATTAGCGATCACTGCCTGCAGTCCAGTGGCATCCACAACAACTTTGGCGCGTATTTCCTTGCTCGCACCTTCGGATGTCTGCACCCTAACGCCTATAGCGCGGCCGTCGTCCATAAGCACGTCCATCACTCTTGTTTGATCAACGCAAGACGCTCCGTTAGCCGCCGCATTCTCAAAGAGCATTTGGTCAAATTCGGCACGTTCAACCTGCCAAGTGCTGGAGCACTCTTGCGGGTCATGTTGCTTAAAGAAGAAGGGCTGCGATTCTTTTCCCGTGGAGCTAACAAATTGCACACTGACTTTGCGCACATAGTCACTATTACGCATTTGATCGAGAACCCCAAGCCTCTCAAAACACCAGAATGTCTCCGGCATCAAGGACTCACCAATGTGGTAACGTGGCACGGCCTCTCGTTCGATTAGTAGAGTGTCATACCCACCTTGGGCGACAATCGTTGCCGTCGCGCTGCCAGCAGGACCACCACCCACAATAATGCAGTCGTATTGTTCTTTAAGGTTGTTCACAAAAACTTAGTCTTCGAGAAAAAATGACACTATGAATCGGTGACGACTTCGAGCAATTCTACAGCAGGCTTTCCATTGCAGTAGATCCACGCTGTTCTTCCAAACAAGTCATGCCCGACTGGAACATCACAACAAGCCGAGAGATCCTCGCCAACGGTGATCATCCACAAGCTACTAAGTTCCACACGCCGCAACACATCATGTTGAATTAGGATACGCCCCAACGGTATTTGTTGACTTAGGATTTCATCACGAACCGGAGGGTCGATAGACTCAAGGTCCAATCTAACAATTCCGAACTGCACGACGCGATCATCAGATTGTCTGGTCAGCAGGATCTTTCGGCTATAAAAACGCTCATCCGTTCTCGTCTCTAACACTTTTACATCAACAAGTGACCCGTGAAATTCTTCCACGGTCACTGTCATGTGGTGATTATGTGAAAGGAGTTGGCGCGCCTTTTCCGTTAGATCGCCTTCCGCTTGTTCAACGTAAGTCCCAAACTGACTTTTATTGGAATAAAATAACTCAACCAGAGCTTTCGGATCAGGAGGAGGTGCTTGATTCTCCATCATCACATCATGTAGAAAGGCTGAAGTTGGCTGGGAAATGAACTAGTACGGAACCCGCGTGGTTACTTCATCAAGCATCCTGATCAATTTGAACAGGCTCAGTGGCGGCTTCATCGGTAGATGGTCGCTCCAGAACCGTATCCACCAGAAAGTACATCAATCGTCGCAAGTCTTCCGGCTGAATTTCATCTGCGACTAATTCTGCTCGCTGTTGGTGTTTATCAACAAGGCGATAAGCGGTTTCAAAAACATCTGCTTTGGTATACAGCTCTTTTACTCTGGCTAAACGTTGTTGAGCGGATAGCTGTTCATTCTCTACAAGTGACAGAAGTTCTTCCTGCTCGTCCGATTCTAATCTTTCTAATGCGAGCGCCAGCAGGACGGTTGGTCGTCCACCGAGTGTATCTCCACCAGCACTCATTTTATTGAAGTCATCACCATGCCAGTCGATCAGGTCATTGAGTATCTGGAAAGCGACTCCGAGATTTCTGGCAAACACTTTTACGGGCTCGCGATACTCACCAATTGCGTGGGCAAGTCGCACGCCGGACATCATGGCTGCTTCAAATGCCGGCGAGGTCTTCAGTGCATAGATTTTCAATGCGTCGAGTGGCGACAGCCGCTTGTTCAGTGAATCTCTCCACAAAAGCTCCGCGCCTTGACCTTCTGAAAGCTTGGTATGTGCCTCTGCAAGAATATCAATAATATCGGAGGCAACATCCGGTCCGAGCACCGCGGCTTCACGCGAAACGAGGCGATAACCAAGTCCGATTAGATAATCACCGACATTAATAGCAGTCGGGATACCGTATTTGCGATGTAATGTTTCCTCACCATAACGGTAAGCATCATTATCCTGGATGTCATCGTGAACCAACGACGCTTTATGAAATGTCTCGATGGACATTGCTGTTAGTTTGATTTGATCGGAAAGGGAATCCAAATGTGCAGCGCCCATACCCGTAGTACCACGGCCGCCAGTAAGTGCATCATATGTAGCAAGTGTAATAAATGGCCGAGAGTGCTTACCGCCCCGACAAAGGAAGTCATAGGCAATAGCTTCTGTCGCACACACAGGATCCAATCCACCGACCCCTTGCCCGTTCATTTCGCTTAACCTTGGCCCACCGCGGAATCGAGGAGCCAGTCTTTCAAGTTCATCGGTAGCGAACATTTTTGCGGCGGATCGCATCAAGTGCACATAACTGCGTGTTTGCTGTGTACCCTCAGATGCTTGAACGTGGATCATATCGCTTACCCACTGTTCATCAACCGCTGTATTACGGCAGTCATTTGAGAGAAGTGGGACGGCCATGCACGGAATACCGGCAAGCAGGATTTTATCGATTGCCTTTTCGAGTACATTTAGACAGGCAACACCGACGATTGCATCAACGTAGCCACTCACAATGATCTTCATTACGATTGGCGAGCCCTCGGCCACGAGCACACGGTAGCCCATTTCTTCAGCAGCCCCACGAAAGTCCGCAATACTGCACGCACCGCATGTCTTGCAATCGAGTCCGAATTGATCGTAATCTGCCGGGCACCCTTCGGCGTGCTTCAAACAGTGTGGAAGCAGGAACAGGCGTCGCGAGGGCGGCACCATTGCCACTTGATCTCGCCAAAATTCACTGGCCAGATTCACCATCGTCCAGCCGAGATAGCCATCGTCCAGCCCGAGTTGGTCAAGCAACTCCCTCGCAACAACTTCCATCTCATCTTTTGTCAGGGGACGAGATTTGTCGAGTTTGTCGGCAACTTCTTTGCACTTTTCGCGCAGCTGCTCACGATGGTCCAGCGTTTGTGGCACCATTTTTAGTTGAGCAGTAGACCGTCGTGCAGATCTGCTTTTGGGTTGGTCCTCGGCCGAACCGGATTGTTGATTCGCCGATGATGCAGTTGCCAAGATTGATTCCTTCATTTGTCCAATCGGTATTCTACAGCTGTGTGTGTTCTGAAGACTCTGAAAACAGGTTTTGACAGCTTCCCAACGCAGAGACCGTAAAAATCATAGGATACAGCCTTTCATAATACCACAGCTTCGCAAAGTAGAAACCAATAGGAGACGGGTTCATCCACGTATCTTCCTCTACCTTGTCCAGTAACCACAGCAGTCCTTTCTCTATGACCGCGGTGTGTTTTTTGCCTTTATCGATTGCGACAATGGCTTCAATTGCTAAAGAGGTTTCTTCCACACTGCTTTCCAAATGTCTTAGTGAGTTAGCCTCTGCCAGCGTATCGTCATCGATCGGATCCTTCGTACACTCCACGGAACTACCCCACCCACCATTTTGATTTTGCTGCTCAATTAACCAGTGCAGACCTCTTTTTGCAATTTCGCCGTCTTCATTTCCCCAATCTGCATAGGCGAGCAGTACTTTTGAAGTGCCATAAATAGGGTTTTCTTCCCTTGGATCGTCTTGATTACCAAACCACAACGGCAACCAACTGCCATTTTCGTGTTGGGCGTTCTCCAAATATTCAAAACCGCTCTTCATGGCACGTGTTAACTGAGATTTTGGGACTTTTGACTGCCAGGCTGCCAGTGCTCGAAGAACATGTGCAGTCAGATC
Source organism: Pirellulaceae bacterium (assembly GCA_045566075.1). Lineage (GTDB taxonomy): Bacteria > Planctomycetota > Planctomycetia > Pirellulales > Pirellulaceae > UBA11883. The sequence goes on along the minus strand of JBJLEE010000012.1, from coordinate 129,579 downwards.
ACTGCCGCTTCTGTCAAATGGCAGTTTGCCCCATCCCCTGCAAAACGTTGGCCATCCTTTATCACTGTTTTGCAGTCCTAACATCCACTCGATTCCAGGAGTGATAGAAGCCTCTAATCGGTTACGTTCCTCAGAGTCTAATTCACATCCCCTGGAGATTTCACTTAGCGCAATGAGCGCTCCCGGCGTGTCATCACAATCCGGTACTGCTCCACTCAAGTTGCTCCATCCCCAGCCTCCGGGTGCAGCTCCGGTAAAAGGGTGGCGTGTCAGATGCTGACAATTAAGCAACCACTCGAGGCAATCAACCGATTGCAATCCCGAGGGGCAATTAGATAGTGCTTTAATGCTGAGTGAAGTGTTCCATGTAGCAAGATTTGTATCGATCGGCCAGCTACCATCACTTCGAACACTTTCAATAATGAATCGAATTCCATTACAGGAAACCGGATGATCAGCACGGTCAATGGATGCCAGGCTCATGACGACAAAACTGGTCAACGGGATAGCTTCGAGATAGCCTCCACTGTCCGGTTGCATTCGTTCAAGCACTCGCAGGCTTTTCTTTACAGCGAGTGTACGGATAAACCTCGAAATCGGGTTCCATGGCTTCTTATGGAAAAATCTCGCTTGGCCAATCGCGACGAGGGCGGGAATAGCGTAGCTCACCACGGGCATTTTTAAAAACCGATAGAGTGACTGCGGAAAGCAAGCTAATTCAAAAGGCAATGGCGAAACATCGCTCCAATCTACCAAGCCAGCAATTGCTGCATTGGTGAGAATAGGAACAGCAAACGTCTTATCCTTACCATATCGATGGCGAAGCCCATCAATCCGGCCAAGCGAATCAATGTACTTATTTGCTCTATCAATAAGAGCTTGATAATTACTGGACTTGCCGGCCAGTTTTAATGCCGCAACGACGAGCATACTGGTTGCGACGTTTGAGTAACTCAAAGTGGTGTCACCGAATCCACCGTCCGAGTTTTGATGCGAGGCGATCCAAGCCACGCCACGATCAATCAACTCAGATATCTCCTCAATATCCTGCGTACCACAATCGAGACCGTCGACCGAAACATCATTTGATTGAAGGTTTTTGCGAAACGTCGCAAGGGCAGAAACAGCAGTTGCTGTGGAGAGAGCGCTCGTTGATAACTCACCCTCCCAAATCCCGTGCTCAGCACGTTCTGCAAGCAACCGCTCCGTTGCATGGTTTATTGCAGCATTGAGTCGTTGAGCAATGGACATATGAAGCCAATCGAAGCGAGCAATTATAAGCCTGAACTAGAGTTGCAATTGATTTTGGAATTGCACCCACTGTTGATATTCAGGTGAACGCACAAATACTTCATATCCTTCGATAGTTCTCAGATCTTCGAATTCAACAGCGTGATCAGAAGAGAGGATTTTTAGGGCACGCAGCAGCAGCGAATGGTCCTCATAATAAATGGCATAATCAGCGAGATTCCATGCGGCCTCGATGTCCGAGGGAGAGTTTTGGAAATAACGATCAGCGGCTTCTTTTGCTTTTACCTGATTATCAACAACTAAATAAATGCCCGTTCGCATCGAGTCGAGATACGGGTCCCCGCCGAGCGATTGGTCGAGTCGATCCACGCAGGCAATTACGTTTGTAATGTCTTCCTTGATGGTGAAGAAATCGATAGATAACAGATCAATGGAATTGTCTGTCGGAAAGTCGCGTTTGAAAGCCTCAAATGCCTGTAAGTATTGAACTTCATCTACTTCCAATAGTGCAGACAGATAGATGATTCGCATCCGCTTCATACTTCGTACAAGTTCAGGCAACTGGTTATAGACTCGAATGACTCCGTTAAAGTCACCAAATTGATAAGTGCGTTGCAATTGCTGGATGTTCACTTGATCTGCCTGAGTGATTCCATCGCGATTCATTAATTTAACGATCAAAGTAAACGCCCTCTGTATCGTCTCAGTTCTGGTTTCACCTTCGGTATAGATGAAGTTGTCTATGATACGAACCTGACCATTTACCCTCTCAAGGATCATTTCGTGGTAGTCGATACCAGCCGATTCAGAATGGATGAGTCGAAACAAGGCAGTTCTATAACCACGGTAAGTCCGCGAGCGAAGGAAAATGAAACTACCGTCAATTCCAATGGCATCAGCAATTTGTTGAGCCCAACCTTGAGATGCTGGCACGAACGCCGACTTAAATCCTTGTTTCGCTTCAGAAAACTCCCGAGGACCCGGAAAGATTTTCTCCATAGGGTCGGTCGCTCGATCTACCAGTGTTCCCACATCCCAAAGCTGAGAGATTACTAAACTGTTTCCGCCATTGATGCCTTCTTCGATTCGTCGTGCCAGGCCTATTGCATCAGCTTCGGAAACTGTCGTAGACGATTGCTGAGCCAGGCCATCTGGAATGGACTGATCCGATTGATCTGAACCGTCGGCGCTTGTGAGACCGGGAGTGCCAACGTCATCTGGATTCTGATTGTATTGAGTGACAAGGAATATCGTTGTTGCAAGTGCAACAATCACCACGGCGGCCGCAATTACGATCCATCGTTTATTTGAGCTTGCCTGTTTGGTAGGTGAAGCTACACGGTACTGTGTCGGGTCGACGGTTGGTTGTGGCAAGGCGGACGGAATTGGTGTAGCAGGCGGTGACGGTGGTGGCAAAACGGTTGGTTGTGGATTTGGCATCGACGTCGGCGTAGCCATCGGCCTAAAAGGTGTATCTGCAATCGGATCCGCCGGTTGTGCCTGCATGGGCACATTTGCTGCGGTGAGCAAGAGTTGGTTGCCACACTTTGGGCAAGGTGCTGACTTTTCTGCGAGATGATCAGGAATCTGGAACTTAGCGCCGCACTGGCATGCTATTTCGAGGGCCATTTAATCTTTCTTTGTACGAAAGGATTAACTTTCAATTTGATGCAATTCAGGCACCTGCGACTGCTCAATAGGTGCATCGCGAGAGTCAATCCAGTTATCTGCATCAAAGTGCTTAGTGTATGCGCCGTAGTCGTTGAACCAGAATTTTTTGGCCATTCGATACACAAAGTTTTTTTCACGAATCTCATGACCCGGATTGTATTGTGATGGGCGCAAATCGAGCTTTTCTAATTCCTCAAATGCAGCCTTGCGCGCCGTCGTATCTTTAGCTCCATGGCGACTGGCAATTTCATGCAGGAGATCAGGCCGCTCCAGAACAATGCAACCGCGAGTATGCTTGGCAGCCGTTTCTCTAAAATCGCGTAGAAACTCAGATTCATTGAACACCTGTCTTAGCGGGCGTTCATCATAAATGGACTCGTTTGCAAATTGAATAATTGGGCATGGTTCAATATCACCCCACGGGCTGATGTGGTGCGTAAACCCAGTGGCAGCAGGACATAGAGCATTGCCTTCGCCATCGTGATATGCATCGACAATGACGATCGGCTTCTTTGCCCGCATTTCAACGACGAATTTACGTACTGCTACCTGTTGTTCAGGTGTAAGGGCCAATTCCGGGCAAGGGTCGGGACCAATTGGTCTGTATATATGGAACCATGCGTACATAACGTTCATGTCGATTAGACGATCGATCCACTCTTCGCTGACGAGTTCGTCATAATTCGTTTGGCAAACGCTCGTACAGACTCCGGTAAGCAACTTTGCATCCAGACAATTCTGGATACCGGCCATCGTCTTATTAAAGACCTCTTCACGACCACGTCGTTCATCACTGACGATTTCATTGCCTTCGACGCTAATCAGCGGCGTCGCATTACCAAGGCGTCGCAATTCAGTTGCAACTTCAGGTGTGATGAACTGCCCGTTCGTAAAGATCTGGAAATAACAATCTCGGTGATTTCCTAAAACTTCCAATAATTCAGGATGCATGAATGGTTCACCGCCAAGGATCCCGAAGAAGGAATTCCCCATTGCTTTGGCTTCATTAATCAGCCGATCCATGGCTTCCACTTCAATCTTGCTTTGCTTGGCGGCAACATCTACCCAGCATCCCTGACATCGCAAATTACAGCTATTGACGATGGATATGTAGAGAAATGGTGGAAAGAAGTCCCCACGCTTGAGGCGTTTCTTATGCTTTTGCACGCTGCGGATTCCCTTGAATCCTGCTTTCCAGGCCAGGTTCCAAAGCAATCGCTTGTTTGTTCGGAACAACAGTCTTTTGGCCATTTTGAAATACATGAACACCCAACTATGTTCGGAGGACTAAGTCGATTTGCGGCAATTGCCGTGGCTAGTCTCAGTATAGACGTACTTGATGATGCCGTAATAGTGGTTGACGACATTTACACTCACACCGTGCATAGGAAGTTCACTCGGAGCAGTGCCTTACGATCAACCATCGGATGACTGTGAAAACAGCGTGCCGGGCTTAACTTGATAACCTCGAAGGAATTCTTCGGCTGTCATGGTGCGTTTCCCAGCCGGCTGTACTTGTTCAATGGCAACGACACCGTCGTCCGTAGCGATCCACAATTCATTGAATTGGTTATCTATTAACGTTCCGGGTGCTCCACTTGCCGTATCAACCGAGCGAAGTTCTCCGACGAGTAACCGCAGTGGTTTACCATTTTCGCGATTGCAAAATGTAAAGCTGCCAGGCCAGGGTTGAACTCCACGATGACGATTTAAGATCTCTGATGTCATCGCATTCCAGTCAATATTGCCATCTGACTTAGTAAGCCGTGGTGCGCGACTTGAAAGTGTATCGTCCTGGATTTCTCCAATCGATGTCGATTGATCCCAGTCTTCAAGTACGGCGATTGAATCAATTACCGCAGGTGCTCCAATTGCGGCCAGACGATTCTCCAATTCAGCCGCGGATTCATTAGGCTGAATTCCAGTTTCGATTTTCTTAAGTGCAGGACCGCCATCAAGTCGTGGCGTCATGTGAATCACAGTCACACCTGTTACCGAATCACCGTTAATGAGTGCCCATTGCACAGGGGCAGCTCCACGGTAAGCCGGCAAGAGTGAACCATGGAGATTGATCCCGCCAAGAGGTGCGGTACTTAGAGTATCGACAGAAAGGATTTGTCCAAAGTCACATACAACAAGCAAGTCTGGCTGCATTTCTCTAAGCTGTTCGACGAATACAGCATCATTGACGTCGGGTGGATCTAAGAGAGGAATATCAAGTCCATTGGCAGCTTGCCTCATTGGACTTGGTGGTGGTCGCCGACCTCCCCGCGCTAGTTTTTCCGGCCGTGTGACAACAGCGAGGATGTCGTGATCAGATTTCAACAACAACTTGAATGCCGGTACGACAAATCCACCGGTTCCCATGACGACAATTCGCATTCGACATCTCCGGTGTTAACAAAACCGCGATTCAACTTCTGTCAGTGCCTCAAAAATGGCAGCGTCATCCAGTATCGAACCATCGGCGCGTTTAGAATTAAACTCGATTTCAAATTCTTCAAGTTCGGATTCTATTTCCAATAACTCATACTGATTCATTCTGTCAGTGAACATCACACCATCCAGATGGTCTGTTTCGTGTTGCACGACGCGCGCCATCATACCTGACAGATCTGCTGAAAATGGTTTGCCATCGATTCCGTAAGCATCAACGTGAATTGTTTTATATCGGGCAACGGGGCCGTAAATGCCGGCTAAGCTCAGGCAACCTTCTTCTGCCGTTTCACGGCCCTTGCCTCGAGTAATCACCGGATTGATGAAGACTAGCTCCTCACCTTCGCCTTTTTTTGCTTCTGTATTTACAACGAATAGTCGCAATGGCAAGTCAACTTGATTTGCGGCCAAACCGATGCCATTCGCTTCGTACATAAGTTCAAACATTTCCTGGACGATTGCCCGAAGCTCAGCGTTTATGCGCTTCACCGGTTTGGATTTATATCTCAAAGTTGGATGAGGTAAAGAAATGATTTCCATCGGAGCGATTTAGTCTCTTACATTACGAAAGGATGAATTGACTGCGGTAGACAGGGATGTCGTTTTTTCGCATCCGTCTTTCAAAGTGAGTGCGGTAATCCAAGTCGTGTTCAGCGGTCTTTTCTTCCACTGCAGTTGGCCCGCTAAGTTCCGGAAAATCTTCGAGCAACTCTAATGTTACATCAAAGTATTCCTTTACATCTGTCCAGAAGTGCAAGATTCCATTTGGTATCAGGCAGCGAATAATATCGTTCACGAAAGCGTCATTCATGACTCGTCGTTTACGATGGCGTGCTTTCCACCAGGGGTCCGGGAAGTATACGTGAATTGCATTGACACTATTGTCAGCAACATGCTTGGCGATGAAGCCAAGTGCATCGCCTTGCAGCATAAATGCGTTTGGCTGTTCTTGCCTGGCAAGGCGAGCTGCGCAATGTTTCGCATATTTTCGAGCTATCTCAATACCAAGAAAATTCCGCTCAGGGTGATCAACGGACGCAGTCTGCATAAAGAGACCTTTACCACAACCAACCTCAATTTCGAGAGATTGCTGCTTGGTAAAGAAGTTCGCGACGGTGCATTCGTCGGGCAGTTCTTCTATTTCAGCGTAGTATGGACTCAGATCCAGATTTGGATTGAGTTTTCTTAGTGCACGTCGTCCCAATGCTCACCTCGTCTTAGAATCTGGTGAACCGCTATTTGGATCTTGAAACAGCCGCTTGCAGGGCTGCGATCGGAAGTGGGATACCCCGGAGTGTACCTTCACAAGCGATTTCACCATTGACGATGCATTGGAAGTCACAGACGACCATCCGCCGAGGCCGGACTCTTGTGAGCTTGCAGATTACGATAAGGCGATCACCCGGTATTACTGATTCGCGAAACCGCACATTATCCAATCCGCCAAAGCCAACCATGTCAGCGCCAGATACATCAAGATGCTGGCAAATAAAACTGCAAAGCTGTGCAGCAGCTTCTAGCTGAATGACGCCAGGCATGAGGGGCATATTTGGCATATGTCCGCGCACCCAGAATTCATCTTCGGTTGTGTCCTTATAACCAACGATGGTCATAGACTCTTCGTCAAGATAAACAACAGCACTCAACTGTTCCATTTCAAATCGCTGTGGATTGTGAATAGCAATCGCATCTCGATCTGCAATTATGTTTTCCATATCGATCTGGTCGAGATCGACTAGGAATTCTTTGGCAACCACTATGGAGACCTTTGTGTTTATAGATTTTTAACTTAAATAGAAATGCTACACGTTAAGCACTAAGTCCGGATCTTCTTTCGCTTTGCCTTGCGAGCTTTTGCATTTGCCGGACGGCTACCGTGATTTGCTTTTTTGAGTTTGCGACGAGGTTTGGTCATTGCTACTCACCTGTATATTAAGGAGTTGTTTATTTGATCGGCCGGTAAAGGGAACAAGTAATTTAGACTAACACGGACATGAGAATCTGCCAATGAGTTTAGGCAGGATCTACATCGCGATATTATCTCGGTGCACAACTTCTTCATAAGGACAGTAACCGAGTGTTTCAAGGATTCGATCAGAACTGAGTCCTTTTATTTGCTGCACTTCGGTGGCATCGTAATTCGTTAATCCTCGTGCTATCTCATTGCCGTCAGGGCCAACAATGACAACAGCATCGCCTTTGGTGAATTCACCATCCACAGTAGTGATTCCAATCGACAAAATACTGCCTCCTTGCTTACTCACTGCCTCGCAGGCACCTTGATCGAGACTGATTGATCCGCGCGGCTGAGCGGAATACCGAAGCCATCGTTTCCAAGATGACATCGTTTCGCCTTTGGCTAAGAATAATGTGCCCACGTCATTTCCGGCAAGAATATCGATTACGACGTTATCAACATTGCCATTTGCAATAATCATGTTTTCGCCGGCATTGGTCACAACGGTTGCGGCATTAAGCTTGCTGGACATTCCACCTCGGGAGAGATGGTCGTGTTGATCGTAAACAAACTGTCCGCTCGCCGATGCAATGTCTTTAACAAGGGGGATGCGTCTGGTTGTCTCTGCATCCGGTGGTCCGTCGAACAGTCCATCCACGTTTGAAAGGATGATAAGGAGGTCGGCACCTACCAGATTTGAGACAAGTGCAGCGAGGCGATCGTTATCGCCAAACGTTGTCTTTAACTCATCGACGGAAACCGTATCGTTTTCATTGACGATTGGGATGATCCCGATGTCGAGCAATGAGAGTAGTGTATTTCTGACATTCAAATAACCAGCTCTATCATCAAGATCTTTGGCAGTTAGAAGAACTTGAGCTGCCGTGCGATCATGATCACTGAATACTTGCTCATATTCTTTCATCAGAGTTGTTTGGCCGACGGCAGCAACCGCTTGTAACTGGCTGAGATCAGATGGCCGTGTCGATAGGCCAAGTTTACCCATCCCCGCGCCGACCGCACCGCTACTGACAAGAATCACATCTTTGCCGGCGACGCCGATTTGGTGTAACTGGAGTGCTAGGTGATGAATCCGATTAAGGTTTAGTTGCCCATCATCGCGAGTGAGGACGCGCGTACCGACTTTTACCACGATTCTCTTTGCGGCAGCAGCAATCTCTTGTCTAACAAGGTCTGTCATCGGTGTTTGATTCAAGGATGGATGTGGCGGGAAACAATGTCACCACTTGCACTATGACTGACTTATTCTGGATGTGCAAAAGCCTAAATCGGCATTCAATGTGATTTATAGAAATGCCATGGTGCATGCATGACTCGTACCACAGGTTTAAAAATAGCGACGCGTATAAAACTACACGCTGCTGATTTCATATGTGCGAGAGTCGGTACCACCATTGTCGCAGTTGTTAAGTGCGATTTCGTACAATTGCTGACCGACTTCCGTCGGATAGGTACCAGTGATACAGGCCTGGCATAATTCCTCGCTCGTATAGCCAATTGAGCGAGCGATGGATTCCACCGGTAGATAGCGCAACGAGTCAGCTTGAAGTGTAGTGGCCATTTCCTGTTGAGCTTCGAGGGTAAGGGGACCGCCATTGAGGAATTTCGGTGCAAACAACTCGCTAACAGTCGACATATCAATGCCGTAGAAACACGGTGCGATAATTGGCGGACATGCAACACGGACATGAATCTCACGTGCACCACCAAGCTCTCGGATTCTCCCAAGCAGCACCTTCATCGTGGTTGAACGAACGATCGAATCTTCTACCAGAATGACACGTTTTCCTTCAAGTACTTCTCGCAACGGCGTGTACTTTGTTTCAGCTTTTTTCCGACGCCGGTGTCCGCCTTCGATAAACGTACGCCCAGAGTATCGATTTCGAATGAGACCTTCGCGGCACGGTACACCAAGTTCGTAAGCCATGCTGTCTGCAGCAGCCTTACTCGTGTCAGGGACAGGTACGACAATCGTGTCATCGTCGATCTGAATTACGCCTTCATCTCGTTCAATACGAGCAAGTTCTGCACCGAGAGCCGTACGGGACAAGTACACGGACTTATCGTCTAGCGTGCTAGCGACATTTGCAAAGTAGATCCACTCGAAAAAGCAGTGTCGTCGTCCCGGTGACTCTGCGAATTGTTCGATTTTGAATTCACCATCAACGATGGTAATTGCATGGCCAGGTTCAAGTGATTTTATTTCATCGCTATCAAACCCGACATTTAGCAGAGCAACACTTTCGCTCGCTGCGGCGAACATTGGACCTCGTTTGGCATAGCATAGCGGTTTGATGCCAAGTGGATCACGAGCAACAAGCATGTCGCCTTGCGCATTTAACAGTACGATGCAATAAGCACCGTCAAATCGCTGGCTCACACTTCGCATCACGTCGATTAACGTTGGATGGCGATCGCCGGACATTTCACGGCTTAGCTCGTGCATCACGATTTCTGTATCGGTTTCCCGAGCCAGATGATGATTGTCATCACTAAGCAGTTTGTCTCTAAGCTGTGGGTAGTTTGCCAACTGACCGTTAAAGGCAAAGCTAAACCATTTGTGTTTCTGTATATGATGTCGTTCAAAGGGTTGTGCGTAGGAACGGTCTTCCTGTCCACATGTTGCATAACGCACATGGCCGATCGCAGCACATCCGGCGTATTCCTTCATCAAGGCTTCGCTCTTACCGCGATGCGAGAGCCGGAACACTTCGTGCACCGTGCCAATATCTTTGTGTGTATCAATCAGCTGATCACGCGAGTTACTAAAACTCGTGATTCCGGCAGCGAGTTGGCCACGGTTTTGAATATCCTGCAACATGCGCGGCATAAGCCGTGAGATTTCGTCCGCCCCTTGTTCTACACAAAGGTCGCTCAGTTCACTGCCAGGCAGGTGATAAATGGCAGCAACGCCGCACTCGTGATGAAGTTCACTCATCGACTAATCAGTGCTATTCCACAAAGAGGTATGGGAGGGGGAATTAGAAAACCATCACGCTTGAGCATCCAACTCACAGGTCTATCAGAGAAAGCCGCGGTGCAAACTTTCGAGCATCCATTACTCAAACGCCGAACTACGATCTGACTTACCCCTCCTTGGGAGCTCATCCATGAACAACAGCATTCTACGGCCACGCACCGATTTACTCAAGCGAGGCAATGTCACCGGTGTCATCAGAATTCAGAAGTTAAGCCCGGCCGCTGCTGTCGTATCGAGAATAAAAGTTGTTTTCGGATGATTCTGAAGTGCACTGGCAGTGCACTGTGGAGACACGTCACCTTGTACCGCATCTGACACCGCAGCCGATTTGCCCTCACCGTTCGCCACTAGAATGATTTCACGTGCTTCAAGAATGGTACCAACGCCCATCGTAATTGCCTGTCGTGGCACATCATTTATCGAATCAAAGAAACGGGCATTATCGCTGATGGTTTGTTCTTCCAGATCGACTACACGTGTTCGGGAATCCAGAGTGCTGCCAGGTTCATTGAACGCGATATGGCCATCTGATCCGATTCCAAGAATCTGCAAGTCGATACCGCCGGCGTCACGGATTGCTTGTTCATATGACAAAGCCATTGCGGCCAGATCATCGGCCACGCCACAGGGAACATGAGTACGTCCGATATCAATATTGATGTGGTCAAACAGGTTCTGATTCATAAAGGTTCGGTAGCTTTGCGGATGCGCCGCGTCTAATCCGAGATACTCATCTAGATTAAAGGATGTGACTCTTGCGAAATCCAAGCCATCTTCCTGATGCATCTGGATGAGTTCTCTGTATAGTCCAACCGGTGAGCTACCAGTGGCCAGTCCTAAAACTGAATCAGGTTTCTTTCGTATCTGATCAGATACCATCTGCGCCGCATATTTGCTCAGGTCTTCATAGTTGTCATGTGTATAAACTTGAATCATGTCGTCTTTGTATGCGTTAGCGGTAATCTGTGCCGGTCAGCACAGGAGCACTACCCCTTCTTTGAACGGAATTATCGTTCTATGTTCACAACTTAACTGTTCTTTTCAGGAATAATGCCTGTACATCCTAGAGCATTCTTATAGGTGTTCTACAATAAAATATTCTGTGCACCAGCACACTTCCGGCGAATAATGCACACTGTTTTTGCCCGTTATAAAATCGAGTCAGCAAGCTGTGGAAAAGACTGAACAAAAACGTGACAACTTAGAGCCAGTTGTATCGCACCCGTCAGGCGTTGTCCTTCCGGTACTGCGATTCAATACGCCTATTGAAACAGCCCAGTTTATTGCCCGTCGCATCGCAGAAGTGATTCGTCATTGTAATGATGAAGGTCGAAATGCGGTGATCGGATTAGCCGGTGGCAGTACGATGGTCGGTGTTTACAGGGAGTTGATTGAACTTCACAACCACGACGATCTGGATTTTTCCAAATGCGTCATTTTCGGTTTAACCGAATACAGTGGCATCGAGTTGTCACAAGACCAGAGCATGACATCTCGAATGGCTGCTCAGTTATTCGACCACATTAATTTGCCGACATCTCAATCATTCGTACCCAACACCACCGGGGACTTGACTCAGCAACAACAGGAATGCGAGCGGATTGAAGAGGAGATTGAATCAGCCGGTGGTTTAGATCTGGTTGTTCTCGGAGTCGGCTCAAATGGTCATATTGGATTCAACGAACCGTTTAGTGTTCGCAATAGCCGAACCAGGGTTTGTTTGCTTGATCCTGTCACGCGACGATCCGCAGCGAGTGATTTCTTCGGAGAAGAAAACGTGCCGACGCAGGGGATCACATTAGGCCTTGGTACTATTTTCTCTGCCAAGCAGATTGTGCTCGCAGCACTTGGAGAACATAAAGCTGGTGTGATCAAGGAGTTATCAGAAGGCCCGATAACGAATCGTGTTCCGGCCACGGTGCTGCAAGATCATGATGATGTGACAGTTTGTATCGATCCGGCTGCAGCAAGCAAGCTAACGGATGAGTGTACACCCTGGTTGCTGGGCAACGTCCAGTGGGATGAAGCACTTATCACCCGGGCGCTGGTCTGGTTATGTGACGAAACCGGTAAAGCACTTCTTAAACTCGACGATGATGATTTCCGTAATTACAACCTGCATCAGTTGTTGCGGCATCACGGACCGGCTCATGAACTGGCGAAGCGAGTATTTGGCTGGTTAATGAACACGATTCATGAGAATCCAATTCCATGGCCGGGCTCAAAGAAAGTGATCTGCTTCTCGCCTCACCCTGATGATGACGTCATTAGCATGGGTGGCACCTTAATTCGGCTCGTCGAAGAAGGTCACGAAACACACATTGCTTACATGACGAGCGGCAATATCGCTGTATTTGATCATGACGCAAAACGCGTTGCGGATTTAGTTACCGAGTACAACCACTTATTCGGTATCGACACACAGCAGGCGCTGGATGTTGAAGCACGTGTTGCCAAGGCACTTAAGGAAAAAGAACCAGGCGTGCCGGACAGCGATGCAGTACTCAAAATCAAAGGTTTGATTCGTTGGAGTGAAGCCAAGGCCGGGGCCATTGAAGTAGGTTGTGGTGAGGAGAATCTGCACTTTCTCGACTTACCGTTTTATCGAACAGGCACGGTGGAGAAGCGACCGGTTGGTGACGCTGATATTTCAATCATCGTAAATCTGCTTGAGACGGTTCAACCGGATGTGATATACGTGGCCGGTGACTTATCGGATCCCCATGGTACGCATCGCGTGTGTGCCGAGGCAATCTTCCGGGCAGTCGAGTTACTGGAAGAGGCAAAGGGTAAGCGGCCAGAGATTTTACTATATCGCGGTGCGTGGCAGGAATATGCGATGCACGAAATCGATATTGCAGTACCACTGAGTCCAAAACATCTGGACACAAAGCGTCGGGCAATTTTCATGCATGAAAGCCAGAAGGACGAAGCACTTTTTCCTGGCAGTGATCCGCGAGAGTTCTGGGAACGAGCAGAGGATCGGAATCGAGGAACCGCTGAGGAATATAATCGGCTTGGTTTACCGGAGTTTCTGGCATTAGAGGCCTTTGTTGTTTGGGGCGGCGAACCGATTTAACACCATGTGCCACTGTAGTAATCTGTTGGTAGGGCTGCATTTGGTTACTGAGTCAAATCTTCAACGTCCGTTGCCTCAGATTCCTTTGCTTCATAGAATGCACCCGCGCTAAGGATTCTTTGGTTTTGTGCGTTATGACATCGCTTTTTCAACGATCGTTGCTGGTAACTCTTGCTTTGGCACTCGTATGTCGTAGCGGTATGAATTTGTGCGCAGATGAAGTAGAAGTCTGGGATGATAAGCACCAGAAGAAAACACGGTATATTGGCGCCATACTGGAATTCAAGCAGACATACCTCTCGATTGAACTGGCTAACGGTGCACTTCGTGAAATTCCGGTTGAACGCATAAGTGACTTTGTCGCTGATTGGGGTCAGGCATTCAGTCAGGCTGAAGTTCTGAGAGCCGACTTTCAATTTAAGGAAGCGCTTCCGTTGTACCGGCAAGCGTTTCGGAATCATGCTGCTGTCTGGCTTAGACGGCATAACACCGCACGGCAAATTGCCTGCCTTTCAGCGTTAGGACAATGGGTTGATGCTGCGGATCTATATATAGAAGGTCTAAATTCCGTTAATGACGATGCATTGTATCTTGAGATATTGCCGTTGATCTGGTCACGTCAAACCATCACACCTCAAATGGTCCAGCGAGCTAGCAACTGGGTTAGTACCGAAAATAGTGAAATTACGCAGTTGCTCGGTGCCAGTTGGTTAATGGACTCACCGAAACGAACGGACGCCATCTCTACGCTGACACGCATCGAAAACAGTAATAATTCGAATTTGGCACTGCTCGCTGCAGCACAAAAATGGCGGCCACTGGTTCCAACCGTCCAGGAATCTCAATTACAGCGTTGGCAACAAATCATTCTTAGAATGCCACACAATTTACGTGCAGGGCCTTACTACTTGTTGGCTCATGGTTTTGCCAGAAATGACGAGAGTCAGAATGCAATCCTAAATTGGATGCGTGTTCCCATACACTATCCCGGACAATACCAATTGTCCGCTGAAGCGTTGCTCGAATCAGCTCGTCTACTTGACCAGTTAGAACAAGACAAAGAGGCGGTGCGATTGCTCCGCGAGGTAACCGGAAAATACCAGGACACATTTGCCGCACGAAGAGCTGAGGCGATTGTGGGACAGATTCAAAGTCGGCTGAGCCCAAAAGAGAATTGACGGCTGCAAGTCGCCGCTAACACCCCAAAGTACGGAAGGAACAGGACGTGAAACCAATGACCAGGATCCACTTGGCTGGTGTGCTGATGGTTATTGTTGCAGCCTTTATGATGCAACAACACACGCTCGCTCAAGATGCACCGGATCAAAATATAGCTGCTCAACAAGCCGCTCAGCCAGCAGCCGCGGACGCTGGGTTTATGGATATCCTCTTTTCTGGCGGCATCACTGGATTGATCATCCTCATCGCGTTGTTCGGGCTTTCCATCACGGCTGTCTATCTTGTTGTCGAGCATTTAATGACACTACGGTCGTCAGTTTTAATTCCGGACGGTTTAGCAGAAGCGGTGCGTCAGCTACTCGAGACGGGCAAAGTACGAGATGCACATGAAACTTGCCGAGCCAATCCGAGTGTCTTGTCTCAAATCCTGATGCATGGCATGAGCGAATTGGAAGGTGGCTGGGATGCGATTGAAAAATCGATGGAGGATGCAACGGCTGAGCAATCAGCACGTTTGTTCCGAAAAATTGAATATCTGTCAGTTATTGGAAATATCGCGCCGATGGTCGGGCTGCTCGGTACCGTTACGGGTATGATCTTCGCCTTTCAAACGGTTGCCTCGACACAGGGCGCTGCCGGTGCTGGTGATTTAGCAGAGGGAATCTATCAGGCACTTGTGACGACCGTTGGTGGTCTAGTGGTTGCCATCCCGGCACTTGGGGCATTCGCTGTATTTAGAAATCGAGTTGATCAATTGATTGCAGAAGTTGTCACAGTGACTCAATCGATTATGGCACCAGTGAAGTCAACACTACGGAAACAACGGCGCGCTCAATCCGGAGGTAAAACTGGCTAATGAAAGTGCCGAGTCAAGTTCAAACATCCAGCGTGGGGTTCAATATGACCCCCATGATTGACGTGGTGTTTTTACTCATTATTTTCTTCCTCGTTTCCAGTCATCTGGCAAAACAGGAAGCACAAATGGAACTAGATCTACCTAACGCCACTTCCGGTGCCAGTGCTGTTGATGATCCGGCAGCCCGAGTGGTTATTAATGTTACAGCGGATGGCGGACTACTTGTTGGCGGGCACCGAATTCCGCAGGACCAACTTACCCAGCGATTAAGTCAACGCGTTCAAATTGACGGGCATGGATTAGAGGTGCGAATTCGGACGGCAAGGCAGGCTAATTATGCAACCGTGCGTCCGATCCTACTGTCCTGCACCCAAGCTGGCATTTGGAATGTGTCGTTTGCAGTTTACCGACCGCAGGGAGGCAGTTAATGCGACGACCATCTACTTTTGATCGCTATCGTGGTGATGCCGAACTGAAAATGACACCGATGATCGATGTTGTTTTCCTGTTGCTGGTATTTTTTGTGTGGACGGCTAGTTTTCAGGCTGTCGAATACCTGTTGCCGACGAGCGTGTCTGCTGAAGCTGGATCAGATGACACACAAAGTGAAGAACCGCCACCAGATTTTGATTTTGAAAATGTCGTAGTACGCATTTTCTGGGATGGAGCTAGCCCCAGTTGGTCCGTAAATGATCAGGAGACACCTTCGTTGGCCGCCGTTGGGCAGCGACTCCAGGTGATCGCGGATATTAAAACAGATGCCCCAGTGATTCTTCACCCGGATGACGGTGTGCCGATTGGTGACGTCATTGATATTTATGATCTATCGCTGCTTTCCGGATTTGACTCGGTACAGTTTGCGATTAGTGATCTCGTTGAAAACTGATTCGTCGATAGTTGCTGAAATGATGCATACACATAACCAGCCGCGACTTGTTCGACTCATGATGCTCACTTTTATTGTGTGCTTTGCATGGGCCGGCGCCGTATCGGCGATTGACCATGTGGATCAGCAGTTACTCCACGGGCTTCGCAGCCGAGGCTTGTTTGGCACAGCGATTCACTACTGCAATGAACAACTTGCTGCAGAGGAAATTCTCCCGCGGGATGAGGCAATTTGGACAGTCGAGCTAATCAGAACACACTCCGATCATGGTTTGAATCTTCCGTCATCAGATAGATCATCAGCCTGGCGGATGGCCAGCGAAGCCACCAGCGCATACATTGCGGCGAATCCGGAATCACCATTTTCAGTCCATGTGCGGTTGCAAGGCGCACTGGCGGAGAAATCCAAAGGTGAATTACTGAGACATGAATCCGCGATAGCGGTTGATCAGCAAAAGGCGATTGATGCTTCGAGGACAGCGCTGCGAGCGGCCATACGTTCACTAACGGGACTGGAGCGTGATCTACCGGATATAATTGCCGAGCTCAATGCTTCACCGCGTGATGATCTCAGTGAAGCAGAGCTGCTTTCTGTTCAAATTAATTCCAAATATCACCTGGCACATGCATTGCTCCAACAAGCTCTTACTTATGGTGCCAAGCAAAGTGATCGATTGTTAGGCGTCGACCGTTGTTTGAAACGACTGGATGCGCCGCTTGCACAACTTGACGAGAGAGACTCGCTGTTTGGTGATATCGTGCTACTGGCTGCACATTCACATCGATTGCTTGGCCAACTTGGTGATGCTGCTCAGGTATTAAACCGAGTCGACATTGTAAAGGCGACTCCGCTTTTACAGCTTCGTTTACGAGCAGAACAGATTCGCATTCTGCTGGACGCGAATAAGGTAGCGGAGATTCAGTCACTGCCAGATAAACGTATGACGATTGCCGGTGTTTCATCACCGGATTTGTTCATGGCGTGGCTGGAAGTGTTTCTGCATGAATGGAAGGCGGCTGAAGAAGCCATGAACGAAGAGAAGATTGATCAGATGCAAAAGGCGTCATTACAGCTAGTCGGCCAAATCAAGCAACGGCACGGCTCATACTGGGGACGGAGAGCTGAGCTTTTGCTGATCGATGTTGCTGGCCAGAGTTCCACGATGAACAATCTGGCCATTATTGAGAAAACGGCTGATGACTTGTTCAAACGAGAGCAATTGAACGAAGCAATTGCCGCTTACCGAGCAGGCGCAGTGCAGGCGGAGCAGCAGGAAGATATAGAGTCGGCCTTTCGATTGTATTACAAGGCAGCACAGGTGGATCTCAGTCGTGATGAAACAGAGAAATATCTGGCTCAGCTAAGGCAACTAGCTTTGCATCTTCCAAAACATGAACATTCACCAACACTGCACCTGATAGTCATCCAACATGTGTTTAGACAAGTTAATGAGCAACCCGATGCCCGTCTGTTACTTGTGGAGTTACTATCGGAGCATGTCCAGTATTGGACGCAAGGCACAACGGTAGACCAGGCGAGAACTTGGCAGGGCCTGCTGTATCAACAAGATCAAGCATGGGATCGCGCGGTCTTTGCCTACTCGAAAGTCTCACGCGATTTTGGGCAACTGGATAAAGTGCTCAAGCAGTTAGAGATTTGTTGGGTGGCTTTGATCGAGCAATTGGACGAACAAACTGCTGGTGAGCAGGTTGACCGTGCTGTCGATCACTTCGAAAAGCAAGTCATGGATATTGAACTATGGCAACCCGGCGATCGGCAAGCAGTTCTGTCTCTGGCCAGTTTGCTGATTCGTTATAAGGGATCCTATCAACAGGCGCTCTCCATCATCAATCAGAGCGCCGAAGGGATGCCGGAGCCAAATGCTGGTTGGATTGCATCAAGTAGCAGTTTAAGGATCGTTGCACTCGCGGCGACGGATCAACAATCCGAGGCAAACGATCTCATTGAGCAACTTGGAAATGGCGAGCCCAACAGATGGCTCGAAATGCTGGAACAACTAACCATGCTGGCCAGCCAATCCTCAATGGAAATCACCAAACGCATTGGTGCCTTGCAGGTAGAAACCATTGAGTTGTTAAGTGTGCGTATCGAATCAGAAGATGAGGACTTCAAACGCAGGTGGGAATTTCAGCGGGCTCTCAGTTTGTCCTATGCGGGCCAAACGGATGAGTCGATTGCCAAATTTAAGGAACTTGCAGGACAGAATCCGAAAAGTGGGGTGATCCAACAAGGGTATGGTGATGTCCTATTGGATTCGCAGGATCCGGAACATCTGAAACAAGCCATACTTCAGTGGCGCCGCATTGCCCAAAGTACATCCCCGGAATCCGCCGCGTGGTTTAGTGCCAAATACAATGTGGCACTCGGATATTTCAAGCTCGGGAATAAAGACGACTGCGCGACACGCATCAAGTACCTTCAAGTAACGACAGGACTTGATAAAGCGCCCAACAAGAACGACTTCCTGGAATTACTCGGCAAATCCAGCAATTAGCTGATTCTCAAAGAGTACGCAGCGGTCCGACTACCAAGGTGCACGCAGATAGTAGACACCGAATTGGCTGGAGTTTTGTGGCCAACGCGGAGTTGCATGGTAGGGTCCGTAACCGGAGACGTTGGCGCCCGGATATGCGAGATTGAATTGGTGGCCCAATGGCATGACGATGCTCTTGGATACACCCCAACCATATTGGCGCGATGTATTTGCGTTTGGTGGGACAATTAGTGCAACCGGTGCACCGTATGCCTGATGAACGAAGTTGCCGTTCCAGGGAGTCACGGCTGCCATTTGAGCCTGCATCTGTACTTCGTGATTTCGAAGTTGCAGCAGACGTTTTTTGGCTTCTACATTTTCGCTGGTACTAGCGACCAGAATCATCGCCATTGCAAGTAGGGCAATCTTCTTGAGCTTGTTGAGCATGGGGGAAACCTCAAATAAAGCGAAGGGATATTAATTGGATTGGATTACTACTGTACTACCAGTAGATAACACGCGTACGTGTCATGCCACGACCGCCATCGAAATAGTGATGGTAAGTGCGGTAGTGACGATACAGGAATTCATGCGGCAGGAATGGTTGGTATGTGGAGTAGACGTGACCGACCGCTGCTGGCACGGCTCTTGGTGCCGTATAAATTTGGGCTGGCATTCCGCCACCCTGAACCGGTGCATAGTAGTTATAGAACAACACTGGAGGCGTTGGGGCTTGAAATGGTCTCTGGTGACTCGGTGCTTGAACAGCCGCTGGAGCACTTTGTTGCACCTGGTTGACTGCTGCTGTGCGGTTGCGAAGAAGTTTTGGGTTCTTTGCGTCCACGTTTTCCGAGCACGTGATGATCATGGCCAGAGCGAGTATTGTGCTAACTGTGGTTCTAGCTGTCATCGATTCATTTCCCTTGTTTGTAATGCCCTATAACGAATAGTCCCTTCCACACTTAACGCTACCATTACAGAACCGTGTACTCAAAATAGAATTCGCATACACGACCAGTTTGAAATGGTGCATCAGTTAGTAATTCGGTTTATTCCAACTATTCGGGTGAGTAATTGTGACACCATTTCTCTAAGAATGAGTAGTTCTGTCACACGGGTGCCAAAGTCGGGTGTGCATCGCTCAACATAACCGATATAATCGTCACGCTTTACCATAAACGACGTTGGATATGAGTATTATCGATTCTCAACAGGCATGAAGCGAACCTTGATTACGGGGCTTGCAAAGTCGGCGGTAGCATCATCAAATTAGATGCGGATTACGGCAAAGAATTTGCCAGCCAACGCCTTAAAGCATCAATGGATTTAGTGCACGGTTTTCGTGCGATGTAGGTAATGGAGTAAACAGCCATTGGCAACGGTATCTAAAAACAGCACATCGAAACGACGATCAACAGCGCAGTCGATGGCCGCGGATCAACGGTCGATTTCGGTCTCAGAGTTTTTCGCAAAAAATCGCCATCTGCTCGGTTTCGACAACCCACGTAAGGCTTTGTTGACAACGGTCAAAGAAGCGGTGGATAACTCGCTTGATGCATGTGAAGAAGCAGGTATCCTCCCGGAAATCTGGGTGGAAATCACTCAGGTAAAAGAGAATCGCTTCGAAGTATCGATACAGGACAATGGCCCCGGGATCCTGAAGAAGCAGATTCCGTTGATCTTTGGAAAACTACTATATGGCTCAAAGTTTCATCGGCTAAGAATGAGCCGTGGTCAGCAGGGTATCGGCATCAGTGCCGCTGGAATGTACGGGATGCTCACAACCGGGAAACCCGTCAAAATCGTCTCCAAAATCTCGATCAGGAAGCCGGCACACTATTACGAAGTACAGATAGATACCAAGACAAATAATCCAGAGATTCTAAATGGCCGTGGTAACGGATTGGATATTCCAGCAGGCGAGAAAGGTCGCAAGATCATGGAATCCAATAAGATCCAATGGAGTAGCTTCTATCCGGCAGCAGAAGATGAAGAGCCAAAAGAAGTTCGCAGTGGTACCCGGGTCACGATAGAACTGGAAGCCAAACACCAGCGTGGTCGCGGTAGCGTTGATGAATATCTGGAACAAACCGCTATCGCCAATCCGCACGTAACGTTGCATTACAAAGATCCCGATCAAGAATGGCGAACTTTCCCACGTGCAACGGTTGAATTGCCACCCGAACCGAAAGAAATCAAACCTCATCCTTACGGCGTTGAGATGGGTCGACTCGTCACCATGCTGAAGGAAATGAAAGAAGGTACGATTTCACAATTCCTGACTCAGTCGTTTACTCGGGTAAGTCCGGCAGTTGCCAGAAGGATTTGTGAAGGCGCCGGTATCAGCACACGTGCGGGTGTAAAGAAAATTAGCCGCGATGACGCAGATAAGATCTACCATGCCATTCAGGAAACCAAAATAAAGGCACCGTCGACAGATTGTATTTCACCGATTGGTGAAGACTTGTTACTTAAAGGCCTGCATCAAGTTGTTCCTGCAGAGTTTTATGTTGCAGCGACCCGACCACCATCGGTGTATCGAGGTAATCCATTTCAGATTGAAGTGGCATTAGCTTACGGTGGGCAAAGTGTGGTGCAAAAAGTATCAGCGGACGTGCTGGATCAGTTGCTCGATCAAACCGACTCGAGAACGATTCGACAATTTCTTGTGAACACATTCGATGGCATTGGTAATGATGCTGCAGACAAGATTATCAAGGAAACGGACTTTGGGTCGCGACAATCGCCCACAAAACTTGACGCAGGGCAACGCGAGACTTTGCACCATGCCATGAGAAACGTCAAGCTGTCCGACGGGCAGGGGATTCAGGTTTATCGATATGCGAATCGTGTGCCGCTACAGTTCAAGATGCGCGACTGTGCAATTACCCAGACGGTTATGGGCACGAACTGGCGCAGCTACGGTCTCTCGCAATCAAGAGGTAATCTGCCATCTGGCCCTGTGACACTAATGGTGCATCTGGCTAGCGTCTGGGTGCCGTTTACAAGTGAATCCAAGGAAGCAATCGCGGCTTACCCTGAAATTGAAAAAGAGATCCGACTGGCACTTCAAACCGTTGGACGTAAACTCGGGCTGTTCCTCAAACGCCGCCAAAAAGTAAAGCAGGAAAGTGAACGACGAAGTGTTTTCATGCGATATCTTGCAGAAGTTGCCGGTGCTGTTTCAGATCTGAACGGATCAGATCGCGAGGAGATTCACAGCAATCTGTTGCGAGTTGCGAATCGCGTAACCAGAGAAGCAGATACAAAATTTGACGAGGGCGGCAATAAGATTCAGGAAGAAGAGAACTTTGGAGACAATGTGTTGATTGTTGAGCAAGGTGATCCGGAAGATATTCTCAAGCAGCGATTACTAGAAGGTAACCCACAACAAAAACTATTTTGATTAGAGTCGCCGGTGCACCAGAGAATGAATGACCGGTTATTGGTAAAGACGAATGGCAAAAAAGAAGACTGCTGAAACGACAACACCGGCGAAAAAAAATCGCATGGTAAAACTAAACGCGCGTGATAAGAAGACGCTTAATTCACTCGTGGGCATGGCAGATGACGTGGAGCGTTTTGCGTCGCGCGGCCGCGCGCCTCATATCGCCATACCGTCTCGATCGTTGTCCAATGTGAAGTACAACAAGAGCCGCAAGATTATTGAGATGGGATCATCCAAGAACAAGCGGGAATTGTTCAACCTGTCTCAAGCCCGTAGTTATATGCAGACCTTACTTGTTGGCTCCGGTTGTAAACAATTGATCGAGCAGGGTAAGACAACCAGCATTCGTGGTCTGTACTATTTGTTAAAGCACACCATCGAAGGTACACGCGAAGAAACGTTTGCAGATCAGGGTGACTGCGACCCGGTTATCGAAGATGTTGAAGTTGCTCTAAATGCACTACGTGAAGAACTGCATGTATATGCATCGAATCGTGGCGCGATGGTTGGCAATATTGTTGTGAATGATAACGGCGATGAAATCGACTGTAGCCGAATGGGCTCTGGCGGTTATGCGATTCCTTCCATCGTGGAAGAAGAAGTCATGCAGTTTGTTAACTGCAACGCAGACTTTGTACTGCATGTTGAAAAAGACACAGTTTGGCGGCGATTCAACGAGGATAAGTTCTGGCAAACTCACAACTGTATTCTGACTCATGGCAATGGCCAGCCACCGCGTGGTGTTAGACGGTTGCTGAATCGATTACATACCGAATTGAATCTGCCTGTGCTCTGTTTGCTGGATAATGATCCCTGGGGTTATTACATTTACAGCGTAATTAAGCAGGGATCGATCAACCTTGCATATGAGTCCAAACGTATGGCGATCCCAGGTGCACGCTTTATCGGACTGCGAAGTATCGACTATGAACGCTGTGATCTTAACCCAAGCGTGACGATTAAGCTCACGGACAACGATATCAAACGAGCAAATCAAATCGCAAATTACCCATGGTTTGAACCAAAAAAACGCTGGCAAAAAGAGATCAAGAAACTTCTCACAAATGGTTTCAAACTCGAAGTTGAAGCGCTGATTAGTAAGGATATCAGCTACGTCACAGAAGAGTATGTGCCTGCGCGTCTTGCTGATCAGGACTTTCTTGATTAAGGACGAATCGGAATTGTCTTATGGCGGATAAACTTTGTGAAATCTCGGCCGAAGACTATACCGCGGTGTACGAGTTGTGGCAGTGCTGCGACGGACTCGGAGGGCTCGAGAATCAGGAGCAGTTTGTGCGGTTCCTGGAAAGGAATCCCGGGCTAAGCGTGACGGTCAAGGATGACGAGACCATCGTTGCAGCACTAATGTGTGGTCACGATGGTAGACGTGGATATCTATATCACCTTGCTGTACATCCCGATTCTCGCCGTAGAGGGTTGGCTCGATTAATGATCAACAACTGCCTCAGCAAGCTCAAAGATCTACAGATACAACGATGCACAATATTTATCAAAAAAGACAACGCCCGCGGACTGCGGTTCTGGCTGCATAATGGTTGGTGGCAACGATCCGACTTAGATGCCTGTGCATTCGATTTGGATATCAACTGAATCGTGATGAGCCGGCAGCATCTTCAAATGCTGGCTTATAATGAATCGCTGAGAAGGTTGTGTGTCAATTGCTCTATTCTTAAGCGCGTGCAAACTACATATGAAAACACTTACAGGCGAGCAGCGTCCCGAATTACTTCAGGATTACCCGTCGGTGGTCGAGGTGCCGGTTCAATGGTCTGACCAGGATGCTTTCGGCCATGTCAATAACGCTAAGTACCTGACATGGTTTGAGACATCACGCATCGTCTATGTCAAACAGTGTGGTATGGGACACTTCATGGACAACGCCAAGATAGGACCGATCCTCGCATCCGCAACGTGCAACTATCGTCAACAGGTTGCTTTTCCAAATAACGTCCTGATTGGCACACGTGTAGCGAGGATAGGAAGAAGAAGTTTTACGATGGAACATCGAATCCTTTCTCAAGCGGTGGACGGCGTTGTAGCAGATGGTCAATCCATCATTGTTATGTTTGATTATGAGAATCAAGAGTCGGTATACGTTCCCGAAGAACTGCGAAATGCGTTCGATACTTTTGAAGACCGCGATTCAGAATCCACACTCACCGGTGAAGAATCGTAGCCATGGTTGATAAGCTATCCGGCAATCTCTACGACTATCCAAGCTACTATGATCTGGTCTACGGGAGTGACTGGAAAGCCGAGCATGATTTTCTGGTTGGCGCCTTTGATCGATTTGTTAAGGGTGGCGTGCAGCGAGCTCTGGAACCGGCTTGTGGTACAGGTCGTCTGATATATCGGCTAATGAAACATGGAGTTGAAGTACACGGATTGGATCTCAGTGAAAATGCTGTGGAATACTGTAATGACCGTCTTAAGCGTCACGGTTTTCCTCAAAATGCGGTTGTTGCCGACATGTGTAACTTTCAATGCGAAAACACATTCGACGCTGGTTTCAATACGATCAACAGTTTTCGTCATTTAGAAACGCATGATCAGGCGCTCGCGCATCTGCGTTGTATGAGCCGGGCAATTAAGTGCGGAGGCATCTACGTTTTAGGAATTCATCTATATCCGGCAGTCGGTCCACCCATCGAAGAAGAGTCGTGGTTTGCTCAACGCGGGCACTTGGGTGTGCAAACCGATATGACGCTGATGCATCGGAATCTTGATGAGCGATATGAGCAGTACAAGATGCGATATGACATCTGGACTCCCACGAGCCATCAGATTCTGGAAGATGTGTTCCGATTCAGAACATATACCGCACTTGAATTCCAGAAGCTCCTCAATGAGGCGGGCGATTGGGAAATCCTTGATACATTTGATTTCCAGTACAATCTTATGCAGTCGACACCGATTGATGATCAGACGGAAGATGTGGTCTATATCTTGCGTCGCGTGTAACAAGATCGAGTTTTAGGAACCAAACAATGAGAACAGTAAGCCATGCGACACTTGTCTGGGCTTTACTGATTAGCGGTTTTTATATGCCTCTCACTGCCCAAGAAAACACGTCAGCTTCGCCGGATTTCTCCGGAGCGATCAAACGTATTCAACAGCGCGTACAGTCTGGTGATGTGCCATCGTGTGCGGTGGCTGTTGTCAAAGACGGGAAGATCATATGGGAACAAGGATTTGGTTTGGCCGATCGTGAGAATAATCGAAAGGCTGACGAGCATACGATGTATTCACTTGCATCGATTTCTAAACCCATCACTGCGACGGGGATAATGAAACTCGTCAAGAACCGTAAGCTGACGCTTGATGAAGATATCAACAAGTACCTTGGCCGAGTCGGGCTCGAGAACCTGATTGACGGTAAAACTCCGGCAACGCTTCGGCACGTTCTAAATCACTCTTCAGGTTTACCCCGACATGCGCAGTTCTTTTATGCCCATGAAGAATTCAATGCACCGAGTTTTGAAGAATCGATTCGCAGATACGGAAAGCTCATGTCAAATCCGGGTGACCGATATACGTATGCGAATTTTGGCTATGGGATTCTGGATTTCATCATCGGCCGCTCTTCACGTAAATCATATGCGGACTGGATGAAACGAGAAGTGTTCATTCCACTTGGCATGAATCGGACATCCGTTCATTTAAGTAACGAGTATGAGCAGTATGCAGCCGTACGCTACGGAGAGGATGGCAAGCCGATTCCGTACTATACGTTTGATCATGACGGCGCATCCGCGGTTTATGCCAGTGCACATGACCTGGGGAGATTCGCGTTATTTCATCTTGGTGAGTTACTCGATGATCAAGTGGAACTATTCGAGCGTCAAGGCACATTAGAAATGCAAGTGCCGACCAAGGAGATCGTGACAGGCAGTGGTTACGGAATGGGCTGGCGGATAACTGAGGATGACTTTGGTATTAAAACCGTGCAGCACACAGGTGGAATGCCGGGAGTTCGCACTTATCTTACGATCTTGCCGAATCATAATGCCGCGGTTATCGCACTTTGTAACTCATCAAGTAATTTGCCATCGCTTGTGACTCAGGATGCCATTGCAGCGCTTGTACCGCTATATCAGGAAAATCTCATCGCCTGGAGATTGTCCTCGCCGGTTGCACCACCACAGAGAGATCCGATACCCGACGAAATGCTGGGTTATTGGCGCGGAAAGCTAAAGACATATGAAGGTGACCGCCTGATTGAAATCTGGGTGCATGAAGATAGAGATGTGCATGTTCGCATCGATGAAGATCTAAAGATGCTTGTGAACTATTCGGGTTACAACGGTGGTGTTTTAACCGGTGAGTTTCGTGCGGATATGGATACATCAGATATCAGCCGGTCACCATACACGATTGTAATGAAGCTGAATCTAAATGACGGTATGCTGCAGGGGCCTCTTACTGCAGTGTCGCGATCATCAATAGATGCGACTAAGAATCTGCCAAAATATACCCGCTTTGCTATTAGTCATTTCTGTTCACTCGAACGCATCTCAAAATTAGCCGGTAGTCGCAAGCTAAATCTCGATGATTCACTGCAAGGCTGGTCTGTGATTGCGGATAACGACTTTGAGAAACACGGCGAGATTTCTGTTCAACAGGGGGTGATTAGCCTGTTGTCTGGAAAGCCAGCAACGGGTATTCGGTATGCTGGCGATGATTTCCCAAAAATGAACTATGAAGTGTCGCTCGAAGCACGTCGCACTGATGGTCGTGATTTCTTTTGTGGAATAACGTTTCCGGTTGAAGATGAATTTTGTTCGATGATCATCGGTGGGTGGGGCGGAGGTGTTGTGGGACTATCCAATATCGACAACATGGCAGCCGTCGAAAACGAATCGACGGGATTCCTGGAAGTTGAGGACGATCGCTGGTATCAGATCCGACTGAGAGTAACCACAGAATTCATTCAAGCCTGGATTGATGGAAAAGAGTTTTTCAGTGTACCTACAGGTAACCATAAATTCGGAATTTGGTGGGAACAGGAACCGGTGAGACCATTTGGGATCGCCAGTTGGTATACATCCACTCAGCTCAAGAATATCCGTATTAGCGCGCCCGACTAGCTCAGGGTCGCGGCCCATGCACGGTAGATAAATCCTGAATGCTTGTGAGTGTTAGTGGAATGCCGTTTTCTCGTGCCTTAAAATTGGCATTGCGGTGAACCTCACTTGAATCCTCTCTTTTTTGTGTCGACTTTGGAGTACCTCATGACCAAACTTCATACAGCGAAGTTGTACGTAAGCATTTTATTGATCGCACTCGCGTCTCAACTCATCGGGGTTACCGAGGTCGTTGCTGAACCTCTGCCAAATACAAAGCCGCTCACGCTGGAAGGGGATATCACTGACAAGCTTGTAGCCGATGCGGATAAATTCGTATTACGTCAGGTGGAAAACTCTATTGAAAAGCGAGCACAGTATTGGAATCGTGACGCTACAAGTCGAGATGCTTATGAGTCTTCGGTGAAAAAAAATCGGGAACGCTTGTCATATCTTCTCGGTGTGCGAGATGATCGTGTAGAGTTTGAGGACTTGAATGTGATCTCTGGTACATCCGGAGAATTTGCTATCGCAGAAACTCGTTACGCGAAGGTCTACCGCGTCAAATGGCCGAGTATTCGTGCACAGTCCGGTGAAGGTTTTCTAGTTGTCCCTAACAACCCTAATGGTACGACGGTTGTCGCAATTGCAGATGCAGATCAAACACCTGAAATGCTATGCGGATTAACAGAAGGGATTTCTCCGGGATCTCAAGTCGCCATGAGACTCGCTGAACAGGGAACAACCGTGGTCGTTCCGGTAATCCTGGGCCGTACACAAAAGAAACACGAAGGCCGAGGGTTATTGTCTAGTCGCGAATTTGTCTACCGCAGTGCGTACGAACTTGGTCGTCACGTCATTGGATATGAATTACAGAAAGTGCTGGCCGCAGTTGACTGGGCAAGTAGTCGATCAGAAGACGGGACGATTGGTGTTGTAGGCTACGGCGAAGGAGGGTTGCTTGCATTCTATGCGGGAGCTATTGATACACGCATCGACTCTACCTGGGTCAGCGGGTATTTTGATTCCCGCCAAAACATTTGGCAGGAGCCGGCGGCTAGAAATGTGTGGGCACTTCTGGAGCAGTTTGGAGACGCTGAAATTGCGTCGTTATATGCCGGGCGATCACTGGCAATCGATGCTTCCAAAGGACCGGAATTTGAAGTGACAGGTTCCGGTGGTGCGGCGCCGGCTCGGATCTTGTCCCCGCAGTGGGATGTTGTGAAGCGTGAATATACACGGGCACTTGAGCTTGTGGGTAGCGATGAATTAACAGCTTCATGGTCGTTGTCACAAGGAAAAGAGGAGCAAAACTTCTCTCATGACCTGATTGCTTATCTGCAGAGCCTGGGTGTTGAAGAGCTAACCCTCATCAAGGGAACACCACCGGTTAAATTGCACGGCGATCTGGATGACCCAGTTGCTCGGGAAAACCGAATCGAACTTGAAATGGATCAGCATACGCAATGGCTGTTATCAGAGACGCCGTTTATCCGGAAAGAATTCACAAAGAATCTGGATACTAGCTCGGTTGAAAAATATCAGGAATCCACGGAGTGGTATCGAGAGTATTTTCGAAATGAAGTGGTCGGAAAGTGGGATCTTGATGCTAAGCCATTGAATCCTCGAACGAGACTGGTTGAGGAGAATGAAAAATGGACTCGGTATGAAGTCGTACTAGATGTTTATGATGACGTCATTGCATATGGCCTCATTACCATTCCGACGGGGATTAAGGATGGTGAGCAACGGCCCGTCGTTGTGTGTCAGCATGGCTTGGAAGGTCGACCACAGGACACGATTGGTGAACAGAACGAGCAGTATTATTCACGCTTCGCGACACGGCTTGCTGAACGCGGATTTATCACCTTTTCACCACAGAACCTATACATCTTTCGAGATAGGTTTAGAACAATACAACGCAAGTCTTATGTCTTGAAGAAAACGATTTTCTCAACGATCGTACCTCAGCATCAGCAGATCGTTAATTGGCTTAAGACGTTACCACAAGTCGATGACAAACGGATTGCATTCTACGGATTGTCGTATGGTGGTAAGAGTGCGATGCGCATACCACCGTTGGTCACGGACTATTGCCTTTCAATTTGCTCGGCGGATTTCAATGAATGGGTGCGTAAGAACGCTTCTACTCAGCACGGATTCTCCTATGTGTGGCATGGTGAGTACGAGATTTTCGAATGGGATCTGGGCGGTACATTTAATTATGCAGAAATGGGTTACCTGATTTGCCCACGGCCATTTATGGTTGAACGAGGTCACTTTGATGGTGTTGGCGTGGATGAATGGGTTGCATACGAATATGCAAAAGTACGACATATGTATGCCGCGTTACTGAAGATTCCGAAGCTTACAGAAATCGAATGGTTTGACGGACCACATAAGATCAACGCTGTGAAGACCTTTGATTTTCTCCACAAACATCTGGATTGGCCGGATTCGAAATAACGAAAAACCTTATCCAGCTTCAAGACTTGCCTGGCACATCGCGCAACTCTCAAATGTGTCGATGTAAAAGACGTATTCGAATTCCGTTAGACGCGGGTGTATGCGTGTGTCCGGTAAATACTGTGAACAAAACATTTCGTAGAGATCTCGTGGACCGAAGTGATCACATACGCTTACCGCGACTCCATGTTTTGCTATACGTGCTAATACTTCAGCAATCTTGATACTGACTTCATCGTCTGACATTACGTTGGAAGGTGGTAAGCGTAATGGCGGATCCAACAAATTGGCCAGAAATACATCATGTTCGCCAGATGATATCTCATCCAGAAACTTAAAGAAGTCGTCGGTAGTTCTGTCAGCACCGGTAATGTCATGAATCAGTGGATAACGGGTTAACCCGTCATCTGTTGGAAAAACTCCTTTTTCATTCGGCATCGGGAAGGATAAAAGGAATTCTCTTGACTCATTGGATGGTTGAAAGAGGTCGCTTGGGATCTCCGGGGTGGTGAATTCGTCGTTAGTGACCGACTCATACACTCGATCAATAAACTCAGTACCGGCATATACTCCCATTTCATCGACTTCCGAAGCGTCGTGACTTAGTGTCGTGGCATGTTCAAGAGATGCACCGGATAGGTGAATGGAGACGGGCCCATTTTGCCCGTGCCACCGTAAGTGGAATTCGAGATCACCGTTGTCCGAGCCAGCTAAATCATGACATGGAGCACCATTTGAATGATTGATCGATATTTCAAGAAGCGCACCAACTTGTGTCGTCAAGAACTCGTCACGGATTTCGTTGGGTACTTCAACAAAATCCGCTGAAAGTGGTGGGCGAATTCTGAAACTCTGACCCTTGAGGTGGTCGGGTATTTCTCCAGTTACGAACAAGCTCACGTCCCGCTCTAGCCCACATAGCCAAAGGCGCCCATCGAGCGTCATGGAGTGGTTAAGGTGTACGATTCCTTCTATGAGATACGAACTGATTTGATGGACCATATGTGACTCCCTATTTCTTGATTCGGGAGCCATCTGAAGTGGAATTGGTGGTCGGGTGGTATTGTTACACGCAATGAGAAAGAAGCAAGGCAATATTTGTTAACGGTGTCACTCTGTGACAATTGACGTGATGTATCCCCTTGTTTCAGACCTCGCAAGGTTCGAGAATGAGTTGGTACACATGCATTTATTGTTTTTTCAAATCAAGGTGGAGATCCCACAAATGAACCGATTGAATGTACTTTCCATATTGATGGCTGTTGTAATCACCGTGCCCGTCGCAGCACAGGACAAAAAGGAATGGATTAATCCTCTAGAAGCTGCCAAGACAGCACACTATAAAATTCAGGGTGAATATCTGATCGAAGTTGAACAGGATGGTCAGCAAATCAAAATCGGTTTTCAGGTGATCGCGTTAAGTGATACGACATTTAAGAGCACAGCATTTGTCGGCGGATTGCCAGGTGCCGGTTGGGAGCGTGGTGGCGAATCGCGCACGAGTGAAGGCAAATTGGAAGGGGATATCATTTCCTGGACGTCAGAGGATGGAAATGTCGCTCGAAGTAAGCTCGTTGAAAAGGGCATCGGTCTGATTAATGATGCGGGTGAAGTTACTGCTACGATTCCAAAGGTTCACAGAAAGAGCAAGACGCTCGGTACGAAGCCTCCCGAAGGTGCCGTTGTGTTGTTTGATGGTTCTGCGGAATCGGTGAAGAACTTTGAGCGCGGTGAAATCGTTCTCGATAAACTCCTCCGACATGACTGTGAAACTAAACAGAAGTTTGGAGATCACAAACTGCACTTGGAGTTTCGCACTCCATACATGCCCTTTGCTCGCGGGCAGGGCCGCGGAAATAGCGGAATGTACGTTCAGGGCCGGTATGAAGTACAGGTGCTCGATTCATTTGGGCTTGATGGGAAAAACAATGAATGCGGCGGGATCTACTCGATCTCTGAACCCAAAGTCAACATGTGCCTGCCACCGTTGTCATGGCAGACATATGATTATGACTTTACAGCTGCGAAATATGACGCAGACGGTAAGAAGGTAAAAAATGCCCGAGTCACCATCAAACATAACGGTGTGGTCATTCATGACGACTTGGAATTGCCAAATCATACGCCAGGCAAGCACCCTGAAGCTGATTCACCGGGCTTGCTGTATTTGCAAGGGCATGGAAACCCTGTCGTTTATAGAAACGTCTGGGTTGTCGAAAAGTAAAGTGCCATCTGACACAATAAGACGCAGGTTGCAGTGATGTACCCTGCGTTTTTTTATGCCTTATCAAATATCCCGCTTCTCACTATTAGATTGTTGCCAGAATGATTCGATTTTTTACCATCACACTTGCATTGCTTTTGATTTCCCCAATGTCATCGATGGCTGCAGACTCCCCCAATTTTATCGTGTTCATAGGTGATGATATTAGTGCTGAAGACATCGGTACATACGGTCATCCGACAATCAAGACGCCGAACATCGATGGGCTCGCTGAAGCGGGGATGCGGTTCGATTCGGCGTTTCTGACATGCAGCAGTTGTAGCCCTAGTCGCTGTAGCATCATGACCAGTCGGTATCCACATGCAACTGGCGCGGCAAATCTGCATGAGCCATTGCCGGAAAGTCAGGTGGTGTTTCCACAGTTGCTAAAAGAAAACGGATACTACACCGCTGCAGCAGGTAAGTGGCACCTTGGAAATGCTCCAAAAAAACACTTTGATCTCATTGTTGGAGGTGGGCCCAGCGGGTGTGAGAACTGGGTGAAGGTAACGAAAGAACGCCCGAAAGACAAACCGTTTTTCTTCTGGTTCGCGGCTTTTGATGCACATCGGGCATATTCCAAAGGTGCAATTGAAGAACCGCACACAGAACAGGATGTGGTCGTACCTCCATATCTCGCGGATGAGCCAGCAACGCGGGAAGATCTTGCGCTCTACTATGACGAGGTTAGCCGCTTTGATGACTACATCGGGCAGGTCATGCGAGAACTGGAACAGCAAGGCGCTGCCGACAACACAGTCGTAATTGTGATGGCGGATAACGGACGTCCGTTTCCACGTGATAAAACGACCATTTATGACACTGGGATTCGTACTCCGTTTGTTGTGCACTGGCCGAGTGAAGTTGATCCGGGTGCCACGACTGACAGTCTGGTTAGCAGCATCGATATTGGCGCAACATTCTTGGATTTAGCAGGACTTGATCCAGCTCCGTCTTTTCAGGGAGTGTCATTTGCCAGCGTATTGAGAAATCCGAAAGCTACAGTACGGGACTTTGTATTTGCAGAGCACAATTGGCACGACTACGGTGCTCACGAGCGATGTGTCAGAAACAACCGCTTCTTGTACATAGAAAACGCATTCCCGGAATTGCCGGGTACTCCGCCGGCAGATGCTGTGCGCAGTCTCAGCTATCAGGATCTACAGAGAATGGAAGCAAGTGGTGAGTTATCAAATAACCAACGTGGGACGTTCTTGTTCCCTCGACCAGCTGTTGAATTGTACGACCAATCCAAGGACCCGCACTCTTTGCACAACTTAGTGGCTGATCCTCAGTATTCCGAAGTACTGTCTGGATTGCGTGATGAGTTGAGCCAGTGGAGAAAAGCAACCGAGGATGTCATCCCGCAATTTGCAAGGGCTGATGGTTTCCATCGACGATTGGGCACACGGGTTACCAAGCCTGTCAATTTAAAGACACCGCAGGATATCGATCCGATTCCTCCGATCACCCGCAAGATCCCGCCAGCAGGGATTGAGATGCCTGAGGAGTTTCTATCGGAAATGAATCGGCGGCTTCGTGCAGCGAATACTGCACTTCAAATGCCGCGTATCCATATGAATACTTATCGGTACGATGTCATCGCTCTGATCAAAGCTGTGGAATTGGCTGTTGATCTTGGCGAATTCTATTCACCGGCTCAGTTTGATATCGCTCGGGAGGTTATGGCACTTGCGGAGTCACGATTGAAGGAACTGAACAGCGGCAAGGCGCCATGGCGTAAAGAAAAGGGACTCGTCGTTCGAGGATATCGATCTTCGATTGATGGTTCCGCTCAACCATACGGTCTGGAGATTCCCGAAGATCTGGATTTAACGAGACCTGTGCCTCTTTATGTTTGGCTACACGGACGCGGTGACAAAACGACCGACTTGCACTTCATTGATCAGCGTCTGAAACGCAAAGGTCGGATTGCACCTGCACACGCAATTGTCGTCCATCCATTTGGGCGGCACTGCATGGGATTTAAGTCGGCAGGTGAGATTGATGTTTTGGAAGTGGTTGAAGAAGTTTCGCGCCGTTACAACATCGATCGTGAACGTGTCATTCTTATGGGATTCAGTATGGGCGGCGCTGGTGCATGGCACATTGGTGCTCATTACGCGGATCAATGGGCGGCTGTTTCCCCAGGTGCTGGATTCGCCGAAACCAAAGAATACAACAAGATGACTCCAGATAAATATCCGGCGCCTTATGTGCAGAAACTGTGGGGGCTCTATGACATTCCAGGGTATGCGAGAAATCTCTTTAATCTCCCTGTGGTCGCGTACAGCGGTGAAAATGACAAGCAAATTCAGGCAGCTCAAATTATGGAACGAGCATTTGAGGCGGAAGGAGAGAAATTACTGCACCTGATTGGACCTGGTATGGGACACTCTTATCATCCAGACACACTCAACGAGATCACGAACCATATGTTGGCCGCGAGTATTTCTGGTCGCCCAGATATGCCGAAGAGTGTGAGTATTCAAACACAGACACTTCGATATCACTCAGCATACTGGGTAACTCTTACTGGATTGGAAAAACACTGGAGTGATGCGAGGGCTGATGTTCAGATTGTGGATGATTCGATTACCGTTAAGACTAAAAATGTCTCATCTCTGAGACTGTCTCCCAAAATGACCACAGTAAAAGTGTGTGAGATCGATGGGACTTCCATTAATACCGAAGAAACAGAGTCGTTGGCGTTTATAAAGCGTGATGGAAAGTGGCAACTTGGAGAACCGAAAGGCCTAACAAAGTCACCCGAGTTGCAAGGCCCGATTGACGATGCCTTTTATTCACCATTCGTTGTGGTTCTGCCTAGTGCCGCTGAGATGAACCCAGTGATTCAACGTTGGCTGGATTTTGAATTCAACCACTTTCGTGACCGGTGGAAGTCACTTTACCGGGGCGAACTTCCGGTAATCACCGATAAGCAATTAACAAGTGAAATGATCCGGACGTATAACCTTGTGTTGTGGGGTACTCCTAAAACCAATAGCGTTATTCGCCGTTTATTGAATGATCAAAACCTGAAGCACTCACTTCCGTTGTTCTGGTCCATCAATGATGTTGCAATGGGTGATCAAAAATTCAGTAGCAAGAATCACCTGCCATTAATGATCTACCCCAACCCTTTGAATGCAGACAAGTACGTTGTCATCAATAGTGGCCCAACGCATCGAGAAGGACATGATCGGACGAACTCTCTTCAAAACCCAAAACTACCTGACTGGTCAATTATCAACTTGGATGAATTACCGAATGATGTGACTCCCGGAGCAGTTGTAAGCCACGGGTTTTTTGACGAACGATGGCAGGTAAAGTAGCTGAGAATTTTGGCGAATCCCAACAGGTGAATTCCGATGCTGTCGTTCAGAGTGGCTACATTTCAGGATCGAGTACAATCATTCGAAAATGTCTTCGACGTGTGGCGAAGCTCCGATGATTTTGCCGAACATGTAAATCTGCGGTTGGCATCAATCCATCATCAACGTGCGGAATTTTGTGTTGGTGTTGGTGAGGAACGAGTGGAAGTGTCACTTGCCAGTTTCCCATGTGAGTTTTCACTTGCTGATTCTGTCGTTAAGACGTCATTTATCGGCTGTGTGCATACGGTTGCCGAGTCGAGGGGCAACGGCTATGCCCGCCAGCTAATGGATTGGACAGAACAGTTTGAATCAGCTCGCGGCACATCGATCAGCGTGCTCTTTTCCGACATCAATCCGGAGTATTATTCCCGGCTTGGTTATCAACTTTGTCCAGCCCATAACGGATTGATAAATATCGGTACAACGGAAGTTAGAGATGATTCCATTGTGCTCGAGGAGTTTCAGTTGAAGGACAATCTGGACTGGGTTAGTGATTGCTACAATCATGCTCATGCTCACTTTGAAGCCTATGTCCATCGGAGCAAATTCTACTGGTGGTTCCTTAGCAAGAAAGATCCTTTTGACAAGTATTTCGCTATAAGTCGAAACGGTGAACGCATCGGGTTTCTTCGCATGAAGGATGAAGGTGTTAGATGGAAGCTGCGAGATTGTGCAATTGGAAGTCTAAGTGCAGAGGATTACGACCGAGCAATTGATGGGATCGTCTCACACTTTGCCGATTCTAAGTGTGACGAAGTGTACGGGTGGTTTCCAAAGACGGACTCGCTTGTCGATCGAATCGAAATCAGTGAGCGGCCGGATGAAATAACCATGGTTAAATCACTCGGTGATATAACAATAGACGAGAGAATAATGACTTCATTGGATTACCTTCATGAGATAGATCATGTCTAGAATAATCCACGACCGGTAAGAAAGATTGCAACAATGACCGAACAACGAAAGCCTCGAGTTGTAGCTGATACCCCGCTGGCAGATTCAGTACTTGAATTAATGAATGATCGAGTGGAGTTATTACCTTGGGACGTTGCCCTGGAAGGCTGCGATGAACCTGTCGATGGATTGTATACGTACGGTCACTTGGAGGTTGACGGTGCAGTCATGGATCGGTTGCCTGGATTAAAGGTGATCAGCAACTTTGGCGTCGGTGTTGATCATATCAATGTGCAGGATGCCCGAGATCGCAACATACCAGTAGGCAACACTCCGAATGTTCTGAATGGTGCGACGGCGGATATGGCATTAACACTGATGCTCGCCTCCGGTCGCCGGCTTGTGGAAGGTGACGTCTTCGCACGTAGCGATGAATTCACGCACTATGACCCGGGGTATATGCTTGGCCGTGAAATCCACAGTGAAACGGTTGGCATCGTTGGGATGGGTCGCATCGGTCTGGAGGTTGCCAAACGGTGCCTCGGATTCAATATGAGAATCCTCTACTACAATCGCAGGGAACGTACCGATCTGCCGCCCGAACTGAACGCGACATATACGTCATTCGATGACTTATTAACACAATCTGATTACGTAGTTCTCGTTTGCCCACTTACTGATGAGACGCGTGGGCTGATTGGAGCAGAACAGTTTTCAAGAATGAAGTCGACAGCCATCCTGATTAACATCGCGCGTGGAGGTGTTGTGGATACAGATGCGTTAACAAGTGCTTTGAAAAACAATGAGATATACCATGCGGGCCTCGATGTGACTGAACCTGAGCCACTTCCGCGTGGTCATGAATTGCTTGGCTTGCCAAATGTGACGATTGCACCACATCTTGGCAGTGCTACCGAGCAGACGCGATTCAAGATGGCCGAACTCTCGGTTGAAAACCTAATGCTTGGTTTAGCTGGTGAACCACTAAAGACAACAGTCTGATCTAACGACTGTGTTACCTGTTACTGTGTTGCCTGATCTTCATTATTCAGAGTAATGACCGTCCCCGGTAATCGCTGCAGCAATTCGGCTTTCATTTCATTAGAGACGGCAGTTTCCAAAAGCAGCAGGTGATTTAGATTGGTTAATGTCTCTAAGTGAATGACGCCTTCATCGGTAATGCCGGTGAAACTTAAGTCCAGGCTGGTTAGCGAGGTTAATGTGCTAAGCGCTGGAATTGCTTCGTCATCGATCGCGGTTAAGGCAAGATTCAGGCGACCGAGCTTTGGTAATAATTCCAGAGATGCGACTCCCTCACTCGTGATGTTTGTGCGTTCCAGACTTAGTACACGGAGCGTTTTAATTTTGCATAACTCTGCGAGGCCGGCATCTCCGATTTGTTTTCGTGCTTCGTCCGAATGTTTCTTTGGACCGGCGTGGAAACTTGAGATATTTAATCCGGAAAGGTGCTTCAAGCCAGCGTCGGTAACCAGGGAGTTACTCACATCGATCGTCTCAAGCGTTTTAATGTTTGCAATGTGAGCCATGCCGGTGTCACCAACATCCGTACCTCGGACACTTAAATAGGTCAGATTATCGATGCCAGCTAGCAACTTTAAATCATCATCTTTGACATTGGGGTTTTCCATGAGATTGATGGAAACAGAGTCGATACCAGTGACGATTCCTCCCAGCTTTTCGATTTGAGCCTTTGCAGATAGTTGTGACTCACTCTCTTCCGGTGCACCACTGCAACCGGTGTGCAACAGTGAAATACAGATGATGAATAGCGAATGAATGGTGGGTATTGAAATCTTGGACATCATGATGGAATTGATTAGGTGTGGATTAATTAAGGTAGTGGATCAACCATTGCAACATGCGCTGCTCAGCCTCGACAGGTACAGCATGCCCCTGGCGATGGTTATAAAGCCCAATGTGTGCCGGTTCTCCGTAGAGGTTATACACTTCGAGGGCACGATGAATTATCGGCCAACTTTGATCCCCGTCTGCACTGTCTCCGCCGACAAGCAAAAAAGGCCTTGGAGCAATTAACCCTAGTAGTTCTTCGTGATCATGAGGAAATTGTTCATTTCTAATTGCATCCCCGAGATACCACGGGGCATACCAATTTGAAAAAGTGGTTGAAACACCTCCCTCGCTACTAACGATTACTTTTACACGATCATCAAAAGCGCCCATGTAAATAACTTCTTTTGCACCGAGGCTATGTCCGATTACTCCGATTCTCTTTCTATCAAGGCCGGACTGCATTTCTAGTATGTCGATTGCCACTTGGCCGTCGTAGAGCATTTTGCTCATGCCTGTTGAATTCGGGTTTCTGGCGTGATAGCGATCCGCCATTTCCTGAGCTTTGATGATGTCATTGTTGGGCCAAAGATAGTTTCTTGGACAAATAGCGATAAAGCCCTGTTTGGCTAAGGCGAGACCAAAGGCTTTTTCCTTAACACCTTCGACACCAGCAGGTTGGCGAATACTGTGGTTTACCGTGGAATGGAATACGACGACTCCGGGAGCATTTTTCACTGGTTCGACCGGCCGCAAAAGGTATGCGTCAACGACTTCTCCCGGCTCAACTTCGTATCGAATCAACTGTCGAATAACTCCGTCGGTGGTATCCTCCTTAATCACCTCATAGGTCGGGGCTGCGCCGCGGTTTTTGATGGCTGGCGAAAGATATCGAAGCCAGCGACGTCGAATCTCTCGTTTTCGCGACTCCCATTGCCGCTGGGTTGTGATCATCCCTCTTGGTGTTTCCAATAACGACCCAACCATAGGTGTGTTTGCTGGTAGGTCGCCTGGTGATATTTGAATTTCCGTCAGCCAATCCACACTTGCGGACTCTTCCGAGAATGCTAACGAGGGTGACAATAGAAGTATGGTGGCTAAGAGGGATTTGAATTTCATACCAAACTCTTTAGATGCTAGGTGTGGATTAACGCGGATAACTCCGGCCTGATACAATTGCCAACAGTAACCCGCATTTTAGTTAGATTTGACGTCGTATAGGAACTGCCAACCCAGCATGACGAAACAGAAATTTCATAGTGAGCTAATCCAGTCTGGTGATTGGAGCTCCGAATTGAGTTTGGCCGTAAGCCGGATTCTTGCAGGATTAGGGCAAGCACCTGACCTCACATGTTTGTTTATATCCCCACACTTTCAGGATGACGCCGAAGCTATAATCGCCCAATTGGACGAAGAACTAGGCTCCATTAACACGATTGGTTGTACCGGTGAATCAATCGTCGGTGTTAGGACGGAAGTGGAGTCATTGCCGGCTATCTCGGTTTGGGCAGCAGCGTTACCGGACTCATCCATCACGCCGATGCGCCTGACTTTCGAAAGAACAATTGGCGGAGGTGAAATTCACGGCTGGGCTGAAAAAGCTCTGGAGTCGTGGGGCGATGAATCAACACTTCTATTGCTGGGCGAGCCATTTAGCTTCCCGGCAGATGTGTTGCTCGCAGAGATTAATGAAAAGCAACCTGGAAGGTCCGTGATAGGCGGTATGGCTAGTGGTTTCTTTAGTCCAGGTGAAAACAGAGTCTTTTTAAATAGAGACGTGTATAGTACCGGTGCCGTTGGAGTGTTATTGCAGGGCGCTATCAAGGTAGAGTCGGTTGTATCTCAGGGTTGTCGACCCATCGGTGAGCCGTTGGTGATTACCAAGTGCGAGCGAAACGTAATTCAACAGCTTCGTGGAGAGCCAGCACTAAAACATGTTCATGATATTTATGAAGCATCAGCAACCCACGAGCAAGCTGCAATGCAGCAAGGACTCAATCTGGGGCGAGTGATCGATGAATATAAAGACGACTTCGAACAAGGCGATTTTTTGGTTCGCAATATCGAAAACGTAGTGCCTGATGAAGGCAGTATTGTTGTGACCGACTTTGTACGGGCCGGCCAGACTGTCCAGTTTCATTTGAGAGATGCAGAAGCAGCTGATGGGGAAATGAAACAGTTATTGGCGAAGAAACGAGATTCGACTACGGCTCAGCCAACCGCTGGATTACTATTTACTTGTAATGGTCGTGGTTCACGTATGTTCGAGACGTTGCACCATGATGCTACAGTGATAAATGAGGTAATTGGAGAAGTTCCGCTGGCGGGGTTCTTTGCCATGGGCGAAATTGGGCCCATCGGCGGAATGAACTTTGTCCACGGGTTTACTGCGAGCATCGCACTGTTTTTCGATCCTGCAGATACAGAATAATAATTCTGAAATAGCCGTCGTTACAAAAAGCTGAAAAGGCAAAACATATGAATAGCATGAGAAAAGCATTGCCAATTCTGCTGCTGGTATGTGTGGTATCAGGCATGCTCGTTGCAGAGAAGAAACGTGACTCTTTGGAAAAAATGCAGTTGCTTGTTGGCCAATGGCGGGGTGCAGGTCAAATAAAGCGAGGGTCCACTGTCGGCGGCTGGATCGAAAACAGTAATTGGCAATGGGAGTTTGATAAGGAAGCGGCACTCGTCTTTGAAACAGAAAAAGGCAAATACTTTAAGTCTGGGAAACTAATTGCGGGTGAGGTTCCCGGCACATACTCGTTGGTTACCACTTCACCGAATGATAAGTCACAGCGCTTTGACGGCAAACTGGATGAGCTGGGAAAGCTAACACTTATTGCTGAATCCGCTGAAAAGGGGCAGCCCGCACGCGTACACTTTCGATTTGTTGCATCAGGTAAACGACTCATCATGTTGATTGAACAGCGAGCTGGGAAATCACTTTATACACGTCTTGGGGAGGTCGGATTTACAAGAAAAGGAAGCGGGTTCGGCCAGGGTCAGGCAACCGTATTGTGTGTGGTAACTGAGGGTGCCGGGACGATTCCGGTGACTTACAAAGGCAAGACGTACTTCGTCTGCTGCACAGGATGTAAAGATTATTTCAATGAAGATCCTGAGCAGGCACTCGCCGAATATGCCGAACGACTAAAGAATAAGAAGTCAAAGAAGAAATAGTCCTTCTCAATCAGATAGCTCTCGAATAAATGGATCAGGCAGAAACAACCACAATAGACGATGCCGATGCTCGTCCCAAGCGTCGCCGGATAGTGCGTATCGTGATTCTCGTGCTATTGGGACTGCTACTGTACGGCGGATGGTGGCTTAAAAGCGAATCGGCGCGTCAGCAAGCATTGATTGAAGCGCAAAGGGCTCGGGAAGGAGGTGACTTCTCAGATGTTGAGTTGACCGGCGAACATCCACTCGATGAAATCCTGCCCTTGGTAGATAGCCTGATCGAGGCGGCAACGGCCGAGATTTCGGATTACACGGCGATGCTGGAACGTACCGA
Organism: Pirellulaceae bacterium; assembly: GCA_045566075.1. Lineage (GTDB taxonomy): Bacteria > Planctomycetota > Planctomycetia > Pirellulales > Pirellulaceae > UBA11883. The sequence continues at coordinate 87,911 of JBJLEE010000012.1, read as the reverse complement.
ACTCATTGGTGATGAGCTTGTTGGACCACAAACGATGGCAGTTAAAGTCCGGCATGAATCACAGGCAGATACCGAAAGCACAACTCCCTTTAGTGTGTATGTTCGCTTTGACTCGCCAGAGAGCCTGAAAGGACGCGAGGTAATCTGGGTGGATGGTGCGAATGACGGCCGTATGATCGTGCACGAAGTTGGTTTGCTTGGCTTTAAACGCCATGTTGTGAAACCGGACAGCTTGATTGCTATGTTTGGGAGTCGCTATCCGGTGACAGATACGGGTGTGCTCGTCCTGTTACAGAAACTTGCCAATATTGGGCGTAAAGATAGAAGTGAACGTTCAAAAGACGAAGTCGAGGTTGAGATGATTGACGGTGTCTCAAGTGGAGGGGTGGAATGTAAGAGATTCCGATTGATTCACCACAAGTCGGCTCATGGGTTTGACTTCCATATCGCTGAGGTCGATTTGGATATGGCTCGGAAAATTCCAGTCAGATATGCGGCATACGGTTGGCCGGATGAGTCCGGTAAGCCAACGCTTATCGAGGAATATAAGTTTTCGCAAGTCGAGATAAATGTTGGGCTAAGTGATTTAGATTTCGACCCGGATAATCCTGCATATGGCTTTCCTAAATAGCCGCTGAATTCTTCACACTTGCGCTGGTATGTGATCTTCTGGATGCATCTATGCCTACTGGATTGTCGACACCTGATTTGCGAAACTGTCTGTTCTTGAATCGCACAATTTGATTTCACCGAGAGGAATTCTGATGTCTGAATCACAACGTAAAGTTTGCTGGGGCATCGTCAGTACTGCGAATATTGGTACCGAGAAAGTTATTCCTGCCATGCAACGAGCAGAGCTTTGTGACATCCATGCAATTGCTTCGAGGTCTATTGATAAGGCTACTTCAGTTGCCGATGAATTAGGAATCGCCAAGGCATATGGCAGCTATGAAGAACTCCTCGCGGATCCGAATATTGAAGCGATCTATAACCCGCTGCCAAATCATTTACATGTTTCCGTTTCTATTCGGGCACTCGAAGCCGGTAAGCACGTGTTGTGTGAAAAACCAATTGCGTTGACCAGCAAGGAAGGCCAGCAGTTGGTAGATGCTGCTGCCGCACATCCAGAGCTTAAGGTGATGGAGGCATTCATGTATCGCCACCACCCACAATGGCAGAAAGCACGAGAGATTGTGCGAAGTGGTGGCATTGGCCAGCTTAAGACGATTAACTCGCTATTCAGTTATTTCAATGATGACCCGGATAATATCCGTAACATGGCTGATATTGGCGGCGGTGGTCTGATGGATATCGGTTGTTATCCAATCTCGGTATCGCGATTCATCTTTGGTGGAGAGCCAAAACGTGTGCAGGGATTGGCAGACACGCATCCGGAATTTGGCACCGATGTAATGGCATCAGCCATTCTGGATTTTGGCACAGGTACAAGTACTTTTACCTGTTCGACACAGATGGCACCCTATCAACGTGTGCATATCTTCGGTGACAAGGGGCGTGTTGAAATCGAGATTCCTTTTAATGCTCCGCCCGACAGACCATGTAAAATGTGGCACCAGACTGACTCAGGTGACATCAATGAGATCGTATTTGACATTTGCGATCAGTATGGAATTCAGGGCGACCTCTTCAGCCAATCAATTTTGGACGACACTGCTGTGCCAACACCAATCCCAGATTCCGTCGCCAACATGAAGGTAATCGAGGCAATCGTCCGCAGCAACACCAGCGGCATTTGGGAATCCGTATAGCTCAATCGAGGCTGTTCAGTCATGGACACCCACTTTCTGTTCAATCGAAAAGATCTGGACAAAAACATGGACCAAAAACATGGACAGTCTATAGTTGTTGGCTCAGAATCAGCTGAAAACCGGCTCAAAACAAGGCTCAAAACAAGACTGTCTTAGATTCACACATAGACTGTCTATGATTTTTTGCCAAAATCATGCCTGTCTTGAATTTCCCTATTTCTGGCGGGCTATACTCAAGAAAAGACCCCAAATAACTCATCTTGCCTGCGCACAAACATAGACTGTCCATGATTTACGGACCTGGAACTTGTCGTTTTTACCGAGAAAACATGCCTTTCTTAGATTTTAAACATAGACTGTCCATGTTTTTGCTCATCTTGGTTGGTTTGGTTGGCTGTGGGGATTCTGGGCAGGAATCGACCGGGAATGGAGATGTATCAAAAAGTGTTGAAATGTTTGAAGATGTTTCGGAGTCCTCGGGTCTGGATTTCACTCACTTCAATGGAATGCATGGCTCGATGTACCTGATTGAAATCATGGGATCTGGCGCAGCGTTGTTTGACTTCGATAACGACGGTGATTTAGATGTCTATGTAAATCAAGGACATATGCTTGGTGCAGACACCACTGTCAGCGATGCCATCTTCAAACCCCAAAACGAATTGCGAGACCATCTTTTTCGTAATGACCTCGTCATTGATGAAAACGGAAAGCGTACAGTTCAATTCACGGATGTCACTGAAGTGTCAGGTATTGATGCCACAGGTTATGGCATGGGTGTCGCCATCGGTGACTATGATTCAGATGGCTGGCAGGATATCTATGTCACTAACTGGGGATCGAATCAACTCTACAAGAACAATGGAGATGGCACCTTTACAGATGTCACTGACACAACCGGCACTGACACGAACGAGCTTAGCAGTAGCGCTTCATTTGTAGATGTAAACAGAGACGGCCACTTGGATCTATACGTATGCAATTACGTCATTTTTGGTTACGACACCCACCGGCAATGTTACATCGACACAGGTGCTGCAAGTTACTGTGGTCCTGAAAGTGAAACTCCCGTTCCGGACAGGCTGTTCATTAACAACGGTGACGGTACTTTCGATGATCAATCTGCAGAGTCTCAAATTGCCCGAGTCACCACACCCAGTCTCGGTGTTGTCGCGCGGGACTTCACGGGTGATGGTTGGGTAGACCTGTATATAGCCAATGACTCCAAAGGAAATAACCTTTGGGTAAATCAACAAGATGGCACATTTGTTGACGAAGCTGTACTACGAGGATGCGCCTTTAATATGGACGGCAATCCAGAAGGTAGCATGGGAATTGACGCAGCGGATATCGATGGAGACGGAGACGACGACCTAGTACTAGGTCATTGGAATAGCGAAACTAACACTCTCTATGAAAATGACGGCTCAGGTAATTTTGTAGACAGCACTTCCAAATTCAAACTAGGTGTACCGAGTAGAGGATCCACAGCATTTGGCATGCTCTGGGTCGACTTCGATAACGACATGCTATTGGATCTTTATGTCGTCAACGGTGCAGTCAACATTCTTGAACACCTACTTCGCGAAAAGGAGACGTACCCCTTACACCAACGCAATCAATTATTCCGAAACATTGACGGTCGCGCATTTGAAGACATTTCAGATAAAAGTGGTTCCGTATGTAAACCTTCCGAGGTAAGCCGCGGACTTTGCATCGGCGATGTGAATAATGACGGGACGCCTGATATTTTGGTTGCCAATAACAGCGGGCCTCTTCGCCTGTATTTAAATCGCAGTGGCGATGACAACCATTGGCTGGGTCTAACACTCACTACCGGAGACAGCAAGTCAGTGGCGTTGGATTGCCGCGTCGAGGTCATCACCGACGATAAAACCATCTGGAGAAGTCCAAGAGCCGACGGCAGTTATTGTAGTTCGAATGACCCAAGAGTTCTCATCGGACTAGGAGCCATTCAAGATGTACAAAAGGTCAAGGTGCATTGGCCTGATGGCGTCATCGAAGAATGGTCTGAGATTCGAATCGACCATTACAACGAGCTCCATCGGGGAGTAGGGAGACAACTAGATGGCGCATAAATTGTGCATCGGCCTTGTCGCCCTTGGCTTGCTAAACGGATGTGGTGGTTATTCACTTCCGAATGGTATCGTTCTCATTGACGCCCCTGATGTTTCGCAGCTTGACGATGCAGCCAAGTTGCAGGTGAACGGTGCAGTAAAGAGTATTCAGAAACTTCAAACAGACCCACCAGCTGAACAGACTGCCAAGAAAACAGCAGCTCTATATGCGCAGGCCGGTCAGGTGTTTCAATCGTACGAAGTTCTGGATCTTGCGATTGCCTGTTATGAAAACTCTCTGACGTATCAAAATGACGGCGACGTCCTGCATTTACTTGGAAGAGCTTACCGTGAAACAGATCAGATGGAATTAGCAGCGGATGCCTTCAGTCGTGCGGCGGAGTTTTTAATCAATGACCGGGCCGCAATGCCTTATGTTGTAGCATCGCTTTATTGGTCCGGTGATTCTTATATTGAATTAGATAAATTAACGACAGCACGCGAGAGATTTCAGCGAGGGATAGAACGCACGAACGGTCGCCAGCCAATTTTCTATCTCGGACTTGGCAAGACATATATGGAAGAAGATCCAGTTAAGGCGATTGAGTATTTATCCCGCGCTGAGGGAATGCTGCCAGGAAAAAAGAACATCCTGTACTTGCTTATGACCGCACACCGAAAGATCGGTGAGGTGGAGCGTGCCAAACAATACCAGGAACAATTTGAGCAGAGCGTTGAACGCCTGTTATCTGTGGATCCACTGCACGTGAAAGTACAAGGGCTCAGAAAAACCGTCAGCGCACATCGAATGCGGGGCAACACGGCACTCTTTAAAGAAAAGAATTATGCCGAGGCGGTGCGGCACTTCAAACTAGCTCTTGAAGAGAAGCCAAATGATGCCATCCTCAATGTGAATTACGGTGTAGCGATGATGTATTTGGGAAACATCGAAGTTGCCGGTGAATCATTTGCAAAGGCTATCCAACTCGATCGAACACGCATTACCGCGTATATAAATCTTGCCAACGTACATCAACGACAAGGTAAGCTCGACGAGGCGACATCTGTTCTCTTACAGGCTCTAGATCAAAACCCCTCCACACTTGACGCACACTCATTGCTGGCAGAAATCTATCTCACCAAACAGGAGTTCGATAAAGCCATCGAGTTATACGAACTCATTCTGCAGAAGCAGCCGGCAAACGAATTCGCACTTCAAGGCAATTCCATAGCACTCGCCAAGTCGGGACGCTACCGTGAAGCAGTGGAACAACTGGAAGGGAGTTTGCAGGTACTAGAGCAACGCCCGAATCTGGTTTTCTTGCTCGTGCAAGTGCTTGCTTCTGTACCAGATGATTCAGTGCGCAATTTAGAACGGGCGCAGGAGATTTTAGATTTAGTAGCTGATTCGGAAGAATATGCAGATTACGTTGCTGAGTGCCAAGCGATGATTCATGCTGATCGCGGCGAGTTTGAAACAGCGATTCAATTCCAAACGAAAGCTATGGAAATATCAGAATCACTGGGCCGTGAAGGTCGCCATGAGATTCAACAAGCAGCGCTTGATTTATACAACAACAACAAACCACAGCGGTTGGAAGCAACTGAATGACCATTTCGGAAATCGGACTTTTCAAAAGATACTCTCAACGATCTGGCAATAAACACGTATAAAGAAGGAGTACTGGCAAGCGATTGCTTCAGTAACCCCATTACAAGAAAAGGGTAATTTTCAATGGCTAGTCAATTCGTAAGACTGCGAAATCTGTTTTTTCTATTCGCTGTTTCCAGCCTCGCATTTTCAAGTGTTCATGCGCAGGTAAGCCTTAAAGCGAAGGCGCCAAGTAAAGCAAGTTGGAACCAAACCGTACACTCATCGATTTCTCAGACGATGTCGATCGCAGGTATGGAATTACCGACAAAGAATGACTCGAAAGTTGTAATTGGGTGGAAAATTACCAAGAAGAATGATGATGGTAGTGTCGAAGTCGTGGAACAGATAGAGAACATGAGCGTGAAGCTACAAGTACCTGGCGGGTTGTCCATTGAATACGATTCTGAGAAAGAGGTGGAGAAGGCTGGCTCACCACTGGATTCAATTGTTGACCTCTATGATGCTATCAAAACAGCCCAAACTACAGTTGTGTTTGCTAAAGATGGCTTAGCCACAGCAGCAAGTGTCAGTGGACTAGAACTAGAGAAACTGCCACCCGAGGTAAAAGCTGCTATTGAGCAGCAACTCGCACCCAAGAGAATTGTTAGTGAGGTAAACATGTTCACTAATCTTCTGCCGGCAGTAGCTGTAGAGAAGGGTGAATCGTGGACTCGAATCATGCCAATCCCGCTGGACGCGGGTCAATCGCTTGAGGTGACGAGTGATTACACATATGACGGCGTCGTTACGGTTGGTGAAAAGAAATTACACAAGATCTCAGCAGAGATTAAATCGGTAGCTTTGAAGGTGGCAGCCGATCCAGCCTCACCACTTACAATTGCCAAGTCGGAATTGAAATCCACGGAGAACTCCAAAGCCGAGATTTACTTCGATGATTCGATTGGTAACATCGTCAAAACGGATATGGTCATCGATGTCGAAGGCGAAATAGTACTTTCTGCAAATGGGCAGGAAATCCCGGCCGAGCTTGCTCTTAAGATTTCCAGCAAAACGTCTATCGACTAAAATTGATGAAGTGAGCTGTAATAAGCCATACTCCCCCCCACGCAATTTTGCGCGCCCACCATAACCAATGCGATACGTAGACTATGAGATATTCCTCAATTGCACTCTCGGCACTCATCATTGGATTGACCATGCCCTCACTCGTGATGAGTGAAGATACAGAAGAGAAGCTGGACCCTGCGGCACTGGAGTTTTTCGAAAAGAAGATACGTCCCGTGCTGGTTGAAAGCTGTTACGAGTGTCATAGCGTCGATTCCCGTCCGATCCAGGGAAATCTGCTACTCGACAATAAAGCAGGGACGATGAAGGGTGGTGACTCAGGGCCGGCAATCGTTATTGGTAAACCGGATGAGAGTTTACTCGTCATGGCTCTCAAGTACGAGGGATTTGAAATGCCTCCCAAGGGAAAGTTGCCTGATGAAGTAATCAAGGATTTTGAGCACTGGATTCGCACCGGTGCTGTGGATCCAAGAAAAGGCGAAGCTCTTGCCACGAAACCAACGATCGACTTCGAAAAGGCCAAGGACTTCTGGGCGTTTAAGAAGCCTCTGAAACACGAAGTGCCGAAGGTCGAGTCCGACTGGATTCAGATGGATATTGATAAGTTTGTCTTGTCGAAATTACAGTCAAATGACATGACGCCAAGTATCCCGGCTGATCGGCCAACCTTGATTCGCCGAGCATACTTCGACCTGATTGGACTTCCACCTACTCCGGAACAAGTCGAAGCATTCGTGAATGACCCAGATGAGCGAGCATTCGAAAAGGTCGTGCTGGAGTTGCTCAGTTCCAAGCACTATGGAGAGCGTTGGGGTCGTCGCTGGCTTGATGTGGCCCGCTACGGTGAAGATCAAGCTCATACATTTAAGGCGAGAAATTACCCACGTGGCTATTTCTACCGTGATTGGGTTGTTAATGCCTTTAATGACGATATGCCGTATGACGACTTCATCAAGCACCAAATCGCTGGTGACTTACTTGAGACTCCTGATCAGCACGAGCGAATTGCGTCTCTGGGATTGTTTGCACTTGGCCCGGTGTACTATGCCGAAAACGTTGAGAAGCTCAAGGCACAGGCAGATGAATGGGACGATCGCATAGACACGCTGACTCGCGGTGTCCTTGGGCTGACTGTTTCCTGTGCACGTTGTCATGATCACAAATACGATCCGATCACGATGCAGGATTACTACGGATTGGCTGGCATCTTCGCAAGTACGAAGTATGAAGAACGCCCAATCGTCTCAAGTGATGTGGTTGCAAGTCGTCGCAGTGCAGAACAAAGAGTCAAAGATCAGGATCTGGAGATTAACAGCTTTCTAATTTCAGAGAGCCGAGAGTTGCGCCCGCTGCTTGCTAATGAAATAAGTAGTTACATACAGGCAGGTTGGCACTGGTTGAATCGCAAGCGTAGCGAAAAGGACGAGAAAAAGTTAACTAAAGAGGTTACGGACAAATTCGCACTTAGCATCACACTTGTAAAACGGTGGGCCAATCTGCTAACCAATCGAAACGCACGTGTTCTCAAACAACGACCGTTTCTTCAGGATCTCTTTACCTACATAGACTCGCTACCAAAGGATAAAGATCATTCCGCTGATTCCGCGATTACCGAGAAGATCACAGGACTAGCAAATCAATTGCAAGTTGCGGTTCAGAATCTGTTAGGTCAGAAAGATGAGCTGTTTTCACACTTTGGTGATAATCTGGCATTTGTCCGCGACTCCGATAGAGCTCAGGTCGAACCGGGAATTATCCCATTAGGGAACCTCTTTGATGATTCCAATGCTGTGGCATTGGACACTGCCTTGGGATCGGACAAATTCAAGGCAATCGCTGACTCTAACAAGTTAGGAATTGATCGCACCGCATTTGGGTGGGGAACAACGACTAACATTGCCGATGGAATCTCATTTAACTTTGAGCACATTGGTGCGGACGCCAGAAAACATGGCCAAATAACGAATGATGCCTGGGATAACGCAGGCGGCGGCATCAGCACAGAGGGTCAGGCATACGCAGCTAATGGTCCACGAAAAGAGCAGGGCATTGGCATGCATGCCAATGCACTTTTAACGTTTGACTTAGCAGAGATCCGACGAGCAGGTTTATTGCCTGAAGATCAGCAGTTCACATTCAAAGTAGACCGAGCTGGTGTCAACGATGATGCATTTGGCTCCAATGCATCCGGATTTATCGCCGTTGTCATTTCCAAGCCACACAAGCAGAAGGAAGTGATGGACGCGATTCTTGCTGGATACGTTAACGGCAAGAAGATGGAGATCGACTACAGTGATTTCACATACTACTTTTCCGGTGGTATTCCCGACGAAATGACGGCTAACGGAGAATTCGTCTCTTACAACATAACGGTGCCGGCAGAAGCAAGATATGTCACGCTGATTGCGACGGGTGGTTATGGGCCAGACGATAATTCAATCAGTTCTGATCACTTCGTGTTTTCCGGCGCTCGCCTGGAAATGAAGCCGATTCCCGATGAAGCTGTCGTGGATGCCGGCGATGATAAGTCGAGAGACTTTACCGAAGCAGATAAGGTTAATGCGACACTACTTTCGTTAATGTTCTATGACGAAGGATTACTTGCGATTCCGCCAAGTGAGGCCGAATCCAAATTGCCAGAAGAGCCGAAGGCACAACTTGCGGAGTTGCGAAAACAGCGAGAAGAAATGCAGAAGCAAGTCGACGCGATCAGCGTGCCTCTCGCGCATTCGATCAACGAAGATGGCAGCCGTGACGTAAAGATCTACTTAAAGGGAAATCCCGCCAACCAAGCTGATGCGGCGCCACGGGCTATGCCAGCAATTTTTACAAATGGAGAGAAGGCACCATTTGAGAGTGCCGGAAGCGGCCGATTAGAATTGGCAAATTCAGTTGCCAGTGCAGACAATCCATTAACGGCTCGTGTAATTGTAAACCGCGTTTGGGCGGGACATTTCGATAAAGGACTGGTCAGCACGCTAAGTAATTTTGGACAACTCGGCAATCGCCCAACACACCCAGAGTTACTCGACTTCCTAACGGTGTCCTTTATGGAATCCGGATGGTCAATTAAGTCACTCCATAAACAAATCATGCTCTCATCGGTGTACCAGCAGTCGAGCAAGTTTAATCAGGCCTTTCACGATGTTGATCCAGAAAACAAACTGCTGTGGAGAATGAATCGACGGCGATTGGAAGTAGAGCCCTGGCGCGACAGTCTGTTAGCTGTATCTGGTGAGCTGGAAACGACATTGGGTGGTCCGGCAGGAAATCTAGACAGTGCCGGTAACAAGCGACGTACTATTTACGGTTTCGTAAGTCGCCATCGATTAAATGAGCTGCTGCGTTTATTTGATTTTCCGGATCCAAACATTACTAGCGATGCACGACCGGTTACAACCGTTCCATTGCAACAGCTATTTGTAATGAACAGCGATTTCATGACACAGCGAGCCAAAGCATTTTCCCAGCGGATTCAGGATCATACACAAGACGAACAGAGTCGAATTGAATTTGCATATCGCACGGCGTTTGGAAGAGTACCGGATGACGACGAGCTCTCCGCCGGCTTGGAATTTATTCAACTGCCGATGATCGAAGGTGATAAGTTAACCTCCTGGGAGCAGTACGCGTTAGTCATGCTTGGTTCCAATGAGTTCATGTTTGTGGATTAATCTCGAACGAACTTTGGGAATCAGGACGATAATATACAAGAGACAAAAATTGGGCTGTTGAAGCAGCGGAGTTAAAACAGAGTTAGAAAATGAATTTAAACAAAGACCAAATGCAGCAGATTGTATCGCGTCGTGAGATGCTCCGTAGAAGCGGCACCGGCTTTGGCATGCTGGGGTTGTCCGCATTGCTATCCGAAGAAATGAAGGCAGCTGCTCATCGCGATAGTCCGGTCGCACCCAAGCAACCGCACTTTGAGCCACGGGCCAAGAACGTCATTTTCTTATTCATGAATGGCGGGCCATCACACGTCGATACGTTTGATCCGAAGCCGGAATTGAAGGTGCAGGAAGGCAAGGCAGGAATTGGCGGCAAGTATATGCCATCGCCATTCGGCTTTAAGCAGTGTGGCGAAAGCGGAATCGATATCAGCGATATCTACCCACACTTAAGAACCGTTGCAGATGAGTTATGCGTAATCCGATCAATGCATACGACCACTCCCAACCATGAGCCTGGGCTCTTGATGATGAATAGTGGTGCTCAGCAACCAATCCGGCCATGCTTGGGATCCTGGGTTACATATGGACTTGGCACAGAGAATCAGAACTTGCCAGGGTTTGTTGTGCTGTGCCCTGGTAAGCCAGTCGTTGGCCCGGCACTCTGGGGGAACAGTTTCTTACCAGGCGTGTTTCAAGGTACGCATATCAACAATTCCAAGATTGATCCAAAGAACGTTATTGGACATATCAACAACAAGAATCTGACGAGCGAGTCACAACGCCGCATGTTGGATCTGCTTCAGCGTGTTAACAAAAAGCATCTGGAGCAACGCGAACGTGACCTGAATCTCGAAGCAAGGATTCAATCCCTTGAAATAGCATATGGGATGCAGCGAGAAGCTCAGGAGGCATTCGATACAAGCCGTGAGACCGAGGACACTTTAAAGCTCTACGGTGAAGGTGAATTTGCCAACGGTTGTTTGATTGCACGTCGACTAGTGGAACGTGGTGTCCGAATGGTCCAGATCTATTACGGTAATGGACAACCGTGGGATGCTCACGGAAACATCATGGATCACCAGCGAGATGCTGGAAAAAGTGATCAGGCAATAACGGCGTTGATCAAAGATTTAAAGCAACGCGGCTTATTGAAAGACACGCTCCTGATATGGGGTGGTGAATTCGGAAGAACACCGACCGCTCAGGGTGCGAAGGGTCGGAATCATCATAATACGGGATTCTCAATGTGGCTTGCTGGTGGTGGCACCAGGGCTGGCTACATTCACGGCGCAACAGATGAGTTAGGCGTAAACGCTGTCGAAAACAGAATGGATGTGCATGATTTGCATGCCACTATTCTGCACCTGCTTGGGGTGGACCATACTCAACTAACATTTAGATACAGCGGTCGAGACTTCAGGTTGACCGACGTATTTGGAAATGTTGCGACAGATCTTTTTACCTAAGCAGCGAGGATTCTCTAAACTAACGCAGCCCGGCGGACGATTGCGGACTTGATGACGTATATCGACGTACGGGCTTCTTCATGCGCTATATTCTGACTTTCTTGACTTTCCTCACAGTTGCTGTGCCATGCTATGCGCAACAGCGAGAGGTTAATATCTCGTACTTCAGAGACATTGCACTTATGCGAAGTCCCGCAGTGTCGATCGGTCAACAACGCGTGGAAGCGGCAAAAGGCCGACAGATTCAGGCCGGACTGTACCCAAACACGCGTGTTGGTTACCACGCTAATGAAATTGGCATGAACGATAGCAATGGTGCTCACGGTGTGTTTCTACAACAGCGGTTCATTACTGGTGGCAAGCGAGAGATGGATGTCCAGATCGCAGAGCAAGCTGTATTTAGTGAACGCTTCTATCTGGAGGCATCAAAACTGCGTGTGCTAACAGATGTCGATACAGCATTTGGCAATCTACTGATAGCACAACAAAAAGTGGATGTTCTGTCTTCTCTGGTCAACGTGAGCAAGACAACGATGGATGCTACGAAGCGATTGGTTGAAACCGGCCAATCAGGCAAGCACGTTGAATGGCAGGCATCTATTGAATTAAGTCAAGCTGAGGTTGCGAGGGATCAGGCGATTCAGGAGCACCAATTTGCGTGGCGCTCTCTCATGTTTGTTTGCGGGCAGCCAAACATAAAACTCGTCAGAGTTTCCGGGGATGTCGCGAAGGTTGTCAACGGCGGCAGCTTTCAGGCCGTAGTCGAGTCCATCATTCATAAGAGCCCACAAGTCGCCATGGCTCAGCAACGCATCCAACAGGCAGCATTGAATGTCAGGAGACAGAAGCTCGAGACTGTACCAAACATTGATGCGATGGTGAGCCTGCGTAATCACAGTTTGACAGGCGACCATATCACCAACATACAAGTTGGAATTCCAGTACCACTGTTTGATAAGAATCAGGGGAACATTCATGCTGCGGAGGCTGAAGAAGCGATGCGGCGAGCTGAATTGAGCCGACTCAAACTGAGTTTAAGACAGCGAGCAGCAGCGGTTTATCGAGATTTCGAAACGGCACGTATTGCTGAGTCACGGTATCGAGAGGAGATTCTAGGCTCCGCCACACAGAATTTGAATCTGATTACTAAGGGATATCAGGATGGTCAGATTGACTTCCTGTCGATGCTCACCGCACAACGCACTTTGCTAAATGTTCAGCTCACATACTTAAATTCATCTAGAAAACTACACACCGCGGTTACGAAGCTTAACGGGCACTTGTTATTTGATAGTTTGAAATAATCCGGCTTCGGCAATCACCTAAATCTGTTGACTTATCTGACCAGGTGAGCCTACTATTGCAGTAATAGGACTCTTAACGAGTAATCGTTGCCCAAAGAAAAGTAATAATGGCCCGACTCCTAATATTCCTGATGTTGTTTTCCACGGTGTGTGGCACCCATGTATGCCATGCAGCGTCGCAGCAATGTTGTGATGTGGTGGATCAACATTCAGTTGAGTCATGTTGCAGCCATGAAGAGGATCATTCCGAGCCGGCTATTCCGAATGCCAGCCTTTGTGATTGTCATCACTTGATGATGAGCGGAGTATGGGTATTGAGTCCGACGGGATCATCTAGTGCAGACATAGTCTTGTATCGTCTTTCTACCGATAGCGACCAATTGCACACATCGGGAGGTGGCCCACAAGACTGGCTGGAAGGCTTTCTTGAATCAGGGCGAGCCATTCGAATCTCTATTCACTCGCTTACTTGCTAATTCAGCAGTTTATTAATGATTAGTTGCCCGAGCCCTGAATTGTGGCTGCGCGGTATTCATACCATGAACGGATGCCAGAAGATGGCATCATGAAATTAGCAAAACCACAAAGTCGTGAATCTAAGAGTGTTACCCTGGGAATATGGAATTCGTAACCTACTGCGGCGGCCTACGCGCAGTTTGCTTACCCTTTGCGCACTTGCGATCGTTTCCATACTGATCCTGGTCACGGTGGGCTTCATTCAAGGATTAACAAAGACACTGGATGTAAGTGGTGGCCAGCAGACGGCGATCGTGTTCTCAATCAACATGGGAGAGAATTTGGAATACTCGTCGATTCCGATGAGCAGTGGCGATGTGGTTGCCGGCAACGTGGCAGGGATTACCAAGACAGATGGCGTACTGGACGTCTCACCGGAATTGTTTTTCGGGACGCAATTACAGCTTAAGGATGGCAGTGAGACATTTGGTTTATTGCGAGGAGTCACGTCCAGAGTGTTTCGTGTGCGTGAACAAGTCTCCATTACAGAAGGCCGCTGGCCGGAACCGGGTGAGATTCTGATTGGAAGTATGGTCGAGACAAAATTGGGTCTTGCAGCAAAGCAGTTTGAAGTGGGGGATACGATCGAGCTTGAGGGTGGGAGTTGGAAGATAAGCGGTCGATTTGCTGCCCGGGGTAGCGTGTTTGAATCAGAGATTTGGTGTCGGTTAACGGACTTACAACAGTCAACCCGGCGAGACGACCTGAGCTTAGTTGCGATGAAGTGTGAAGATGATGCGGCATTTTCAAAGCTCGATTTGTTCTGTCGACAGCGGTACGATCTTGAGCTGCAATCGGTAGCGGAGCGTGACTACTATGCCACATTACAGCGTGACTATGGCCCGATTCGAATGCTTGGATGGACGATGGTCGGGTTAATCTCGATAGCAGGATTGTTTGCAGGATTGAATACGATGTTTGGTGCGGTCATTGGCCGAACACGTGAAATGGCGATGTTACAGGCAATTGGATACTCAAGACGTGCCATCATGTTGAGTGTGCTTCAGGAAGGCGTACTACTTGGGATGGGAGGCGCCATTATCGGTGCACTTGTGAGCCTTGTCTGGATTGATGGAGTGGCGATCAGATTTACGATGGGTGCATTTGAGTTGAAGATCGATCAGATAGCTGTGCTTGCAGGCTGTGCCGCTGGTTTTGTTATGGGCCTATTAGGATCATTGATCCCAGGTGTGCGAGCAATGAAACAAGACATCGTTTTAGGACTGAAGTCGATTTAGTAGCTAACGGTTAAAGGAGTTTGAAATGAGACGTCGAACATTCATCTGGAGTTTACCGGTGATTGGATCTGCTGGTTTACTCTCACTAAACGGTTGTGGTGGTGCTGAGGAAACGGTTGCCCAAAGAATTGGCCCGAGTGAAACTGGCCAACCTTTTATCGTGAAGTCTGCACCATCGAATCCGCAAAATGTTCATGAAGTGCTGGCAAATGCGAAAGATGGTGAGGAAGTTGTCGCCGTAGGTCGTGTTGGTGGACGTGTAAATCCCTGGATCGAAGGGTTAGCAGCTTTTAACTTCGTAGATGTGTCTCAATTGGCTTGTAGCGAGCTTCCCGGCGATCCATGCCCTACGCCCTGGGATTTCTGCTGTGCTCCGGATTTAAAGGAGAACCGAATTCTGGTGCAAGTGCCAGATGCATCCGGCGAGCCAATTGCTGAAGATGCCAAAACGATGCTCGGCTTGATGGAATTGGACACCCTGGTGATTTCAGGAAAAGTTTTGAAAGATGATAACGGGAACGTCATTTTGCTTTTGAGTCAGGCGTTTATTAAGTAGGGATGTCAGGGAGAATTCTTATGACAGACGATGTAAATCTCAAAGAACTGGCCGTTGACCGAACACCATCCGCTTCGATGAAGTCAGGATCCAGCGGTATGAAGTTGGTTTCCCGTTACTTGATTCCGATCGGGATCATAGCGGGATTTCTCGCAGTGGTAGGTTGGTCACTTAAAGATCAGTTTATGTCCGCTATCTCTGTTGAGGTTGTAAAGATATCAACCGAGTCGACCGGCGCTACGGTTGGCGGTAAGGCCCTATTCCGCGCATCGGGTTGGGTTGAACCCCGGCCTACGCCGATACGTGTTGCAGCCCTTGCGGAGGGCGTTGTAGAGCAACTGCTCGTGGTTGAAGATCAGGAAATTAAGTCAAACCAACCGGTGGTCACGTTAATTAAAGATGATGCACAGCTTGAATTGGAGTCTGCACAGGCAGCGGTAAAAGTGGCTACAGCTGAAACGCGATCTGCAGCAGCTGTTCTTGCAGCAGCTCGTACTGACTTTGAACAACCGGTGAAGCTGAAAGCAGAGTTAGCAACAGCAGACAGTCAACTGGCAGCGGTTGAAACCCGACTAAGCAACTTACCATTTGAAATCATCACAGCGCGGGCAAATTCAACGTTTGCAAATGAAGACTTTCAGAGCAAACAAGATGCCGGTGATGTCATCCCGGCAATCGAGCTTAAAGAGGCAGAAGCAAAAGCGATTACAGCTAAGACGAAGCTGCAAGAGTTAGAAAAGCAAACTCCACTGTTGGAAAACGAGCGAGAAGCGCTCGTCCAACGTGTGTCTGCGTTAGATACCAAACTGAAACTCAACAACGATGCGACGCGTGCTTTGGCTGAAGCTGAGGCGAATCAGGCTGTAGCCATGGCTAAAGAAACACAGGCTAATGTGAAGCTTGCAGAGAGCAAGCTCAAGTTAAAACGTATGACGGTTGTAGCTCCGTCGGATGGACGCGTACTAAAGCTCATGGTGAGTCCGGGCTCTCACCTCTCCGGAGGTCCCGGGCAACAGGGCGTACATGACGGCGGCGTGGCTATCACGATGTACGACCCGGCTAAATTGCAGGTGAGGGCAGATGTCAGATTTCAAGATGTGCCGAGGGTCTTCCTAAACCAGGAAGTTCTTCTGGAGAGCGACGTGTTGGCAGAACCGATACGTGGCCGAGTGATGTATTTGAATCCGGTAGCGGACATTCAAAAGAACATCCTTGAGGTCAAAGTCGAAGTACTTGATCCGCCCGATATTCTCAAACCACAGATGTTGATGAATATTACCTTTCTCTCAAGCAACGAGGCCGGTTCTGAAAACTCAGGAAGTGTCATGCGCATTTTCGTGCCTGATGAGTTGGTTATACGAGAGCAGGACGGCACGTACATTTGGCTTGCTGATGTCAGCACAAATACGGCGATCAGACAACGGATCGTCACTTCCAGCCAAACGAGTGGTGACAAGATTGAGGTCACAGATGGATTGAATATTTCAAGTCGAATCATCGTAGCGCCACCCTCGGACTTAACAGACGGTGCACGTGTGAGCATTAAGTAATTTCAGGTCAAAGAAATGTCATTAGTTGAAATCAGAAATCTGACGAAGTCCTACACCAAGGGAAGTTCGACGATTACCCCATTGGAAAACGTCGATCTGGATATCAACCAGGGAGAATTAGTTTCCTTGATGGGTACCAGTGGTACCGGAAAGTCGACCTTGCTAAACCTGGTCGCGGGAATTGATCGACCAGACGACGGGACGATCACCGTCAATGGCACAGAAATTACTTCACTCTCGCGAGGTGCTCTAACAAAATGGCGATCCGGAAATATTGGCTATATCTTTCAGACGCATAATCTCATTCCTGTTTTGACAGCATACGAGAATATTGAACTGCCACTCTTGTTGTTACCACTTAATCGGCGGGAACGAAGTAAACGCGTTGAAATAGCACTCCAAGCGGTGGACCTTGTAGATCGCGCCGATCATTACCCGCGTCAGTTATCCGGGGGTCAGGAGCAGCGAGTGGGGATTGGACGGGCAATTGTGACAGACCCGACACTCGTGGTAGCGGACGAGCCGACGGGTGATCTTGATTCGGCGACCTCAGGTCAGATTTTAGACCTGCTGAGCAGATTGAATCGTGAACTCGGTACGACATTGCTTATGGTGACACATGACCATGAGGCAACAGAAATAGCATCACGCAAGCTGTTGTTACGCGATGGCGATATCGTTACTCAAACTACATCGGTATTAAGTTGAGGCTAGGTTCGTCATGAAAATACTTGCGCTTGTAACGAAGATCATCTGGCGTCATCGAGTGCGCTCGATGCTGACGGCGCTCGGCAGTGCGATGGCTATGTTTCTTTTTAGTTTTGTTGGATCTATCCAGTCGGGTTTGGATGATCTGATCGGCCAACAGGAAGCGGATCGCAGCCTTATCGTTTTCCAAAAGAACAAGTTTTGTCCGGCAACGAGTCAGTTGCCAGAGGTATATGCCGAGGCCATTCTCGAACTCGACGGGGTAAGAGAAGTCGTCCCAATACAAGTGTTTACGAACAACTGTCGAGCCAGTTTAGATGTAGTGGTTTTTTACGGTATGCCATCAGAGAAAGTACTGAAGGTACGGGACTTTACCTTAGCCAGTGGTTCCTGGGACGCCTTCGCATCACGTCAGGATGCGGCAGTAATCGGATCAGCAGTTGCACGACGACGGGGAATTTCCACCGGCGACACATTTTCCATCGGCGAATATAGTGTCAGGATTGCCGGCGTATATGATTCAGAAAACCAAGCTGAAGAAAACTATATCTATACCCACTTGGACTACCTGCAGCGCGGCGACAATGCGAGTAGCGATGGCTTGGTGACACAATTCGAGATTGTACTAACCGAATCAGCTGACGCTGCAAGCGTACAGGAACAGGTGGATACCTTGTTTGCCGTCGGCCAAGTCGAAACAGACACACGTATGAAGGGCGCTTTTCAGCAAAAAAGTTTGGGCGACTTAATGCAGATGATCCGTATGTCCGGATACCTTGGTTACGGATGCGTTGGTCTACTACTAGTGCTTCTGATGACGACAACACTTATGAGTGTTCAGGATCGTATCAAGGAACATGCGGTTATGAAGACACTTGGTTATAGCCGGTCCAATGTCTTTTCCATCGTGTTGATGGAAACGGCGATTATTGGCATAGTCGGTGGAGCCATTGGAATCGCAGCAGCCGTGATGGCCATCATTTCATCTGGTCTGGCGATCGGTGCAGAGGCAGTCACGATTGCATTCACACCATCGCTGGATTTAGTTGTGTCCGGTGGTGTTCTACTTGTTTGTGGCAGCATGATTGCGGGAATCATCCCGGCATGGGTCGCAAGCCGCACCAGTATAATTGGCGCGCTTCACGCCGGTTAATCACCGGCTATCCGCATCCCAACCGCGCAAAAGAAACCCCCTTGCACATTAGTGAAGGGGGTTAGAGGGTGGCTAAGGGGATTCGAACCCCCGACCCTCGGAACCACAATCCGATGCTCTAACCAACTGAGCTACAGCCACCGTGTCATGGCAGCATTTGCTGCCATGAATGTTCTAATCTAATTGTGGATTCAAGAGTGGTCAACGGCGAGGAGGGCCGGCAGTCTGGCCAAGGGGACAGCAATCTTCAGGGCAAACATCGTGTGATGGTCCGAGATTACCAAGAGCCAGTTTGTCGTGGCCACTCAATTTCTCCTGGATTAGCTCACGTATCATCGTGATGAATCGAGGGTGAGTACCGACAGTGTTTGCACGTTGCATTTCAATCCCCAGTTTGTCGCATTCCTGGCTAGCCTCTTCGTCCAGATCAAACATGATTTCCATGTGATCTGAAATGAACCCGATAGGCACGATGACTACCGACTTACATTCATCCGGCAATGCACCAATGTGATCACATACGTCTGGCTCGAGCCATGGTTGGTCCGGGCGACCACTTCGGCTTTGATACACCAGATCCCAGTTTTGCGGACCGACTTGGTCCATGACCAAACTGCAGGCGTTAAGCAATTGCTTCTCGTAATCACAGCCTTCGGCCATGGTCATTGGAATGCTATGAGCGGTAAACAGGATGTGTGCGGAACTCTGGTATGAGTTATTAAGGCGTCCAATCGCATCGCAAACGTTCTCTGCGACAGGATTCACATAGCCGGGGTGATTGAAGAACACACGGAGCTTGTGCATTTCGGGTGTGCCTTCGCCAACTTGTTCACACGCATTCACAACGTTCTCTCGGTATTGCCGACAACCGGAATAGGAACTGAAAGCGCTTGTTACAAACACGAGGCTGTTACGGATACCATCCTGTTTCATCTGATCAATCGTGTCAGGCAAAAGTGGATTCCAATTTCTATTTCCCCAGTAAATCGGTAACTCAATGCCGTTCTCTTCCAGTTCGGTTTCCAATGCGGCCATCAAAGCACGATTTTGGCCGTTTAGTGGACTGACACCGTTAAAGTGATAGTAGTGCTCAGCGACAGCCATCATCCGTTCGCGCGATACGTTTCTTCCTCGCAAGACGTTTTCTAGAAAAGGAATGACATCGTCACGCCCTTCCGGTCCTCCAAAGGATACGACGAGCAGCGCATCAAATTTGCTTGACGTAGATTCTGGTTGTGTGATTTCTGATAGCATAACGATTCGTCGTTGCTTACGAATTCTCTAGAATGGAAAAGTCTCGTCGATTTCCGCATCTGATAACTCGACGATAAACGAACTTAATCGTTCGACGATGACTTCCATCACCTTGTGTCCCTTTTCAGCGGACGCGGCGTGTGGGTTGCCCGAACCGCTGTTCGTCGTCAATAGATGCCATGGACGTGTAATTCCAACCCAGCCTTTGTTTAGCGCCTCAAAGCGCATTGGCGTTCGGTCGCCATTATCCGCAGCGAATGTACCGTCCTCGTTTTTGGCAACTAGCTCTGGATGAAATGCTTCGATAAGTGATGTTTCCATTTCACCTGCGTGATCTTCCATCTCATCAAAGATATCGAAGTAAACATCTTCGAGGATTTTGAACCAACTAGTGAGAAAGATATGAGCATCCACTTTGTCAGCAAGTTCACGAAGCAATGGCTTCATTTCATTGCCACCATGACTATTCAGCAGAATGATCTTTTTGATGCCGGAATTAATCAGCGTCTTAATTAAATCTGTAACAAAGGCAAACAACGTCGTTGGATCGACATTCATGGCTAACGGAAACTTGTGCATATTAGTTTCCGTACCGTATGGAATTGTCGGCAGCAGCGTTACCTTTGCACCACGCTTGTGCGCGGCTTCGCAAATTCGCTCACCAATATCAGTTCCTTCATACCAATCGGTACCGTATGGCAGATGGAGGTTGTGCGGTTCGGTGGCGCCGAGTGGCAGCACAGCTACCTCATACGGGTTCTCTTTGACGTAGGCATAATTTGCCTCAGCAAGAATCCACGGTCGCATGAGAGTCTCTCCGGATGGCTTGTTGATTAAACGATGGTGTGTAAAACGGTGAGCTATTGTTGTAGCTTTGGCAGCATGTTCTTTAGCTGCTCGACGGCGTCGTCGCTGACGTTGGTCTTGCGAACATCCAGTACTTCCAGATTACGTAAAGATGCGAGCTTATTTAACCCCTCGTTGGAAATCTTCGTGCCAGTAAGATACAAAACTTCCAATTTTGTTTTGCGAGCAATTTGAGAAACGGCATCATCTGAAATCGGTGTGTTCGAGAAGTCCAGTTCGATCAGGTCAGGAAAATTGCTAAGTATCCCAGTTGCGTTGTTCGATATCTTGGTGCCTTCAAACGAGAGCTTACGAAGTTTGCTCAATGATGAGAGATGCTGCACGCCATCATCCGTCACGTTTGAAAACGTCAGATCCAGCCAGTGGAGATCTTTGAATTGTCCGATGATCTTCAGGCTGTCATCGGTAATGGGTGATTGGGAAAGAACCAGATTTCTGATTGGTGTATCTAAATTCAAGTTAGACACATCCTGATCGGAAACGACCAGAAATGGTACGTAGTTCTCTTCAATCGAATCCCAGGAGGCGACCATGGTTGCTAAGTCCTGAGGGGTGTCTTTTCCATGGTAGATTCCTCCGATTACTTCAATGAGGTTGGCCCTTAACTTACTGGCGTCCGCACTTTCGCTATTCATCAGTGAGTGCACCAGTCCGGCCGCTTCATAATAAATCGCACCCTGTCTTGGATGTCCTTGAATCTCGGATATCCCTAGCTCCATCAGGTCTTCAGCTGATAAATGGAATTGCCCGTTGAGCCGATAGTAACGTGCGAATTGCAGTCGGTTGGATTCCCAACCACCGAGTGTGACATGGCCGGATGTCTCACGCAGTGATTCCATATACATGGCGATGCCTTCGACAAGCATTGTGTTTTGATTACGACCAATGTTTAGTACACCCGGACCACGTTCCTGAAACAACTGATGGCTCACTTCGTGTAGCCAGGTATCACGTGTATCGAGATCGTCAATAAAGAAGTAAGACGTTTGAGACTTGTCATCGTATAGTCCGAGTGACGCTGTGGCGTTACGGCCTTTGCTCTCTAGAAAAGAGGCATATTGATTTCGTGTGTCGAAAACAATGATCCGATGTTTGCGAGTAGCATTGCGATGCCTTGCTAGTGGAACGTTCTCACCATCTAACCGCTTGGCTAACGCTGTTGGCTCCGCCCAGTATGCAAAGAAAGCCTGTTTCCATGTTGCTTCGAGGATGGCCAATTGCGCGTGAATGTGATCGGCCGCTTCGCGGCTCTTATTGGTATCAATCACAAAGTGTCGGGACTCAAGCCGCCAGTATGTACGTGCTGGCCACGTGGTACGGGAGTGTATTGCGCCGGGCTTTGTGATTTTCACATTGGATTGGGTATTCAAATCCAATGCAGTCAACGCTTGAACGTGATTGGGATTCTCCCGCAGAGTCTGATAGAGCAACTTATAGGCTCTGGCTGGGTCTTCTCCACAGATAGCAACTGCGTTATTAAACAGGCTGTCAGCGTATTGGGTGCGTATCTCCAAAAACCGCTCATGCCAAAACTTCACCAATTGACTCGAATCGTCCGGAATCGTGGCTGACTCTGGTACAGGAATATAAAGGTCAATTTGGTCAGCCCGATGAGTTGAAGTCCACTTGCGGGTGATCTGTGCCTGCTCGTCTAAATTGAGTTCATCGCACTTGGTTGCCAGTTCCGCTAAGTCCCGGTGGTATTGCTGCTCGGCAGATACATCCGCGGACGCCAGCAGCGAAGCAAGAATAAGCAGGAATTGCATGGTTTACGGATAGGGTTTGGCAGTAGTAATCCAGAGGAAGCCTTGACCAGAGTCATCTTCCAAAATAGCACAACGCAGGCCACCCATGGCCAATGCGGTATCGAGTATTTTCTTGTAGTATGATCGCCCGGACGGGACGGTGACTTTCTTATTCAGATCCACACCCAACGCACGCATCGCTCTTTCATCCACAAGCACAGGAGTCTTTAATCTGGGGCTGATCGCATTGATGACTTTATGCACTTCGGTGTCTTTGATTTCTACGGTCAGATTTTTAAATAAGTCGGGCGCAAGGTCTGCTGGCCGCGCCTTAGACGGCCAGCCGGCTGGCCAGAAGTCTTTGGTCTCACTTAGTGATGTCAGCCTTAGCAGGGTTGGTTTACCGGGAGGTTTTTCAGGGACGAGCGCGACTCCGTGAGTTCTTAGAACGGCGGCGAAGACAGTTCCAGCGGAAAGGCCTTTCATCTCGTGTTGAAACTTATCACCAGATTTGGCCACAAAGGAAACAGAACCATCAATTGCGAATCCCATTTTCACCAGGTCAGCAAGATCAAATAGGATTTGCCCGACAGGACGCCCACGGGTGGAAAATGTGATGGGCTGTGAGAGTTTCTTGTGGACATCGACGATCTGCTCTCGCGTCAGGTCGAATAATCCAATTTCTTCAGTGAGTGATTTAACCCCGTCTCCTTTTAGTCGTTCGAGGTATTTCTTCAGGCCATCGACATCACCCAAACGGAACTTTGCAGCGTGTAATACAACTTCACGCTCTGTAATAAATCCGATAACCGTGTAGATAGGAGAAGTCTTTGAGCCGGTTTGTCGAACCTCCGGTTTTTCACCAGGTTTCTTGCTGCGAATTCGAACGTTGTAACTGCCGACCTTCTCCACAAACTCCACCCATTTTGGTGCATACCGTAAGCCCTGATTTCCATCGATCAATAATTCCAGTCGCACGATCGGCGCAGCATTTAGAGTTGTACTCGTCAGCGAGACGATAAGTGCGATTATTAGCAGTGACTTGTGGTGTGGCATAAACGGTGTATTCCAAATTCGACATTTCGATATAAGGCATATCAGGCCCACCAGGGATACCAAGAACTCCCCGGTGGGCGAGGAATTGTAATGCGAAACGTCCAATCACATCAATGGTCAAGTTTGCCAGATGCAAGTTAGCCTGATACCTAGTTGCATCGAACAGTGAGTGCCTACAAAATAAACGAGACAAACGGGTAACGTTATTATTTAGCTTCCCGTCATTAAATCAAAGTTTTCTTGGGTATTGAGATGTGTATTCGCGTCCCGAGTAAGCCAAATACGCGAACACTTAAGGAGCATTTTCATGGCGCGACCTGTAACGCTATTCACTGGACAATGGGCTGACTTACCTTCAGAGGTTATGTGCCAGAAAACAGCTGAGTTTGGATATGATGGTATCGAACTAGCATGTTGGGGCGATCATTTTGAAATTCAGCGAGCACTTAATGAAGAGAATTATTGTGCGGAAAAACATGAGCAACTGGAACGACACAATCTACAGTGTTTAGCCATCAGTGCTCACCTGGTTGGGCAGGCGGTTCTTGATAACATCGATGAGCGACATGAGGCAATTTTGCCGGACTACATTTGGGGCGATGGAGATCCAGCAGCCGTAAATGAGCGTGCCATTCAGGAAATGAAAGACACCGCGCGTGCGGCTCAGAAGTTTGGTGTTGATGTTGTGAACGGATTCACAGGCTCAAGTATCTGGCACCTGATCTACTCATTTCCACCGAATCCTCCGCACATGATTGATGCGGGATTCGATCTTCTTGCAGAACGTTGGAATCCAATTCTGGACGTCTTCGGAGAGTGTGGCGTCAAGTTCGCACTCGAGGTTCACCCAACAGAAATCGCGTTTGATATTTATACTGCTCAACGAGCGCTTGAAGCGTTGGACAACCGAGAAGAATTTGGATTCAACTTTGATCCAAGTCACCTGATTTGGCAGGGCATCGATCCGGTGGAATTCATCCGGGCATTTCCAGATCGCATTTATCATGTGCACGTTAAAGATGCCATTACAACGCTAAACGGTCGAACAGGTATTAACAGCAGTCACTTGAATTTCGGTGATCATCGACGTGGTTGGGATTTCCGTAGCCCAGGGCGTGGCGGAGTGAATTTCGAAGAGATCATTCGAGCCTTAAATGATATCGGTTACGATGGCCCGCTTTCCATTGAATGGGAAGACTCTGGTATGGATCGTGAATTTGGGGCTGAGGAAGCATGCCGATTCACGAAACAACTGGACTTTGCTCCAAGTAATCGCGCATTTGATTCCGCGTTTGAAGAAGCGAACGAGTAATCAAGCGGGATCGAAATCAGATCAAAACAACAACGGGTGGTAGCTGGCTGTGGCTGGTTATCACCCGTTGTTTTTACTCATCTCGTCAAGTTGATCTACTAATGACTCGAATCTAGCAAGCGCCGTGTTGACGGCATTTGGAGATTCCATATCAACACCGGCTCCACGTAGCAGATCCAACGGGTCTTTACTGCAACCGCCTTTGAGGAAGCCAAGGTAGTCGGTGAGTTCCTGTTCTCCACCGTTAAGGACCCGATCGCTTAGAGCGATCGCTGCTGATAAACCAGTAGCGTATTTGTAAACATAGAACGCGCGATAGAAGTGCGGAATGCGGAAGCACTCCAACTCAAGCTGATCGTCGATGCTAAAGTTCTCACCGAAGTATGCCAGAAGTAAGTCTTTGTAGACTGCTTTGAAGCTGTCAGTGGTCAGTGGCTCTCCATTTTCGATCATCTCGTGGGTGATCTTCTCGAATTCAGCGAACATGGTTTGGCGAATGATCGTTCCGCGAATACTATCGATCTCTTTGTTGATCAAGTACATCCGTTCACGATCATTCTTTGCATTTTGCATCAGGTGATGACCTAGCAACTGCTCATTGAAGGTGGATGCAACTTCTGCAACAAAAATAGTGTAGTTGTAGTATTCGTATGGCTGGTTGGATGATGAGTAATACGAGTGCATCGAGTGGCCGGCTTCATGTGTCAGGGTGAACACATCATCGAGCACTTTTGGTTTGTAATTCATCAAAATGTACGGATCGCCATCGAATGAACCAGCACTAAAGGCGCCGCTGCGTTTTCCTTTGTTGGGATAACGATCACACCACCGCCCACGTAGTCCGGTTTCCAGAGCACTTAAGTATTCTTCACCGAGCGGTTTTAGTGACTCCATGATTACGTCGACAGCGGTATCCCATGGGTAATCGCATTCGATTTCAGAGATGATCGGTACGTATGTGTCATATTGATGGATATCATCAAGTCCCATCATCCTGCGACGGACGTCAAGATAACGGTACACAGCAGGCAGGTGATTTCTTACCGACTGAATCAGGCTGTCATAAACGGTTTCCGGCATGTTGTCAGGAAAAAGTGCCGCTGACAATGCGCTGTCATAATCACGCACCTTCGCGTAGTAGACGTCTTTTTGAATGGAGCCACCGAGTGTCGCGGCTAGCGTGTTTTCATGTGCTTGATAATTGTCGTAATACTGATGAAATGCCGCCTTGCGAACCTCTCTTGATGGTGACTGCAGGAATTGACCGAATGTTGCGTTACTTAGCTCAACCTGTTCGCCATTTTCGTTTTCGACGGCACCGAAGGTCATGTCGACATTGTGAAGTTGCTCGAAGGTCTTTCTGGCAGCAGAAGCCATCTCTGATTGCATAGCCAGGATTTGTTCCCCCTCCTGACTCAGCGTGTGAGGCCGATACTTGAGCATGCGCTGCAGTTGCAATTGGAATAAGCTTAGTGCTTCGTCCTGAAGCATCGCGTTCATTTGATCTGCATCGATCGACATTACTTCGGGTCGGATAAAGCTGCTCGCCTGAGCCAGTTTCGATGCGATGCTTTGAAATCTTGCATACATGGCCTGACTGCCACTGTCGCCAACATCTTCGCTGGTGCGTAGCATTGCATAATATGCCAGACGTTCTGCAAGTCGATCCAGTTCGCTTTCCAGATGCAGACAGGCTGCTAATGACGATGCACTCTCTGCAAGCTTACCGTCGAATTCTGAGATCTCTCCTAGCCGGGCTTCAAGCTCACTAAAGGCTGCTTCCCACTGTTCATGGGATTCAAACAGGCTCGATAAATCCCATGTGTCACTAACAGCAACCTCACTACGATCAGCAAGAGTTTTTACTTTGGAACTGGCTTCTGTATCTGCAGCAGTCATGTTAGTCCTTTGAATAGAGGAAGCGTTTCGAGACAGTGATCGAGAAGAACGACACAGTGGCATCACCACTGAATAATGGCTGTGCCCCATGTGAGTCCGGCACCGAATCCACTTAATAGTATCTTATCGCCGGGATTTATGCGGTCGCTACGATTAGCTTCATCCAATGCCAGTGGGATGCTCGCAGCAGACGTGTTTCCATATTCGTGGAGATTCACGATCACTTTGTCGATGGGTAGCCCGAGGTTCTCTCTGGCGGCATCAAGGATTCGGATGTTGGCTTGATGAAACACGGCGAGGTCTAAATCATCAATCGAGAGGTTCGTATGATTGAGCACCTGGTTCACGCTGCTTGCCAGCATTCTGACTGCCCATTTAAAAACTGCCCGACCATCCATTTCCAGAAAGTGCCGATTGTCATTAATGGAGTCTGACGTTAATGGGCTGAGTGTCCCACCAGATGGTACGTGTAAGAGACATCCTCCTTCACCGTCTGCGCCAAGTGTGTAGCCCAGCAAGCCCTGGCTGTCATTGCCTGGTCCGATAAGTACCGCACCAGCGCCGTCGCCGAAAAGTGGAAACGTTTTCTTGTCTTCAGGGTTGACGGTATGCGTCATTAGATCGGCACCGACTACCAATATGCGTTCATAAGTGCCGGTCTTTATGAACTGAGCAGCGGTTACCAGTGCATACATGAATCCAGCACAAGCCGCACCAATATCCATTGCCGGTGCATTGGAACCAAGTTTGTGTTGTAGCAAGCAAGCAGTGGATGGTGTTTGCTGGTCCGGCGTAATCGTGGCTACCAGTATGAGGTCGATTTCCGATGGATCGGCGTTAGCTTGTTCCAGACAATTTCTGGCGGCCTGTAAGGCGACATCGCTCGTTGCTTCACCAGGGGCACTTTGGTGCCGGCATTCGATTCCGGTGCGCTGGATGATCCAGTCAGCATCATATCCGTGCTCAGCAAGGTCCTCGTTGAGTACGCGCTGCTCAGGCGCATACGAACCGGTCGCTAGAATATTGATGCCCGTGAGGGAATCAACCTGACGACTGGTTGTTATGGAGTCAACAAGAGCCAATGCAGTGATCCTTAGTCAACAGGTTCAAGGCGTGATGCAACATCGATCCATGATCCGTTTTCATTGGATTCCAATACGGAATCGGCGATGATCTGGGAATTAAGGCCATGGTCAAAACTCGGTACGGCCTGTCGGCCTTCGACAATTGCTGAGACGAATTCCCAGACTAAGTCGTAACGGAAGGTGGTAGCCGGATCGCCATCACCTACAACCCGTGGGCTGTCGGCAGGTTTGAGAAATTCCTCCGGCACTTCTACTGGTGCAAGATCACTGCCGGTACGACCAAGCCAAATCCGGTTTGGTTCTCGCAGTTGATATACGGCGGATGCCTCGGATCCATTGATTTCTGCCCATTCATGACCGAAACCATCTTTATGATATCCTTTGGCGAGCGTTGTGCCTTCCCATACTCCGACGCTTCCATTGTCAAAGACGCCAATCAGTGCGGACCAGTCATCAACGTCAGATGGCTCGCAGTCCTGACCATCTACCGTCTTGTCTCTGGGAGTGAATTGTGCAACGGCACCGCAGAGTTTGTTGATCGGACCCATTAAGTCCATCGCGAAGTCAATTCGGTGTATCGTCATGTCAAATAAGTCACCTGCACCGGCAGTCTTCTTATATTGCCGCCATGCCCAACTGGTCTCAGGCCAATCGAGGAATCGCTGACTGCGAAAGTGTCGTAACTCACCCAATTCGCCGGATTTGGCGAGATGTCGCATGTAACGCATCGAGGGTGCGAATCGATAGGTAAAGGCGGTCATGTGTACGACACCGGCATCCCGGGCTGCATCACGCATTCGGCGGACTTCGCCTGAATTCAGACCCAGTGGCTTTTCACACATGATGTGCTTGCCATGATTGGCTGCGGTAACTGCCATGTCGTGGTGCGTGAAGTTTGGCGTCGCAATAATGACGGCGTCGATGTCCGGATCACTGCAGATTTGGTTGTAATCTGTCGTTACGTAGTCAATTCCCCAATCACTACGACGCTGTTCTAGCAGTGCTTCGCTCTGGTCACAGACAGCGACTAACTCGCAACGCGGATCTATATTTATGCCCGGAACGTGGTGATAGTCACTTACAGCACCTGCGCCGATGATTGCAATGCGGATGGGTGGGGTGTTTGACGGCATTTCGCAGTATTCCTATCGGTGGATATGGCTCTATGTACATTTTCGCTGCTGAAACAGGTGCGCCAAAGGCGCAAAACATAACATCAGCGGTCAATTTCGCACTTTAAAGGATTTCAATAGTGGCTCAAAGGGGGTGTAAACAACGCGACTGACGGAAAACACGGCACTAATCCTATCAAACCCCCTAAAATAGGGTGTTTGAGGTCTAAGACCGCGACTACATTGGATTGTTTAACCAGTGTCATTGAGCACTGCCTGTGGGGTGTGGAAAGAGCACCTCTTGGATGTAAGAAAAACCAAAAAATGGATTTACAGGGATAGAGCTGCTTGCAACCTGAAATGTTCAATAGCATGCGGTTTTGTCTAACTAAGTAATGCCGACTAGGAAGGATTGGTTCTTATACTTCATGTGTATTCTGGCTATTCAATACCAGTTAGTAGAAGGCTCCCCGATACTCGTAGCAGCGAATCGCGAGGAGTTTTATGACCGGCCGAGCACAACGCCGTCAATTCAGTCCGGAAAACCCCGTATTCTCTGTGGTGGAGACCAGCAGAGCGGTGGAACCTGGCTTGGGATAAATCAGAACGGTTTATTCGTAGCGGCGTCAAACCGTCGAAAGATGTTGCCACCGATCGTACCGCGAAGCCGCGGCGTATTATGTCGCGAGTTACTACGAAGTGATAGTGCTCAGCAGGCGGTGCACTTGGCGATGGATGAGCTAAGTTCAAATCGTTACGAAGGCGTTAACTACATTATCGCGGACAGGGAAACCGGCTGGTGCGTACATGGTGGGGATGATCCCAACGTAGTACCGCTTCAGGAAGGCCTAAACATCATCGCAAACCAGGACTTAAATGATCATCGCGATGAGCGTGTGAAGTTAGCCCATCGACTTTTGACACTTCAAACACTGGATTCACCGGTCAAGTTTCTTGCTGTTGCCAGCAAGGTATTTGCACGAATCCCATCCGCTCCGGGTCGCCCGAGCATGGTTATTCATGGTCAGGATCGTGGAACAGTCAGTTCGACGCTTTTGGCACTTGGCATGAAGCCGCGCGATGCGATTTATCAATTTGCTGATGGAGCACCGGACGAGAACAAGTTTGAAGACTACTCGCCAATGCTTCGCGACATCCTCAGTCGCGGATTACGAGAAGCACGAGCCAAGGCTGGTGCATAGGGCCGCTTGCAGCCGTTATAATGCCGCGACGACCTGTTGATAAAACAGGTGGCAGCAAGGCAGCATGCAGGAGTTTCCGATGTATTCAAAAGATGCGCTTACCGAAATTGTGCGCGAGTGCGCGCTGGAATTTGGAGAATTCACTCTCGCTTCTGGAAAGAAGGCAAGTTACTACCTTGATTGCCGCAAGGTGACTCTGGATTCGCGTGGCGCTCAGCTGATAGCACGAGGCATTTTGGAGCTTCTCGGAGATACACTTCCGGATGCAGTCGGCGGGATGGCCATTGGTGCCGATCCGATTTCAGCAGCGGTGATTACCGAAGCTGCATCGCAGGATAAGCAGCTCCGTGCTTTCATTGTTCGAAAAGAGGCCAAGGAGCACGGTAAAGGAAATCAGGTAGAAGGGCCAGTGACTGCGGGTGACCAGGTAGTCATTGTCGAGGATGTGGTAACAACCGGTGGCAGTTCGCTCAAGGCGATCGAGCACGTTGAAGCCGCTGGATTAACCGTTCTAGGGGTCATTGCGATCATCGACCGCATGGAAGGTGGCCGCGAGAACTTTGAGTCGGCAGGCTATCAATTACAGACGCTGCTTACCATTGAAGATTTTGGGATTGCTCCACCGGCTAGCGAATAATCACTTTACTGCCAGTGCTGAGAATTCCAAACATGTCAGCGGCATCCTGCTTACCGAGTTGGATACAACCAACTGGCAGTTGTGCTGTTACCGCAACGTTAGGCTGACCGTGGATACAAAGGTTACCACCAAGATCCAGCCAGAAATCGCCATATGGATTGGCTTCATGTCCACCGGGAACGACTTGACCGGTTGTGGTTATGAATGACCTGTCAAGTTGTTTGGCTTGAATCTGGAAAGCACCCGCTCGCGGGGCAGGGGATGTGCCTACTTTAACGGCGAAGCGACCAGCGTACATATCATCTAAAAAGAGAGTCAGTTCGTTGTGATCAAGGGAGACTTCTGCTCTAAACGGGCCTTGCATCACCTTGATTTCGTCACCGGTGACCGGCTGAACTTCAGCTCGCAACCCATTGATATTCCTTAGCAGCGTTGCTGGCACATTGAATTGATGTGCAATGGACTCAATGGTCTCACCGTTCTTTACAAGATGAGCGGGCTGAAGGTGATGATTACGGCTGTAAATCACTTCAGCGGCCAGATAGTCCAGCGTGGATAACAATTGTTGATTATGAGATTCACTAACGCTTGGATTATTCTGATAGGCAGACAGCTTTTTAAGGGCCGCTTTCAGTTCACCGTTGTTGACCTGCTCACGTGCTGACATCCATGCATCGAAGAAGTCATTGGCACCGGCGACGATTGGTGTTTCCAGCTCAGTCGTATTTTTTGCCGGGGTGACAGCGTTTTCATCAAATACAGGTGTTCCGAGAGTTGCCGTGTCACTGTTGACCTGAAACGTGTCGCTAGAGGTAGTTGCGGAATTGCCGGCCAGTTGGAACGTATTATCATCTGCGGATGTATCAGAATCTGATGCCGATGAGCCACTGTCGCCGGAATTCAGGTTGAAACTACCATCATCGACGGTTGTGACGGAATTGTTGGTGCCAGCGGATGATTCTGTATCGGTACTACTTCCAAAATCAGAAATAGATCCACTGATGACACTGCCATCTTCATTTAGATTAAATGCTGTATCGTTAGAGTTTTCGACGGTTTCACTTGTGTCGAGGTCTTCTGCTGGCGATACAAATGAGCCTTCATCTTCAGCAGAACCGATGTGAATCGTCTCACCATCGGGAGCATCCAGGTTTGATGCAGAGTCGTCATTAATATTTGCAAGCAAATCTTCCGGGGAGATTTCACTTCCAAAACCGATGTCCGGTTCCGGCAAGCCGGCGTCCATGACAGACTGCACTTCAGCAGGAGGGGCTGGAACAGGTTTGTACAACACGACATATGCACCATATAAAATGGTTGTCATAAATGCGAAGACAAAAATAGTCTTGATCCGTTGCATCGTTCGTCCTCCTTGACGAATCCCACGCGTGGTAGATTGAGTTAATTGGTTTTGAAAAGGTGTTTTAAGTGTTCGACGAATCAAATTGCGACGATGAATTCGACGACGGATTTGAGGAAGGCTGGGATAACGGCGGTGAAGCCGTTCCATGCCCCCACTGCGGTGAAGAGGTCTATGAATACGCCGATCAATGTCCTCATTGCCGGATGTATATCATCGCGGATACCAATATGTGGGGAGGAAAGCCCATTTGGTGGGTAATCCTTGGTGTGATTGGCATCATTGCGGTGACGTTCACACTTACGATGGGTACATAAAATGCCCAACAAATCCGGTGGAATAATAGGATTTCCAGCCGTCCACGACTAGGTCAATCTTAGGTCAATCGAGGTTTTTCTTGCAGTTTTTTCGTCAGGCGACTTGCGCTTATAAGAGATGCAAGCACTAGGACTGTTCTGACGAACTCTTGGCCTGAGCAAGAATCTCCCGGATCTTCTCCAGACGTTGCCTCAGTTCTGCTTCAAATCCACGGTCGGTCGGTTGATAGTACTGCACATCAACCCCCAGGTAGTCCATGGCGGCAATTCCATCCTCGTGATTGTGCGCGTACTTGTAACCGTCACCATGTCCAAGTTCTTTAGCGCCGCTGTAGTGTTTATCTCGAAGGGCGACCGGAACTGGCAGAATTCGACCGTTTCTGATATCTGCCCGCGCCGTACCGATGGCTGCGGTCGCGGAATTACTTTTGGGCGCGCACGCTAAATATGCAACGGTTTGGGACAGTGTTAGTTGGCATTCCGGTAAACCGACCATTTCGCAGGCCTGCATACATGAAACAGCAAGGACAAGTGCCTGCGGGTCTGCATTTCCGATATCTTCACTCGCAAGTATCACGAGGCGGCGGCAGATAAACCGGATGTCGTCACCGGCTTCAAGCATCTTCGCGAGCCAATAAATAGATGCATCAGGATCACTTCCGCGAATACTCTTAATCAATGCACTGACTGTATCGTAGTGATCATCGCCGGTTGGATCGTAATGCGTCGCCTTTCTTTGGACAGATTCCATGGCAAGTTCGCGGTTAAAAACCAGCGGGAAGGAATCACTCGATAGCACGCCGACTTCCAGAATAGACAACGCTCGGCGGGCATCTCCATCACAGACCTTGGCAATGTACTCGGCCGCGGTTGTTTCCAGGGAAACGTCAAATCTACCTAACCCACGATACTTGTCTTCAATTGCCCGATTCAGTAACTGTTGCACATCCTGAGTGCCGAGAGGTTCAAATTGAAAGATATGGCTTCGGCTCACCAACGCGCTATTTACAGCAAAAAAAGGATTGCTGGTTGTAGCGCCAACCAAAGTAACAATTCCTTCCTCCACATCCGGTAGCAGAGCATCCTGTTGTGCCTTATTGAATCGATGTATTTCATCGATAAACAACAGCGTTTTTTCACCCCCCGCAGCAAGATCATGGCGGGCATGCTCGAGGACTTCACGCAAGTCCTTAACACCACTAGTCACGGCGCTGAGTTGCACAAAGCGATGCGAGCTTTCTGTTGCTAACAGTCGTGCAAGCGTTGTTTTGCCGCATCCAGGTGGTCCAAAGAAGATGACGCTACCTAGTCGATCTGCTTTGAGTAACTTGCGTAGCAGTTTTCCTTCACCGAGAAAGTGCTGTTGCCCTACAAACTCTTCAAGTGTTGTTGGACGCATACGAGCGGCGAGTGGCTTTGCCTTTTCCAAATTATTCTGTTCTGACGCATCAAATAGTGAGGACATGTCAGGCTCTGACGAAAGAAAAACAGAAAATTTGGATTTAGATGTACGAATTCTACCGTGAATTCGCACTACATAGGTATGCGACTAAGTTTATTTGTCACATCGCTGTCAACACGTTGCTGATCCGGGTGCATTGTCACCTTTCATGAAACGGAAAACACACATGCGTTTAACACTGAGAACACTTCTAGCGTATCTCGATGGACTACTAGAATCCCAGCAATCAGATGAACTTGCTGCAAAAATCAAGGACAGTGAATTTGCGACAGATTTAGTTTATCGCACGCTATCGGCATCGCATAACGCAGCGGTTACGTCACCAAAACTGGATGGACGTGGAGTCGGAGCAGACCCGAACAGTGTCGCGCAGTATCTGGACAACACGCTGGAAGAATCACGAATCCACGAATTTGAGCGGATTTGTCTCGACTCTGACATGTATTTGGCAGAGGTGAAAGGGTGTCACAGCGTGCTGACGGTTGTATTGGAAAAAGTCGCAGACGTTAATCCTGAGTTGCGAGACAGGATTATTGGTCTACAGGATCAGGTAACCTCAGGTGCATCGCCAGCAGGCACAGCACCGACAGTGGATCAACCTGATGCAGTTCAATCAGAAGCCTCGGAACCCACCAGCACAGTGGAATCATCGGTAAATGTGCTAATGGAAGATCCGAAATCACACGAGGATATCCAGAGGCGGGAAAAACTAGTGCGCCCGAAAGCGGATAAAGCAACCAGTTATATGGAGAGTGTTGAATCCTCGACCACCTGGAAGTTACTCAAGTCATTTTCTCTAGTTGTGATTATTGTGCTGTGCGTGATTCGATTTAACGGCCCAATTAATCATGAAAATGCATTAATCGGTAGCCTGTTTAAGGAATCGGGTGATGGTGCTGTCATGGTTGCCATGAATGAGGACGAGGAACAAAAGCAAAGTGATACACATCAAGTTGGCGATGTAACCGTCAAGCTTGATGAAAACGGGCAAGCAGTTTCTGTCATCAATAGCAGCGACGAAGTGGAATCGGTGGATGAACTGCAACAGCTTCGCGAACAAATTGCAGCAAATAAGGTGATTGAAGATGAGGCGCCAATGGAAGATGAGGAACTCAAAGTTCCGAACGACCTCGGTGAACTTCAGCTTGCGAGTGAAGAATATGCTATCGGATCAGCTGTTGAGGGGACTGAGTCTGTCGAAGCGCCACTGCCGGAACGAGTTCAGGTTGGCGAGTTCCTGGCGGATGAACAGATCACGCTCGTAAAGCCACAGGACGAAAATAAGTGGACACGTTTGGTAACAGCATCACCACTGTTTAGTGGAGACAGGCTCATTTGTGTAGCGGGATTCAACACTGAGTTCCTGTTCAATGAGAATATTCACGTTCGTATTGTATCCAGCGGCGAAGTGGAACTTGTGGTATCTGATACGGAAGGTTTGCCACAAATGGTTGTGCATTCAGGCAAGGTTGTGATTTCCAATCAAAGCCAGCAACAACTGGCGATTGGATTGAGCCTGGCTGGAAGGACCGGATTACTGGAATTGCCCGAAACGGGAAGTGAAGTGTTTATTGATACACAACGGTATTTTGAGCCCGGGCTGAGAATCAATCAGAAAGATATCGTACCCGTTGTGAAAATGTATGGTCGAAAGAAAGGGCGATGGGTCGATGCGATCGAAGGCTCTGAGGCACCGGCAGCACCAGCGAGCGGCTATGGATTTTACACTCTGATAGGCACGCAGCCGACCCGTTATAAGATTGCCAATCGTCTGCCGGAATGGGTTGGTCCTGATTGGATGCCACACGCGGACAAGCGTGTTGGTGAGACTCTAGGTGAAGTCTTTGCGATGCAAGCAGGTCCATTAGCTGAGATTCTGTACACCCAATACGAAACACATCGATTGCTTGAGGTACGAGGCACGATGCCAACAGTACTCCTCCAAACTGGTGATCCAACGGCCATGGTTGAAGCACTCGGTAACAGTGAATTTCGTAGTCGTTGGGAAGAGTATGTGGAAACGCTAAGTGAAGTGGTGCTAACCGGTAAGGATGAGACGGGCAACTTGGTTCGGGCCTTAAAATCACAATACGGTGACGATGATGCTGAGTTGATGATTCGAATGCTACGAGGATATACAGCGATTCAAATTGAAGGTGAAGAAGCCATTGATTTGGTTCAGAATCTGGAGCACTCTCAAATGGCGGTGCGTGCAGTTGCGATTTATTCGCTAAAACGTATTGCAGGTAAGACGCAGCTCTATTTTGCGGAAGTGGACCCGGCACGGCAGTCGCTGAAAATTCGAGCTTGGCGTGATTCACTTAAGGCAGGTGAAATCAAGTACAAGCAATTGCCAAGTCCTGAGGAATTGCTTAACTAGCGTGTAGTTGGTCGCCGGGTAACTGCGATCCGGGTATTCTCCTGGTTTAGATCGCGAGCCTAACTGTCTATTACTTTAACCCTTTGCCAAATGCGGTATGTGGGGGTAAACTGAGACTGGTAAACCAACAGTAAAGGTGAGCTGGTTAGAGCCGGCCGATGTTGCTGCTAGTTTGACCAAACACCCTGGAATACAAAGCATTCCACGTGCTGCAACCGGCCTAATCTAATCCGGATGTGGTACCAACTTACTCCTGCTTGTGTCCTAATCGGATCCTAACTAAAAGGAGGCTGCATATGCTTATCGGTATCTCTGCCAGGCATGGTCATCTCAGTGTCAAAACGCAACGGAGGATTCAGGAGAAAATCAGTAAACTACAAAAGTTTCATAATCGTCTAACCTCACTAGAAGTAACCGTAGATCTGGAACACGCTAATCAGCCTGAAGTAGAAATTAGGGCAACGATTGAAAAAGCGGGTGGTCTGGTTGCTACCAACAGCGCACCGGAAGTGATTTCAGCTGTTGAGGGGGCAGAACGGAAAATGAAACAACAGATTATTAAGTTCAAGGACAAGCAAAAACAAAACCGTTCAAATCTAGCCAAGTATGGTGCCGTACCGGAATCATTCGTGGCGGAGATGAACTGACGGAAGTACCCGTCGTTTGAAACAAGAGGAAGCTCCTTTCCTTTCGGCCAGTTTGCCCGCATTGTTACTTTTTAAGGACAAGCGGGAGTAAAAAATGGCAAACTGGTCGTCGGGTGAGTAGTAAGTGTAAAACAGAAATCAGCATGAGAGCCTGACTTTTAAACGGATCTCGAGTTGACCCGATTTCACTAAAAACAAACCAGTAATGATTTCAAACAGATAGGCCAATGGATTACCTGAATTGGTAATCCACTATGGGCTAGCGGTGCTCTCGTCATTGACGAAAGGAAATAGGTCTATGAAATTACTGGACTTCATGTGCATCGACGCAATTCAAGTCGATCTGCAGTCAAGTGACAAAGAAGATGTCATCAATGAGTTAGTACAATCTCTGGTAACCGCAGGCGAAATAAACGTCGATGATCAGGAAGGAATCCTGCAAGCGATTATCAAAAGAGAGGAACTCGGCAGTACCGGCATTGGACGCGGTGTTGCAGTACCACATACAAAACATCCAAGTGTAGAGAAGCTAACCGGAACAGTCGGCATCAGCGTTGATGGTGTCGACTTTAAGAGTCTGGATGGAGCAAAAGTGAATCTGTTCTTTTTGCTCATTTCTCCCCCGGATCGACCAGGGGATCACCTGAGAGCGCTGGAAAATATCTCCCGCCAATTGAGAGATGAGACGTTTTGTCGATTCCTCAAACAGAGCAGAACGGTAGAAGATATTCGACAACTGCTGGAAGAGGCCGACAACAACCAATTTGTCGCCCAGTAACCAGCGCTGATTCCTGCCCACGCTATAGCTAGAAAGGCATTAGCAATGGCAGGGCCGACCGTCATGGCCATAGGTTTGGACGTCGCGCAATGTGCAAGTTAGACGTCGCCACAGACCACGACACAAGTTGGCGAAGTAACCGTAAAACGAAATAGAAAAATGAAGTTAGACATGTCGCAGTTAACACAACAATCAAAGATGGTCATCGTAAAAAACCCGCAAGGGTTACATGCGCGGCCTGCGAGCTTGTTTGTTAATCTGGCTCAGCAATTCCAGGCAACGATTGAAGTTGTAAAGGAAGAGAATATTGTCGACGGGAAAAGCATCCTTTCGATTTTGACGCTGGCGGCGACCGTGGGAACCGAATTGATGATTCGTGCTGAGGGCGAGGATGCACAGAGTGCCCTTGATGCATTGGTTGAACTGATTGACCAGTTCGAAGATTAACGTGGGCTCCGAGGTGGAGTTGTGATCAGCTTATGCAGGTCATCACGCGTCAAAAACCAATAACGAATTGTTGTAACAACATACCTAGTGGCGATCGAAGTGAAGCAGGAACGTCCCGGAAATGGGATTCCAATGCGGCCCCTCGATCCCGCATCGCGATCGACGATTATTTGCCGTGTTTTCAGTGGTAACGCCTCTGGGAAACCTAAGAGTAAGTAATCGATTGCGACGCCGAGGTTTAAATGCAATCACTACAAGGAATCGCAGTTTCACATGGCGTAGCCATTGGTGAGGCTGTGGTTATTGATAACGAGGGATTCCGAATCCCCAAGCGCACCGTCATGGACGATGCCTTGGACGGTGAACTTGCGCGTTTAGACCATGCAATTGGTGCGGTTGCGAAAGAAATCGAAAAGAACCGCGACCGTATTTCTGAGGAACTTGGTGAGCATTACGGGGCTATTTTTACGGCCCACCTCGAGATGCTCCACGACAAGACGCTGCATAACGAAGTTGAAGCGTTGATCCGCGACCAACATCACTCGGCTGAATACGCTGTAAGTAAGACGCTGCGGCGATACGCCAAAGTGTTTAGAAATCTTGATGATCAATATATGTCAGAGAGAGCTCATGATATATTTGACCTCGAGCGTAGTTTATTAGCCAAATTGTTGGGCCGCAGACGCGAGATTCTGTCAAAACTGACAACCCCCGCGATTGTCCTGGCTCATAATCTAACACCAAGTGAGACGGCAAAACTCGACCCGCGGTTCGTGCTTGCATTTGCAACCGAAGCTGGCGGACCGGGTAGCCACACTGCGATTGTTGCCAAGGGATTGGAAATCCCCGCGGTTGTTGGTACCGGACTATTTCTTACCGAAGTGTCTGGCGGTGACGTCGTAATCGTTGATGGTGACCATGGTCGGATTATCATCCAACCGGATGAAAAGACGCTGCAACAGTATCAGGATGAACTGGAGCACCACCGATCACTTGCGGTGCGTCTTGCAACCTTAAGAGATCTCCCAGCTGAGACGCAGGACGGCGAACCCATTCAGCTTGGAGCCAATATCGAATTTCCGCACGAGATCCAGGCATGTCTGGATCGTGGTGCAAATGGCATCGGTTTATATCGCACCGAGTTCTTATACCTCGGAGCTGATGAAGAACCTACAGAAGATGATCACTTTGAAGCTTATTCACATGTGGTCAATTCAATGTCAAAACGGCAGGTGACGATTCGAACTCTGGACCTCGGTGCAGACAAGATGGGTCAGTTGCCACGTGGAGAAGAAGAGCACAACCCGTTTCTGGGAGTTAGAAGTATTCGACTTTCCCTCAGAAATCTCGACCTGTTCCGTAAACAGCTTCGTGCTGTATTGCGCGCCAGTGTGCTGGGCGAAGTACGGGTCATGTTCCCGATGATTTCGACGCTGCAGGAATTGCGGCAAGCGAAGATGATCCTCAACGATACGATGGAGGATCTGCGGGAAGACGGATTTGAATACGATGAGCAAATTAAAGTTGGCATGATGGTGGAAGTTCCATCAGCTGTCATGATGCTCGATAAGCTTCTTAAAGAAGTCGACTTCATCAGTATTGGTACCAATGATTTGACCCAGTACTGCCTGGCGGTCGACCGCAGTAACAAAGACGTAGCAAACCTGTATCGTGCAAGCGATCCGGCGGTTTTGCGTCTAATCAACACAACCCTTAGGGCTGCAAGTGACGCGGATGTTCCAGTAAACGTCTGCGGTGAGATGAGTGCTACACCGAAATATATCCCACTACTGCTGGGAATGGGGCTACGCAGCGTTAGCGTTTCCCCTAGTGCCATTCCGGAGATCAAAAGTGTCTGTCGGAGTGTGACTATAGAGCAGTGTGAAGATATCGCGAGCCGCGCGCTCCAATTGGACAGCGCCCGCGAAGTAGATACCTTCTTGCAGGAAGAAATCCGAAACATCAGCCCGGAACTCGTGGTGTAACAAATGGTTTTTAATTTATTTAATCGCAAAAAAAAGAAAGCTGAACAAGCCAAGGTAGAGGCGGAAGCTAAACAAGCAGCCGAAGCAGCCGAAAAGCAGTCAGCACGAAACAAGTCACGCGATGGTGACGGAGATGATGACGGTGAGCGTCGACCAAGACGACGTCGCGGTGGTCGCGGACGTGGTCGCGGAGGTCGACGGCCACAAGGTGATCGTCAGCGCAGCGACCAATCAGATAATCAGCAAGATGACTCCGAAAAGAAGTCGGATTCGAATCGCTCACAGGGATCTCGCCGTAAATCCGGAAGTCGCAGCGGCGGCGGTCGTGGTGATGGCCGACGTGGTGACGGTAAGCAAGGTGATGGTCGACGTGGCGATGCTCGACGTGGCGATGGCAAGCAAAGCGGCAGCAAGCAAGGTGATGGCCGACGTGGTTCGCGATCGCGACGCTCAGGCTCGGATCGTGATGATCGACAAAAGGGGCAGGGTGGACGACGATCTTATGACAGCCACCGGGATGATCGCTCTGAAGAGCGAGAAGATAAGCCAAAAGTCAAAACAGAGATGATCATCAATGCCACACAAAGTGAAGAAAGTCGTGTGGCAATTGTTGAAGACGGCCGACTGGAAGACCTTTACGTAGAACGAGCCAGCCAGGAAAACCTGGTCGGAAATATTTATCGTGGTAAAGTCGTCAATCTTGAGCCAAGTATCCAGGCCGTGTTTGTTGATTTCGGTGTCGGACGAAATGGCTTCCTACATATCAGTGATGTGGAACCACAGTATTTTCGACAGGGTGGATATGATCCGACTAAACCGATCGAAGAACAAAATGAAGAGCTGGCGGCACGAGTAAGCAAAAGTAATGACAATCGGCGTCGCAAACAGCGTTTCAGTGGTGGTCGGCCACGTGTAAAGCCACCGATTCAGGAGTTATTCCAAAAAGGTGATGAAGTTGTTGTTCAGGTGATCAAAGAAGGCATTGGCACCAAAGGGCCAACACTTACGACTTACCTGAGTATCCCCGGACGGTATCTGGTGCTTATGCCGCATCTCGACCGTATCGGTGTTTCAAGAAAGATCGAAGATGATAAAGACAGACGACGCCTGAAGGAGGCTCTGTCAGAGTTGAATCCTCCAAAGGGTCTTGGCTTTATCGTACGAACTGCCGGTCAGGGTCGCTCAAAGAAAGAGCTCTCCAGAGATATGGCGTATCTGATTCGACTTTGGAAAGCGATTGCTCGCCGGATCAAGAAATCTGGTGGACCTTCTTCGGTTTACGAAGAGAACGATATGATTATTCGTACGATTCGTGATATCTTCACCGAAGATGTCGACGCGATCTATATCGATTCAGAAGATGCTTTTCGTAGAGCGAAAGAATTCCTGAAGCTTGTCATGCCACGTTTTGCAAGCCGCTTGCAACTCTATAAAGGCGACCAGCCCATATTCCACCATTACAAGCTGGATGACGAAATTAAGAATATCTACAAGCGTCAGGTACCGCTGAAAGATGGTGGATCAATCGTGATTGATCCTACCGAAGCGCTTGTGGCGATTGACGTAAATAGTGGTAATTTCCGTCTCGATGATAACGCGGAGGAAACCGCATATCACTTGAATCTTGCTGCCGCGAGAGAAATTTCTCGACAACTACGATTGAGAGACCTCGGTGGAGTGATTGTCAACGACTTTATTGATATGCGACGCGAGAAGCACCGAAGAGGTGTTGAACGCGAACTTCGAAATTCCATGAGACGGGATCGTGCACGAACGAAGATTCTGCGAACCAGTCCATTTGGATTGATCGAAATGACCCGGCAGCGAATTCGCCCAAGTCTCAAACGCAGCGTATATGAAGATTGTCCGTCCTGTTCCGGACGAGGTCTCGTCAAAACAGATGAGAGTATGGCAATTGAAGTGATGCGCAAATTGATGCTTATCGCACCAGATAAGCGGATACAGAAGGTCACTGTCAGGGTCAATGACAAAGTGGCAGACTACCTAAATACTAAGAAAGACGCTGAGATTAAGGAAATAAAGGAACGTAGCAGCATCGAGGTAAATGTTGTTTCTGTAGAAAATACCTATCCGGAATTCCTTGAATTTCAGTGCATTAACGACAAGGGTAAAGCCGTCAAGACGGACTAGCTGATTCAGAGCAATCTCGGTGCATGGTTTTGTTGCCGGAATCTGAAACTGCCCCCTCGACGGAGCCCTATTTTTGAAGTAACTTCGATAGTTTCCACCATATAACTCGCTGTTTATAGTGAAGTGGTGGAAACGTAAGGGTGCAGTGGCGTTTTTGCCGCAGCAACCCGAGATAAATCTACCCTTCATCCGATTTACCAGACGGAAAAGTAACATGTACGCTATCATCGCTGACAGTGGTCGACAGTTTAAAGTTGAAGAAGGTCAGGAAGTCGTCGTAGATTTACGCGACGCTGAAGCTGGCTCAACCATTACATTCGACCAGGTGCTTGCAGTTTCTGGTGATGACGGCGTGAAAATCGGTAAGCCGACGGTCGATGGTGCCAGTGTTACCGCTGAAGTGCTTGGTGAAACAAAGGGCAAGAAGATCTACGTCCAGAAATTCCGCCGTCGTAAGAATTCCAGACGTCGAACCGGGCACCGCCAACACTATACAACCGTGCGGATCGACTCCATCAACAGCTAGTAGTCTACGGCTAGCCGATTGAGCTAATTGCTAATTCTTCTTTCTAACTGCGCTCTGGAAATAAAACCCGCACGCGATCTAACATGAGTTGGGTTCTCTTATCGCTGCAGCTCTGGCGGATTCTTATCCCGCGACATCCAATTCGTAACTGCTATAATCGCAGGTGAAATCTGTATGACAATGAAGTCTTCCTTAATCAGGAATCTCCGATGAATCGATTGATGCGTATAGTGTTAGCACTTGCGATTTGCGTTGCGGCTGAGTCGACAACTGAATTAGCAGATGCAAAAAGAGGATATAAGCGTCCACGTGACCGTAACACGCCCGCAACAACCGTCTCGAAACCACGTGGTCCGGTTGGCCCCCGTAAGTCCGTTGCAGTTTGGCCGGTACCAGGGCCTAAGTACACATTTCCGGGTGTAGAAGAACTCGTTGTGCACGAGCTTGTCAATTCGAATGACTACATCGTCGTAGAGCGTTTGAACATTCCCGCTTTGAACGCGGAAGCAGAACTTGCTGATAAAGTTAAGCACGTTGGTGCTCAGCTTATCTTTGAAGTGGCTGTGACAGATATTGATCAGCGATCAAGCCGAGGAATTAGCATTGGTTTTGGTGAACAAAATATAGGCAATGGTTTTGATGTTGTATTAGGAGCCACGCGTACTTCAGCCCATGCCGATATCGTGCTGAGAGTCATTGAAACACAAACCG
The DNA here is from genome assembly GCA_045566075.1 of Pirellulaceae bacterium. Lineage (GTDB taxonomy): Bacteria > Planctomycetota > Planctomycetia > Pirellulales > Pirellulaceae > UBA11883. The sequence continues at coordinate 44,286 of JBJLEE010000012.1, read as the reverse complement.
GTAAGATTCTCTCATCACAAACGGCACGTGGCACATCAGTGGGACTCGGGCTGGATCTTGGATTTGCTTACAACAACGTAAAAGCTGGTGGTGTTGATGGCCTTGGTATCAATACAAGTAAGTGGCAATCGACATCTGTGGGTAAGGCGGTTTCACGAGCTGTGGACATTGCGGTGACCAAGACAACCGCGAAGTTGCGAAGCGTAAAATGGGAAGCGCGTGTGGCAGAGGTTGATGACCAATTCGTTTACATCAACGCGGGCTCCAAAGAGGGTATGAAACCAGGAATGGTGCTGACGATTTCAAGAACGGGTAAGACAATTACGGACCCGGTCAACGGTGCCGTTCTGGATGTCGTGTTTATACCACTTGCCAAAGTTCAAATTGCTTCTATCAAAGATCGGGTCGCGATTACTCAGGTCATCGAGTACATGACGGAAAACGAAGGAATCCAACGTGGAGACCTGGTACATCTAACAAAGGAATAAGCAGTCATGGCATCACCTTCACTTAAGATTTCCGGATTAGTGGCTAACGCCATGGATCTTAGCCATGAAGCAATCGGGGCGTTGCCGGCGGATGTTCAAGTTGGCAATGTGAATACGATAGTCCCGAAGTATTCCGGTGCGGGTATCAAGCTGGCGGCGATAATAGAAGTTGCCCAACCGAACCTCGGCGTTGACTACATCGGTTTGCACGGCACGCTCGATGACTTTCACGCCAGTATTCCTCTGAACGCCGTCGCTGAGTCTGCAGTGATTATGTATTCGGACAGTGAAGGTAATCCGCTTGAGACGAAGAATGGTGGGCCATACCGTTTTCTAATTCCCAACTCAGCCGCCTGCCATACGGATGAAATTGATGAGTGTGCCAATGTGAAATTCCTTGATCACATCGAGTTCACCACTGGCAAGGGATTTGACAACAGGCCGGAAGACGACGAAGCTCACGAGGCTTTGCACGAGAGCCAGGAGTAGTTTAGGTGGCCCTATGTTGCTAACGCGACTCCGGACCACGCTACGAGCATCCGACCTAGCGCTGGTCTTGCGCTGGCCTTGTGCCCGCGATTGTCTATTCCAGTCCGTAGGCACCGGCTGGTGGTATGTGGATGCCACTGCGGCGGGCGATTTTGCTTGATGACAGGAACCGTGGCTCGATAGATAGATGCACCCCGAAATTATCTCGGCTCTCGTCGTAGTGCACCCCAACTCTTACAAGCGTCGATTCACCGATTCGTACAACAGACAAACTCTGTCCGATATTTCCAGTCTCAGATAAATCAAAGGTCGTACCGGCGATCGCAATCCATTTTTCACTCATACGATAGCTGAGCGATCCATGGATAATATCACCGTCGATTGGGCCATCCATGGATCGGTATCCAAGGTAGAGTCGACCGCTATCTGGGCGACTAATCTGTCCGCCGACAGTAAACATGCGGAATCCGTCACCAAACAAATCGGTAAAGCCATCCGACATGAGCGTGACTCTATCGCCGACATGCCAGCGATAATCATAGTCGATTAGACCAACTTCCTGACCAAAGTTATCGCGTTCAGCATTTGGAAACAGTGTCAGTTCCGTATCCAATTCCATCCAGTCAACAATTCGTTCCCGACCGGGCAATCCTCGTTTTGTTTGCCAACGCTGCTGTACACCCAACCGGATTGCAGACATATCGGCAGCGATCTCTGTAACAGGTGCTGTGACCCAACCCTGCATGTTTCGACGTAGTGCGTAGTATCGTTCATCCCATTTAGCGTGAACGTTGTCACCCGCTGTACCCCCAAACGTGTCGAAGAAGTGACGCCGCCGGAAGTGCTCCGTTGCATCATCATCCAGAGCATCGTACCTTGGCAGGACGTCCATATCCTGATTGGAATCGGCCCAATAGAAATCGGCGAACCAGTTCACTTTATGTGCCAGGCCGTTAACGTTGAACAAGACACTCTTAATGTCATGATCGACTCGCCACATCGGCAGGTTAGCCCGAACACCGACCTGACCATATGCACGTTCCACAGAATTACTGTTTATATCATTTGCCCAGTAGCCAACTTCACCCAACACGTACGGCACCACTTTTACAGGCCCGGCTGACAACGGCATGCTGAATTCATGACGGCTGGCAGCGCGTACACCGGATCGATCGTGTTCTTCGCCGGCAAGCCAGTCGAATTTTGCTGCTTCACCTGGGTCATCCGGAGGTGTTGCCTGCTTTAGTCGCGCTAAACCAATGTGTGTGTGTTCATGCCAGGTAATTCTGTCACTCCAAAGCGACTCACCGATCAGATTGTGATCGAAGCGAGGTAGCCAGTCAGTCTGGGTAAAGAAATCATTCAGCCGCACATTGCCCCATACGGACCACGATTGATTTTCAATGAAGCGTTTAAGTTCCAGGCTGGTGTTTTGGTCCTTTTCCTGATCCCACTCGTGTTCGTAATACTGTTCAAGAAAGTGGCGGTCGCTGATGATTCCTAATTCACCGGTCAGTTGATAGCCACCACCAAGAAGCTGGCGATGTTGCCAATACACTCGACCCCGGAAGTCCTTTTCAGGAGCGAGTGTGCGGCGTCCCGCACCGAGGTTGTCCAAACCGTTTTCATTGATCGCCCAGGCATCAAATAAGCCACGAGCCGGTCCGGGTATGTTGAACATGTCATCACGTTCATACTCAAGCATCGAGCCAAACCCAAAACCACGCTTGCTCATAATGTCTGTGCTGACAGTCCACTTCACACCTTCCGGAGCATCTTGTAGTCCTAGAAGTTGGTAGGCATTCCAGTCGAGTAGTAACTGGCCACCATAGACACTGTCACTCTTAACACGTATTCGATCCATGTAATATGTTGGCGACTGGAGATTGGTAGCCATCACCGGCCAGTAAAAAACAGGAACACCACCAACAAACAAAAAGTTGTTTCGACTTGTTGCCATCAAGTTGTGTTTGTAGCGGGGTTTTCCAGTTTCCGGGTCAATAATGGGGCGACCGGTAACCGGATCCAGATCGGGGCGAGGTGTATCCTGAACTTCAACTTCCTCAGCCTGAAACCAATAGGTCGGAATGCCCATCCGGCTGGATGTAAGTGCGGCACCGTAGGCTTTATAGGTTTGCTTGTTTACCTGCTGAATGACATCTGCTTTGACTCGTAATACGCCATCGTATTCAGGAATAGGTGTCAGCATTTCTGCGTTAAGCACGACAGCCAGATCGCGAGTGAGGTCGTAGTACATCCGATCGGCATAGATGATCCGGTCACCTTGCCGGAAGATAATATTTCCTTCCAGATATAACTCGATCGGTTGTGGTTTTCCAGTGTTGTCATCGTCCTGTAATTGGTTAATGGATGGACCCCAGACAACCATGTTGTCCGTCTCGATGCTAATGTTTCCAACCGGTCCAAGTTCAGCGACATTGATGCCTTCGATCGTGGCGCGGATACCGGATTTAGCTAGGGCGATACTGCCGTTTCCCGAAGGGTCCTGCTCGATCTTCAGGCTCCAATCCACATTGCTGCGACCTTCGATCAATACGCGATGGTCACCAAGCGCTAACGTTGTATTGCGTGCAGCAGCGTCTGATGGCGGCAAACCACCGATGTCTGCAGGCGGTGGTTGATATGCCACACCGGATACTCCAGTGGGTACAACCGGACGTCCACCTTTTCGTGCCAGTACACCACGGTTATATGTGTCTGAGGGACTACGAGGAGTCGGTAATTGTGTGTCGACTACTAGCTGGAGTGGTTGAACGCTATAGAAACGATTGATCCACCAAGTCCCTTCAAATCGGACTTTGCTATCCATCGATGACTGATACAAAGACTGCTCGAGGATTCGCGTTGGTAATCCTTCGAAATAGGCAATGACCTTTGTGGGTAGGTCGGAGCTTTGTGCGGATTTATCGATCCAAATAACGGCATGTGGTGCAGTCGCCAGCATTTCATGCTGTCGCAACTGGACATTGTTCAAATGCCAAATTTGGTACTCGCCGGTTTGCCACTGATAGCCTTCTTCTGCTCGCACCTGAATCGGTGCTTCACCAGGAGGCATGGGGAAGGTGATATCCTGTGCAACGACGTTTCCGGCCAATCCGCCAACAAAGATGAATAGACACCAGATGCGCACTATTCCCGACACGCGGCATTTCCCGCGGAGATATCGCTGCCGATTGGTGTCCGGCGGTGTCGGATTGTAGGTGTATTTAAGGTGCAATGTGGTTCGGCATCCTTGCCAATTAATCGCATTAATTGCAGGCGCACGGAGGGCGCATACTGTGTCCAGCGGCGGGGATTATAGGAAGACTGGGAAAGCGTGTAAATGTTAGCTTTCAACCCGTTTGCGGTGGCCGGCAGCAGCCAGCAGATAAATAATGGGCAAAACAGGCGCTCGCATTCGCATATCCGTCCAGTAAAACGCATGCACCAGACAAAAAGCCAGTAACAAGCACAGTCCGATACGCCAAATTGGCTCATTCAGGTGATCTCGGATCATGAAAATACTTATAAGAGCAGCCAGACTCCACGTTGCGTACCAAATCCCAGTTGCCATGCGCAGCCATGAGTTACGAAAGCTGTCTTTTTTGCCAATCACATTTGGCGTGAATTGCCAGAATTTACCGAGTCGCAATAGCATGGAGTATGCAAAATCTGCCGGACGACTGGAAATATAGTGCCATGCGACTTGATAGGTAAAAGCATCCAGCTCCACTTCAGTGCGCTCAATGACATTGTTCTCGGCACTCGAATTCCATAAATCTGCGGACCAAAAGTCAATTTGTGGCTCATCACTAAAGGCAAAACGACTTACACCCGTATCAAATTCAGTAGCAGTCCATGGAGAGTCGCTGGCATCACTCTGGATGTAATCGTAATAGAGCGGGTTATTAGCAAGCAGAAGCGTATAGCCGCCATGCGTTGTTGCTAATATCGGCCGTTCGTGCAAATTGTAGTTTCTTACCACCCACGGCGTGATAACAGCCATCATCGACAATGTAATGAGCAAGCAATGTTTAACGCGCGATCCGATTGAATCTTGCTTCCGTGCCAGCAGCCAAAGTAATGAAAACGCTGCGAAAACGAAGAATGTTGGTCTACAAAGTGCGGCGAGTCCCAGCGAGAGTCCGGCACCAATTTGATTTGTCGGCTTCGCTAGATCTTTGCTAAGAAAGAGGATTGAAAGGACTGCGAGAAAGACCGCAAGCGTTTCTGTCATGATCTGAGACGACTGATTCACCAGTATAGGATCGAGCGTAACGCCTATCACGGCGATTAATCCGTATTGTCCTATGCCAGCTAACTGAGCAAGGGTATACACGGTAACAATCATGCCGATGCCCAGCATCCAATGCAGAAAAATGACCTGCGTGTTACTGACTTCGGAGGTCGGCGAGGTGTATGCAAGTAAAAGCGGGTACAACGGTGGACGAAAGGCAACGGCCCGAGGTTGGTCATCGGTATCGGTATTGAGTCCGTAGACTTGATGATTGCGAACGTTGTTAGCGATCTCACGGTAGTTGTCGACGTCTGTACTCATGTTGTCATTTAAGAGAATCAGCACAAACAGACGAATGGCTGCGCATGAAATGATCACCATGATCCCGGTGGTCACCGGGGCAATTGGCTTGGCGTCATTGGATAGATTCATTGCTGCAGTCCAAAGAGAACGATATTTACTCCGAGCCGTCCGGCGTCACGAGTTATGTACCCTTTGCATTCAAGAGAGACCTGGTTTTCAAGTGCACAGCTCAAGTCAAACGGTGAAAAGACGACGGCAGTTCTTCCGCCCATCGTAAGTGCTTCGAGGGTCGGTACGACACGGGATTCGGTAGATCTGGCCGGTTCGTCATTATCCCGTTCAGCCGGCTCACGCAATGTGACTTGGCGAATCGTAAATCCCCCGAATTCATCACTGAAGATCGGATGACTTATCGGCATACGGGTCAGTTCATGTTCGGGGAAGATTTCAGACATCTCTCGTCTAAAGGCACTAGCGAATTCATCGCTTGCACAGATGGAGTCACCGAACACAAAGCCTCCGCGTTGTATAAACGTCTTGATCAACTGTCGCTGTGCAGGACTGAATGTGAAGCTGCGTCGGCCGTGAATAAACAGGATGGGATAGTCAAACAATTCTTCGGATTCACCGAGCAATCGACGGAAAGTGCTGACGCGTATTTCACTCTGCTTTTGCACTGTTAGCAGCAGGTTTGAAAGAGCATTTGGTGCGTCATCTGATCCACCGGCGTGATTAACTTTTGGAATTCTAAGCACACCTCGTGGCACGTCAATTTTGCTGGCATCAGCCAATTCATAGCGAGGTCGATCCAGCTTTTGTTGTAACTGTCTATTTGTCGCATAAGCCAAAACATTGGTGCCAATGTTAATCCGCTGCTGAACGTCGTCCTCAATATTTTCCGGATAGTTTTCTTCGCGGTAGGGATTGTCTAATTCCCAATAACAGCCCAGGTCTACGCGAGAGTAGATGATGTTGGTTCGGCAACAGACGTCGATGCCTTCCAGTTCACCAACGAAGCGGGGGTCAATTCGTTTGTCTGCATACCACACCGCGTGTTCTGGTGGTAAGGGTTTAAGTGGCGCATTTGGAAACATCTCTTGCATCAGCCGTCTGAATTCCAAATCGAATGCTTCATCACGGCAGCAATCTTCAACAAATAGGAATCCGCCGCTATTCACATATTGAACCAATCGGTCTTTTTCGGCATCGGTCAATTGAAGTGACTGATAACCGCTAATGAACAGTACGGGAGTCTCGAGCAAGTCATTAACATTAGCCAGCTTGATATCAATCGTCTGCCAGGTGAGATCCATCTCCCACCGTTTTTCGATATGCTGCGTGATGTTTTGAAGTGCCTGGGGATGTTTGTTCCAGTTATCGCTGTTGGGGTTCCCATACTGCATACGTGAAACGACCACAGGTCTACGACCTTTTGATAGGAATAATAGCGACAGGGATGTGGCAACAGGCGGATGGTTTTCACCGTGGCTGGATCCAACCCATCGGCCGGAGAAGCCATCCTGAAGATTCAGTAGTACTTCTGCGCCACTTCTGTACCAGTCGGACTTGCCGATGAATCGTTGACCGAGAAGACGCCCAACGCGTTCGGTGCCATACATGTAATAGTAGAAAGCCTTGTCACCTGTCAGCGGATTACCCCGTATGGACAGGTTCTTGGCAAGAAATGCAAGGCCGCGGCGGACTGCTTCCTGGGGCGCGGTGGCAGTACAGCAATCAACAACACCGTTAGTAATCCTATCCTCGAGATTGCCGAGTTTCCCGTTTGCAATCACCAGTGAACTAATACCAGCACATGTCATGCTGATGGTGGATCCTTCAAGGACATTGTAATTCCAGCCACCATCTGGTCGCTGTCGTGCTAACCAGTAGTCACGAGCACGTTTCCATACGATTGCATCAATCTTCAGCCCAAATCGCTCTGCTTCATGAAGTGCGAGCAGTGCAAACTGACTGTTGGACGGATCGTTTGCTACGTATTGGTTTCCGTACCCCCACGCTCCATTAGGATTTTGTGCGTTGACCAGCCAAACAGTTAATTCTTTGATTCGCACGCGGTGCTGCTCAGGGTTTGCCTGGCAAAAAACCATCAGCATTAGAGCGTTAACATACGTCCGATTTGAGATTTCGCTGTTTCGCAAATGTGTTAAGGCGCTCTTGAGGTGATTGTCATTTAGAGACACACCGGCGTTTATCAATGCAAGAGTACAAAGCGCTGTCACACCGTTGTCGTATGACGGTAGCTCGGGCCACCGTCCACCATCCTGTTGAGTCTTCTTCAGGTACTCAACGCCTTTACTGATTGCAGACCGCACCTGCTCTGCAGACACGTCTGCACGGCAGACCGGTGCACTAGCCAGTGGCAAAGAAAAAACGAGCAGAAATATAACAGATCGATGCATGATCATCCGGAATTGGTAGCGTTGTGGTTCACAACTTAATGCACTTAATTATCGCTGAAGATCACGGTTAAATCGAGATGAAGCATAGATTCAGCTTACCCAGTTCAACATTTATTGAATTCGCCCACACAAAAAACTACGAGCCGATAGAATTGTGATTAGCTTGGATATCGACCATTCATTGATAGGTTGGCCAACAGTTCATCTGAAAACTTGACGATGCAACAACTAATTGGCCACTAAACACAACGACCAGAATTGACGAGAGAGAATCGTGGCATCCCAACAGAAGAGCCTAAATGAAATTCTGCAGGAGTTCCGTCAGCATCGGCTAGTGATGCAGCAGGAACTGCAAAAAGTGATCGTAGGACAGGATGACGTCATTGAACAAATATTCGCGGCAATATTTACGCGAGGGCATTGTTTGCTTGAAGGTGTACCTGGTTTGGCGAAGACATTGATGGTCAGTACGCTGGCCAAAATCCTTGATGTCTCATTCAATCGGATTCAGTTTACACCCGACTTAATGCCGTCAGATATTACCGGTACCAATGTGCTCGAAGAAGATGACACGGGGCGTCGGAACTTCAGGTTTATGGAAGGCCCGATTTTTAGCAACATTCTGCTTGCTGACGAAATCAACCGAACACCGCCCAAGACACAAGCGGCATTACTTCAGGCGATGCAGGAGCGCGAAGTGACCGTTGGCGGTACCACGTTCAATTTGCCGAAGCCGTTCTTCACCATTGCTACTCAGAATCCAATTGAGCAGGAAGGCACGTATCCACTTCCTGAAGCACAACTCGATCGATTCATGTTCAACATTAAAGTGGATTATCCAACCGCTGATGAGGAAGTGCGCATTCTTGCCGCCACGTGTCGTAATGAGACACCGGAGGTCAACAAGGTCTTAAGCGCTAAGGCCATCGTCAATTTACAGAAACTGGTTAATTCAGTTGCTGTTAGTGAGCACATCATCCAATACGTTTCCAATATGGTTCGTGCTACACGGCCGGGAGATGCAGAGGCGCCGGAATTCATCAAGGAGTTTGTCGATTGGGGGGCAGGACCACGTGCCGGACAATTCCTGATTCAGGGTGGTAAAGCTCTGGCAGCCATGGACGGACGGTTTAGCGTGGCAATTCAGGACGTCCAAAAAATCGCTGTACCTGTTTTACGCCATCGTGTGGCAACTAATTTCCACGCTCAGGCGGACGGAATGACATCAGAGGACGTCGTCGCTCAGTTGTTAGCTACTATCCCTGAACCGACAGTTTCTAAATTTGAATAGTGTTTTCTTAAATGCCATCTGTAGAATCATATCTCAAACCTGAAGTGATCAACCAAATCAAACGGTTAGATCTGCGTGCGCAGTTTGTTGTGCGCGGTTTTCTACAGGGTTTGCACGCGAGTCCATACCAGGGTTTTAGTGTGGAATTCAGTGAACATCGCAAGTACACAACGGGCGATGATCCTCGTGATATCGACTGGCTCGTTTATGCGAAGACTGATAAGTACTATGTCAAAAAATTCGAGGCGGAAACCAATATCACCGGTTACCTCGTCATGGATCTAAGCGAATCCATGGCATATACGCATGAACAAGAACTTACAAAGTTCGACTATGCGATTTGCCTCGCGGCGTCACTTGCGTACATGATGATTCATCAGCAGGACCCAGTCGGGCTGATTACGTTTGATGAGGAAATACGCGATTGTTTACCACCCAGATCCAAACGCACTCAACTTGCTAATATTTTATCGGTGCTAACCAAGTTAGAGCCGAGCGGTCAAACCGATGTCGCTGCAAGTCTGGTGCAACTGGCGTCGATGATGAAACGCAGTAGTTTGGTTATGGTGTTTTCTGATTTGTTGGTCGATACAGAAGAAGTCACGCATTCCTTGCGGCGGCTCAGGCATGGTGGTCATGATGTGATCTTGTTCCATATTTTGGATGAGGCAGAAGTATCATTTCCATTTAATGGGCTCGTTGAATTGGAAGATCCGGAGTCGATGGAGAAGCTGACTGTTGATGCGACAAGTTTTCGGCGGGATTACGAAACGCAGATTACGGAGTTTCGTGAACAGTACCGACAGCAGTGTCAGCAAGATGGCATCGACTATGTAGCACTGGATACGAGTATGCCATTTGATAAAGCACTAATGGAATACTTGTTAAGTCGACGTTCTAGATTCTAATGGCTGCATTTTCAGGATAGCGAGATGACATTTCTCAATGTATCCATTTTGATCGGTGCAGCGCTGGTGGCCATTCCGGTTGTCCTGCATCTTCTGATGCGACGGCAACCGCAACTGGTTACGTTTCCAGCACTTAGGTTTGTACAACAACGCCGTCTATCCAATCAGCGGACCTTACGGTTGCGGCACTGGTTGTTGCTGGTGGCAAGGTGCTTATTAATTGCACTGCTCGTTCTCGCATTAGCCGGCCCGACGGTTGATTTAGCTAAGGGCGGAAGTTGGGTAACCATCGGAATCATCTTTCTTGCCTTCTTTTTGTTGACGGTTACCGCAATTTATTCATGGAGCATTCCGCTTTCCAGGTGGCTTTCGATTCTTCTTACGGCCGCTGCGATCGCCGCTTTCTGTGTGGATGCATTCCTTACCTTTAAGGCATTAACGACCGAACACGGTGCAGCAGTTGGAGATACTGATGCTCCGGTGGCAGCTGTACTGGTGTTTGATACATCGGCGCGCATGATGTACACGCACGAAGATCAGACTCGACTGGAGGTTGCACAGGATTTGGCGAGCGCGTTAATTCGTAAGTTACCGGATGGTAGCCAGGTCGCGATCGCCGACTTGTCCCCACGAGCACATATGTTCAGTGTGGATCGCGCCGCAGCGGAGGACTCGATCAGTCAGCTCAAGGTGACTTTTAATAACGTAGGCTTGGATCATGCGCTGGGGCAGTCGCTGGATCTGCTGGCAACATCTCAGCTTGAGCAGAAAGAAGTCTATGTATTTACAGATATGGCCCGGTCAGCATGGAACGGCGTAAATGCAGGCTTGGCAAAGCGTTTTAATGAGCCGGACAAGACTCCGCTTTATCTGCTAAATGTCGCCGCAGAGGAAATCAAGAATGCCGGACTTGGCGATGCGGAGTTATCCCAGTCAGTGATTACGGCTAACAGTCAGATCGAGATTTCAGTTGATGTGTTTCGTGAAGGGGATATTGCTTCCAGAAGTATTGAGTTGTGGCTGGAGAAGCCGGATTTAACACTCCCGGTTCTCATGGACGACAAACTACAAACGCCGGAACTCATGAAACGTGGCGAGCAGGAAGTTGTGTTTGAAGGTAAGCCAGATGATCGAGTTTCCAGTCGCAGAACCTTTATCATTTCAGACCTGCCGCCGGGAGTACATCATGGTCAGATTCGAATTGTCGGCAGTGATGGATTCATGTTGGACAATGTGCGGCACTTTACCATCGAGGTGCGAAATGCATGGCCGATATTAATCGTTGCGCCAGATGGTGTTGCAACACGATTCCTGACGCAGGCTATTTCTCCCCTGAAACAGCTAGAGGACGGTACATCACAATTTCAGCCTGACGTGGTGAGACAATCGGAATTCGTCACACAACAACTTGCCCAGTATTCGTCCGTTTACTTTATTGATCCAACACCCTTAACGAACGATCAATGGGCGGCACTAAACCAATTTGCAAACCTCGGCGGTGGCATTGCCATTTTCCTGGGAAACAACGCAGATCCCAATCAGGATCTGGCACAGCCCTTCGCATCGCCACTCATCGGTGCAACAGTCGGGCGTCAATGGCGTGGTGAATCAGACAACTTTGTTGACCCGACGGATCCGGCTCATGGCAGCCAGGTGTTTTTTCGAGAGCTTGATGGTTCCGTGCCGTGGAGTGCATTCCCGATTTTCCGGTATTGGTCTCTGGATGATCTTGCCGAATCAGCCCGCGTGATTATTCGTAGCAGTGACTCCCGTCGCCCACTGTTGATTGAAAATGTGGTTGGTAAGGGTCGGGTGTTGACCATGGCCACACCTATATCGGATCCATTTCGAATTGAAGGTCGTCGACGGTGGAACGATCTTGTAAGCGGGGAAAATAATTGGCCGTACTTCCTGCTAATCAACGGGCTTGTGTCTTATACGTCGCGTAGTGGCGATGACCAGTTGAACTATTTTGCCGGGCAAATGGCGTCACTTTCAAATGAAAAGCACCATCCGAAACGATACCAGTTGTTCTTGCCGTCTGGTGAGATTCAGCCTGTCGTGGAGACCGACGAGCAAATTCTGATTCGGTCTACCGATCAAATTGGATCTTATCGGTTAAAAGGAGATCAAAATGGTGTTGTATTACGAGGCTTTTCGGCCAATGTTCCAGTTGCTGTCTCTGATCTAACCGCGATCGACGTCGCGGAATTGGAGGCTGTATTTGGAGAAGGCGGAATCCAGATAGCGCGAAATGAAGATGAGATAGACACGGAGATCCGAAAAACACGCGTCGGCTACGAAGTCTTTCCGTTATTAATGGTGATCCTCGCAGTGATTGCCGGACTGGAACACGTAATTTCCAATCGCTTTTATCCAACCAGGAAGGAAGGCTAACGGCGATCATGACTTCCTGGCGATTTGAACCCATTTTTGGCAGCTATTTGCTCGTGACGGTGACGATTTGCGTGCTGGTGGCATTGTGGCTATTTGTCAGGCCGGATCGCCAATTGTCCAAAGGACGTCGATTTACACTTATCACGCTCCGCTGCTGCTTGTTAGTGCTGATTCTTGCCGGCATGTTACGGCCTAGTCGTTCCGCGGTTGAGAAGAAACGCCAACAAGGCACCATCATGATCATGCTGGACCAGACTATCAGCATGCAACAACCATCGGTTAATACGGACATCACGCGATGGCAGGCACAATCGGAGCTGTATACAAAGCTAAAAAATTCGCTTGGTGATTTAGAAGAGAATATCTCAGTAAAGTCCTTTTTGTATTCAGATGAAATCTCAGCTGATCTTTGGGCATCAACAGAACCATTTCCGGAAGAGCCCATCGGTGAACAAACGGATATTGGGACATCTCTATATAGAGCAGTGACATCGGTACCGGGTGATCGGGTCCTCGGCGTGATTCTACTGGGTGATGGCACTCAAACAGCATTTCGACCACAAGTTGAGATTCGTCAGGCGGGCCTTGAACTCGACCGACGTCGAATTCCTCTATTCACGATCCCATTTGGTAAGCAGGGAATTGCCGGTGCAGGGAGAGATGTGGCTATCGAGCAACTCCCACAGCAATATCGGGTGTTCACAGGGAACCAGCTTAATATTCGATGTGTGGCAAGGATTAGAGGGCTTTCCGGAACTTCCGTACCTGTGCGATTATCAATTCAGGCAGAAGGTCAGCCACCGGAAGTTATTAAGACGCTTAATGTTGAGTCCGATGAAGCCGAAGTTGTCATCCCAATTGAAATGGAGTACACGGCTGGTCAGCCTGGAAATTACACGCTGACAGTTGAGGCAGACAGCCAGGATGGCGAATTACTGGTGGAGAATAATCAGCAGGTGTCATTCTTGACGGTTGCTGAAGGTGGATTACGCGTACTTTACTTGTTCGGCAACCGGGTTGGCGAACAACTGGAATTAAAGCGAACGCTTGGATCATTGCCGGACATCGAGCTTGTGCCGTTATTTGTTAAACGTCCCAAAGACAATGACCCGGTGTTGCGAGAATCGGATATTGACTCTGATCAATATGATGTGTTGCTGATCGAAGATGTCCCGGCAGCATCATTTGGAACAGAGAATATCAACTTGATTACCAAGGCTGTGGAAGATGGCAAGGGCATCATGATGATTGGCGGGTTCTATAGCTTTGGCCCAGGTGGGTATAAGAATACTCAGTTGAGTAATGTGCTGCCGATTGAAATGAGTGATGCAGAGCGACAGGAATTTGGCGTTCAGGCTCCATTGCGAGAAGCGTTTCACCTGACCGAAGAACAAGGGATGGTGCCAATCGAAGAGCATGCGATTACTCGTATTGCGATCAATGGGGACGTTGCAGCACGCTGGCAAGCGTTACCACCGTTGCTTGGAGCCAATCGGTTTCAGGGTGTGAAGGCAGACGCCCGGATTCTGTTGGAGAATCCGAAGCAGCAGCCATTGCTTGTGTCCGGTGAATATGGCTTGGGACGGGTATTAGCCTTTGCAGGTGATTCCACCTGGCGATGGAAACGTCGTGGCTTTGAAAAAGAATTGCTGAGGTTTTGGCGTCAGGCCATTCTGTGGTTGGTTGGACGAGAAAACCAATTGCAAAGTGATGTGTGGATTAACATGGCCCAGCGTCGATATTCACCCGGCAGTCCGGTTTCATTTACCGTTGGCGCACAAACGACCGATGGTGAGCAGATCAATGACGTTACCTGGAAGGTGACCCTCGTGCGACCGGATCAGACGAAAGAGACATTGCAGTTATCGCAACAGTTGGATGACTGGACAGGAAATATCGATTCCCCAGGACCACCGGGGAATTACTTCGTGGATGTTGTTGCATCACAACAAGGCAAGGAACTCGGCAGGACACGTGCAGACTTCCAGATTATTGACCAGCAACCGGAACGCACTAATACGCAGGCTGATCCTCAACAACTGAGCCAAATGGCGGAAATGACGTCTGCCCATGGCGGACGACTTGTTATGCCCGGCGATGCTGTTGATTTGATCAACGAGATAAACGACCGCGCCGAGCAGACGGAAGTCGAGTTGGACGTGAAGTGGCAACTCGGCAGCGATGCTACCAGTGCCTGGTCATTTCTTGTCGTGTTTTGCCTGGTGCTCTCTCTAGAGTGGATCCTGCGAAAAAAATGGGGATTCGTTTAGTCTGGATTTGACAGTAATCGGTGCAGAGTCTGACTTATGCCATCCGACCATGTCGATTCCATTGGTCGCAGCGGTACCTATCCTCAAGAAGTGACTCAACCATTGCTGTCGGAATCTCCAAACGGGCTTGAGTAGCACCCCATGTATCGATCAGAGACTCTCTAAGTGCCTCCATGTCCACGTTCAGATTGGCAACGAATTGGTCGTGGTTCCGCTGTTGACGATATTCTGGCTGTCGCGGAGCCGTCTCTAAATACCGACTAACCAGCTCCAGATCGTAATGACAAAGTAGTGTCCCGTGGTAAAGAATGTGTTTCCGTTTACATCGCAGGCTGTTACCGGATATCTTTTGCGTCCCAACGGTTAAATCACTTGTACCTTGCCTAACTGATTCAATGCCGAGCTTGTTAACCGCGTTTGAAACAGTCGTTAGTACGAAGTCATGTGCATGGGAAATCTGCTGCAGCTCAGGATGATTTTGGTAGCTGAGGATCACACTGTACATCAGACATCCGGTGCCGCAAACGATCGCAGCTCCGCCACTGCACCGCCGTACGACTGGTACTTCATCTCTGCTCGTTAGATTTTCATTCACTTCACCTTCAAAACTGCTTGATCTGCCAATGACGACCATCGGCACGTCCAAATGCCACAGGCGTAACAACTCTGTGGGTTCTTCCTTTGACTCTGCCTCATTGAGAAGTGCTTCTTCCAGAGCAACATTTGCCACAGGGTCATCAAGAGTTAAGTCGAGTAGTTGCATGATGAAATATAAAGCGTGTATGGCGAATACGGCGTGTCGAGGGTGCCCACAGAGACGGTGATTACCTTGACGCTTACCATGCCCCATCTACACTAGAGGTTTGCATGGTCTAGGAAGAGTTTAACCGTGAATTCAACGCCAGAACAAGAGCCGACGAACGAAGAGGGCGGGCAACTGAATGAAGTTGCCTCCACGACATCGTCCACAGCTGACACAAGCCTGCCGGAAGTACATCCGCCAAGTGCGGGGTTTATTCTGCAGCTGTTTGTAATTCCGATGGTCATTGTGGCCGTTGTTGTTTCCATCGTTTTGCTTTTTAACATGCTGGCGACATCAGCCAGCGCTCCGGAATTAGTCCGTAATTTAAAGCGGTTAAATGAAGGAAGCTGGCAGGATGCCTTTAACCTGTCTTTATTGCTTCAAAATCCGGACAACATTGATCTGAAGCAAGATAAAGAGCTTGCTGCTGAGTTGATCAGCGTACTTCGCGGTGAAATCAAGCAGGGCAAAACGGAGCCAACTCGAATTCGTTTGCGAATGTTTGTTTGTAAATGCCTGGGTGAATTCACGATCGAAGATCCAATCGATCCCTTAATAGATGCGGCTTTGCACGAAAAAGACTTGAAGGATTTGGATGTCCGGCGGGCAGCTATTGAATCGCTGGCACTACTAATCAACAACATTGGTCCTGAGAAACTCGTTACCAATCGTCATTTGGAAGAGACACTGATTAAGTTGACGCTGGAGTCGTCCACAACAGAAGAGGACGTGAGTCGTGATGAGGTCAAGTCTGCCGCGACTTTTGCACTGGGAGTCCTTGGTAGTGACAACGCATTAGAGACGCTGCGTAGCCTAACTCATAGCGCACACAGCAATACTCGCTATAACGCGGCAACAGGACTGGCACGTCATGGCGATCTGGCAGCTAAGAACGTCTTGTTAGAAATGCTCGATCCGGATAATCCGTTTATCAAAGAAGACGAGTCCAAAGAATCCTTACAGGTAATGCGTCGGGATATATTGATTGGCAATGCACTGCGTGCCACGATGAACCTTGCTGATTCACATGACATTGAAGAATTGAGCGACTTGATTGAGGCGATGAAGGCACTTGAGTCAGCAGATGTCTCAACACAGGTCGGGCTCGCAGCCAAAGAAGCAGTCTTGCAACTGGAACAGTCGCAGAACTAATTTGCCTGACCACCATCCTTTTCTACTAAATAAATATGTCAGAATCCCAAGCTCCAAATCCGATTCAGGGAAAGCGTATCGGGTTCGTTGGCAAAATGGGCGGCATGAACAAACGAGAACTACAAAGACTCGTTAGCAGTCATGACGGCTTCCTTGCCAGTCCGGATGATATACAGAGTGGGGATGTTGATCTGGTCGTAATTGGTGCAGAACAATGGCCACCAGCCAGTGTCGACGAATTACTTTCTGATACCACACAGTCGCTCGCTGCCAGTGGCACAATCCAAATCATTAATGAGACTCTGCTTTGGCAGCAACTCGGGATGGTCGACGACGAACTGAATATTCGCCGTCTGTATACGCCGGCGATGTTGGCCGAGCTACTGGATGTTGAGATAGGAGTAATACGTCGCTGGCATCGTCGTGGCTTGATCGTGCCCGCCCGCGAAGTACACAAACTCCCTTACTTTGACTTTCAGGAAGTTGCCACAGCACGACGAATTGCCGAGATGTTGGCCGCCGGTGCATCGGTGAAGCAAATTGAGAAGTCACTTGCCGAATTAGCCAGGTATGTTCCGGATGTAGAGAGACCATTAGCTCAACTGTCTGTAATTGTTGAGGGTCAACAGATATTACTCAGGCAGGGTGAAGGGCTTGTGGACTCAAGTGGTCAAATGCGCATGGATTTTGATGCGCTGGAAGATGAGGACGACGCTGAGAAGTTCGTGATTCGGGTGCACGACACCGATGTTGATAAAACAGATTCCCCAGAGCCTGTCGTGCTACCGTTTGAACGCACGGTTACTCTCGCAACAGCCCCCATTACTCCGGAACAGGTGCTTTCCGACGCCGCGGCATTGGAAGATGACGGTGAACTGGATGCGGCACTTGAGCAATATCGTACGGCTCTGGTGATCGCCGGACCGCATGCTGAAGTCAACTTTCGCATAGCAGAATTGCTCTATCGTAAAGGCGACTTTACAGCGGCACGTGAGCGATACTTCATGGCTATCGAACTGGACGAAAACTACGTAGAAGCTCGTGCTAACCTTGGTTGTGTATTACTCGAGTCAGGCGAGGACGAGCTCGCCATTGCGGCGCTTTACGGTGCACTCAAATTCCATCCTGATTACCCCGATGCACATTACCATTTGGCCAAGTGTTTGGACAAACTTGGTCGAAGGGATGAAGCGACCGATCACTGGCGGGCATTCATTGTGCTGGCACCGGATAGTCCGTGGGCTGCTCAGGCACGCGATCGCTTAATGCAATAAGACGAAGTTAAAGAGTCGATCGTTGAGGTGCGATTCGCTATTCTTCCAGCCACGGGTTTTTCCAATCGCCCCAGTGTTCCAGATATTGCTTAAATACCGGTTGCCGTTCCGCTTCAGCAAGAATCCAGCTCTGTGTGTTGAAAACGATTTCCTGCTCACGCTCAAGTGTGATTTTGCCTGTTAGAACCATGCTGCGAAGAAATACAAAGTATGTGTCCAGTACGTCGCAGCGACAGTAGTCGTTGATTTCCGCGAGTTTGCCATCCTGATAAAGATCCTGAACCATGGAGCCTTTGACGTCCATTTTCCCGGGCTTACCAATCAGATTGGCAGCAAGGTTCAGTCCGCCATTGAATCGCGACGCACCGTAATTGGTGAGTACTTCGTACAAATCAAAGTGCTTACTGGTGTTGTATCGATATCGTGGTTGATCGAATGATCGGGCGTCCAATGCAAACCAACGTCCCAGACTCAGACCGTACCGAAAGGCCGATACTTCCATTAACGGAATATCAAACCCTCTTCCATTGAAGGTGACAAATGTCGGACACTTATAGTGTTCCCACCCTCGCCAAAACAACTTTGTAATGACGTGTGGTCTAAACTCGGGCTGATCCAAGGCTACCAAATCCAGCAATTCAAACTCTCTGGAAATTTTGGCAATGACCACAGAGACAGGTAGATGGAACGTATATGGGATGAAATCAGAACCTTTTTGCTCGAGCAACTCGGCTCGAAACCGTGCAATGGCCTCATCATCTGACAAGTCTTCACCGGGATACTGCAATCGGGAAACCAAATCGCCATCAGCGACACTCTCAATGTCAAAGACGAGATAAGCTACTTCATCACTTGTTGTTACCAATTCGGACATTCAATTGTTTCCATGCCATACGTTTCAATGTTTCTAAGCGTTTACATCGGGATCGTCGCGCCACACACGAGCGATCTGGACTAGATTCTCACAGGCCTTTGTCATTTCATCGAGGCAAGCCCATTCAAGCGGTGAATGAGGATTGTGTTGACCGCTTGAGAGATTAGGTGTCGGCAGACCTTTTTCGGTTAGCATTGATCCATCTGTACCACCACGCACTTTGGTTAAATTGCATGAATAACCGAGTTGCTCATGGGCTAATTGAGCATATTTAACAGCCCGCGGTTCTTTAGGCATGCCGTCAGCCATATTTCGATATTGTCTTTGAATCTCTACCGTTATCGAGATTCCGTCAGATGATTGTTCTACTGTGGATGCAGTGTCGCGGATGATCTGAGCATATTCTGCGAGTTTGGCGGTATCAAAGTCACGTAGGATCGCCTTGATAACGGTTTGAGCGACAGACCCTTCCATCCAGTAGGGATGGATGAATCCATCACGATCATCTGTCCGCTCAGGCGACAATTCGCGAGGGAGTTTGTCGAGCAATAGCCCCGCAGCCCGCATGGAATTGACCATTCTGTCTTTTGCGATGGATGGATGAATGTTGATTCCATTAACCGTGATAACAGCTTGGTCTGCCGAGAACGTCTCCACGTCAAGATCACCAAATCCACCACCATCAAGCGTATAGGCAGCAACCGCTCCGACTTTGTCTAAGTCAACGTGATTAATTCCACGACCGATCTCCTCATCGCAGGTAAACAAGATGCGAATTTCACCGTGCTCGATATCTGAATTCTCAACGAGTGTTTGAACGGCCTCCATAATGATCGCGATACCGGCCTTGTCATCGCCACCTAAGAGTGTCGTGCCGTCAGTTGTGATCAGTGTAGCGCCGGTCAGGTTATTGAGTTCAGGATTTTCTTCTACGGTGATCACTTTAGTCGCATCACCGCTTAACGGTATGTCACCACCTTGATAGTCACGGATCACATTCGGATTCACATTAGCGCCAGTGGTCTCAGGTGACGTATCCACATGTGAATTCCATGCGATGACCGGTACGGAATCACTTACGTTAGATGGGAGGGTTGCCCAAACCAGACCGTTGCTGTCCTGATGTGCATCCTGCAAACCCATTTCGGAAAGTTCGGCGAGCAGCATTCGTCCTAAGACGAGCTGGCCGGGTGTGCTGGGGTATTCATTCGTCTCAGCATTAGCTGTCGTATCGACTTTTACATAACTGACAAATCGTTCAAGCAACCGTTCATGGTTTATTTCCATGTTGTCGTATTCCTTCTAAGTACCTTTTACTTTTTGGCTTCACGCACTAAGTGGCAGATTTCCGGCAGAATAATATCGTTCATCGCCAATTGTACTGCTTTGGGTGACCCTGGCATGGTTAGTATCACGGTGTCATTGATCAGTCCACCAACTGCCCGTGAGAGAATGGCCGCCGACCCAATTTGTTGGTAACTGAGCATGCGAAACAGTTCGCCATAACCGGTAAGTGGTTTTGCAACGATCCCGGTGACGGTTTCATAAGTTTGGTCGCGACTAGAGATTCCGGTGCCACCGGTCATCAAAATCGCATCGACTTCCAAATCTTGTTCAAGCTGCTGTATCAACGGCTTCATGACCGCCGGCTCATCTGGAATGATCTCGCGGGAATGTACATCGTGGCCGGCAGCTTGAAGCAATTCGGCAATAAGTGCACCGCCGGTGTCGTTTTCCAAGGTTCGTGTATCGCTGACGGTTATCACGGCGCACGATACGCGATCAGGTGCCGCAGCTTTATGTTCATTAACAGGATTAGAGTCATTCATCGCAATGCCGTGTTTCCCGAGGCGTGTGACCGGCGTGTAGGTGACATTAGAGTCTAGCCAGTATTGGCTTGCCCAGCAGCAGTAAGGCGATCTTCCAAATTTGGTCGGAATATCACGAGGATAATCAGCGGCAGTGACCAACCGAGATATAACCCGCCACCATGACCATTCCAGAATCGTGATGCGAGCATAATGGCTGCTGTGCAGCTAATGAGTGTGCCCAGGTTCTTTTGAGCCGGCCACATGGAGAGTGTAATGGCCATGACCATAAATGCGGTCATTAACGGTACACGGTACTGAGGTGCCCAACCCATTCCCCAAACACCATGAAACACTTCGCTTTCTGTACCGGGCCAGACCAGGCCGTGCATACGTCGAAGTTGAATCAAGAAGTCATCCATGCCTGCTGAAGTGAAATAAAGCCACCCCACCAATACAGCCCAACCAGCAATGACTCCTATAAGGAATTTCCCCATGCCACGCCGCCAGTAGAAACTGAGCCATAGCGGCAGTAAGTGGAATGGATAGTAGCAACAGAAGGCCAGCCCCAGAAAAAATCCGGCGATACTTGGACGCTGATAGGCAACGATCGTCCAAAGTAATAGCATGCCCGGCAAGATATGATCAACCCGCCCAGCGAGTTCGTGTACATAGGGAATCAGCAAATAAAGCGTCGCTGCACCCAGACCCATCCTGTAGTTTTCGAAATGAACTGCTCCGACCGTCACCAGTCCCATGACGATTGCTAAATGGATTCCCAATAGGATCCATTGATGAAACAGGGTCGAGATTCCCGCAGCGGAATATTGAGATTGGTGCTCCGTTTCTCCCTTGTAGTCATCATACGGCGCCGACCAAAATACGACCGGCAATGGTTTGAATTCTTCCAGAGGTCGATAACCGGCACTGTCTTCGATAATCTCCGTTTGTTCCGGTGCCATGTTTTCCGGCTCATGGCCGACGAGCATGATATTGGTAACCAGTAGACTGAACATCGCAATAATTAGAAATCCAAGTCCACCGGATGAGAGGTTTGGTTCCAGCAGTGGGCGACGTACCATCGTGCAATCGAAGAGCATGCGAAGCATAAAGATACCTCCCATGCCCCACAACCAAACGTATCCTAACCAGACGAATTCCTGGAATCCTTCGAATAGACCATGCGATAACAACAGGTAACCGGGAGTAATCAGTACCAGCAGTACCACATCCAGATTTCGAACGCTGAAGAGTCGCCCAAACTTAATGAATAACGCCAACGCGATGAGCGACGAAAGGTAGAACCAGGTTGTGGATTCAACGAGATCAAATTTGAAGATGATATTGGTGAAGTCCATGGTTCACTGATTATAGGCTCTCATGGGTGAATGGTCATGAGTTAGATGCGGCAGGTTACACGTTTGCCATGCCAGTAGGCGTAATATTATGGCAACGTGGCACAGGGGGTCAGGTAAACGAGGCAAAGAAGGCGGTGTGGTTGGTATAACATGACATAGGAATAATGTTATTTACCGCATGACTTGTAACGGCCAATCGCTATGAAAAACGTTGATGACTTAATTGCTCGTATCAAGAACTCAGCAGACAGACTTGCAGCCGACGGTCCCGCACGCGGTGACCTTAAGATTCTCAGCCGCACATTGCGAGAGTTGCGATACGCCTTCAAAGTATTCGCGCCCTATAGAAAGCAGCGAAAAGTATCCGTGTTTGGTTCAGCACGAACACCACCAGAAGAACCAACTTATCAACAAGCAGTCCAGTTCGGCCGCGAAATGGCTGACCGGGATTGGTTTATTGTTACCGGTGCTGCCCACGGAATTATGGAAGCGGGCCACGTCGGTGCCGGACGTGACCATGCGATGGGTCTGAATATCATGCTTCCGTTTGAACAAGCGCCAAACGAGATCATTGCGGATGACCACAAGCTGGTAAACATGAAGTATTTCTTCACCCGCAAGTTGATGTTCGTAAAGGAATGTCACGCTGTGGTTTGTCTGCCGGGCGGCTTTGGCACACTTGATGAAGCACTCGAAGTGCTGACATTACTTCAAACCGGTAAGCGCGACATGATCCCGTGCATTCTGCTTGATGCACCTGGCGGAACCTACTGGTCCACACTCGATACGTTTATCAAGGATGAATTGCTCAAAGGTGGAATGATTTCTGAGCAGGATCTGAGTCTTTACACGGTTACCGATAGTTGTCAGGCAGCTGTAGATGAAGTTCTTAACTATTTTCTGGTGTACCACAGTATGCGATATGTGGGCGACCAGCTCGTTTTGCGGCTTCAGCAGCGTCTTTCTGATGAGAAGGTGGCCGCTTTAAACGAGGAGTTCTCTGACATCCTCACGAGTGGCGAGATTGTGCAGCGGCATGCGTTTGACGAAGAGCAGACGGAATCGGATCTGGCTGAATTGCCACGACTGGCTTTGTATTTTGATCGTCGCAGCCATGGTCGCTTGCGTAATCTTATTAACGCAATAAACACCGGCTAGCTACATAAACCAGAGGCGACGAAACGTGTGTGTCAGGCGATTAAGCTGCCTTGCGCGTCTGCTCGTAGGCCTTGAGTACATCGTACAGGTCTTTAGGAATCTCAAGCCGGTCGTCAGCGAAGTCTTGAACCCATGCTTTGGAGGAGAGAATGGCATCCCGCAATGCCGGTAGTATTTCACTAAGCGTTACACTAACGCGGTGCTCTCCTGAGCCATTGACCGGCTGTGTACTTGGGTCAGATTCATCCAGTGATTCGTTGTAGAGGCGTAAACGATTGATCATGAGATTCCTTTCTCGATGCGAGGGACTGTCGGTTCACACCTGACCAATCTCCCTCGGCTGTGAAACCGACAATCGGCCATCGCAACGTGGTTTCTTTGAGGAAAGTATTTATTTCTCAAAGAAATCAGAGTTTTTTTCATCCCTAATCAGAAACTGTAAAATTGGATAAAATAGAGACACGCAGGCAACGCTTCGTTGTTGGCAATTAGCGAAAATCGTGCGAAATATGAGCGACAAGATGGACTTTGAAAAGCGTCTAAAAAAAGCAATCGATCGTGGTGACCGCCGCAATGAATCCCGGGAACAGGCGAGTCGAGATGCTCAGGCTAGCGAAGAGGACTTAAAGAGCCTGCATATGCAGATTCGGTTGTCACTATCCGAGCACATTGAGTCATGCGTTGAAAAGGTTGCGAGTCATTTCCCAGGGTTCAAATACGAGACAATCATCGGCGATAAAGGATGGGGCGCCGCTTGTTGGAGAGATGATGTTAATCTCAACAGCGGAAGTCGACGTAATGAATACAGCCGACTCGAGTTAGCGATTCGACCTTTCGCCGAATACCGCGTTATTGATCTGGCTGGTAAAGCCACCATTGGTAACAAGGAATTGTTTAAACGCAATTACTTCGAGAAGGTCCAGGAAGTTGATGAAACGACGTTTAAAGAACTAATTGATGTTTGGGTCCTTGAGTATGCAGAGCAGTTTGCAGCTCGACGCAAGTAGATCCTGTGTGCCGTATCGCTCTGGCCGAGAAACAGCGACTTACATACAATCCCACACCAATCAGCAATGAGTATCGTTGCAGTATCTAAACATCGAGCATTACAGCGAAAGGAATTTGGTCCATGTGGGATGGGCGATTTGTCGATCAGGATTTTCTAATTCGGGAAGCCGATGGTTATCTCGATTTAGTTCAATCTCTATCAGATAGATTCCCAGTGCAGCAATCCACATCGGACAGAATCGCCGACAAGGTTCTTGAGTGTCTCGATAAACTGAGCCCAAGTTACCGATCAAGACCTGAGGCGTTGCTCATTGAAGGAAATGCACTGCGGCTCAAACAGCAGTTCACTAAGGCGATAGTTGTCCTTGAGCAATCGTGTGAACTAGAACCGAAAAACCTTGGAGTCTATATCTCCCTTGCGTGGTGCCAAAAGCGAAATGATCAATTGGACGATGCGATCAGCACACTAAAGCAGGCTCTTGTTGTTGATGAACTCGAACCCACGATTGCATATAACCTTTCCTGCTATTACAGCCTGAAGCAAGATGTCACTCAGGCGGTGGATTACATTGCACTGGCACTGGTTCTGGAACCTGGCTTTCGTGAATTAATAAGCGATGAATCGGACTTCGATTCAGTCCGCGATAATCCGATGTTCCTCGAAGCGATCAGCGTGATTTGCTAACGTCGCAGTCCCGACCTATGACTTCTTACTACTCTCGCGTATAACTCAAAACAATGAGTAGTGAGCGCAAACAAAGTGACTCGGACTTCAAACAACTGCGCGTAGTCTCTCTTGAGAGTCGCCGCGCAGATGACATGGTGCGATTGATTGAAAAGAACAACGGTCGCCCGTTTGTTTCTCCATCAATGAAAGAGGTGCCGCTGGAGAATAATCAACCCTCGATTGATTTGGCACATCGCATTACCACGGGTGAAGTCGATATCGTCATTTTCATGACCGGTGTGGGATTCAAGCACTTTGTGGAGGCCGTAAAGTCACATGTATCGACAGATAAACTGATCGCAGCTCTATCAGATATCACTACGATCGCCCGCGGGCCAAAGCCGGTGGCGGCTATGAAAAAACTTGGCTTGAGTGCTTCCATAAAGGTACCGGAACCAAATACATGGCGTGAGTTGCTCGAGACGGTTGATGAGTTATGCCAGATCAGCCAGCAGCACATTGCTATCCAGGAATACGGAAAGCCGAATGCCAGTCTTGTGGCTGGTTTGGAAGCGAGAGGGGCCAAGGTGACTCCGGTCCGTGTTTACCGATGGGAGTTGCCGGACGACACAAATCCACTTGCTGACAATATCAAGGCGATTTGTGCGCAGCAGCGTGATGTGGTGATGTTTACATCAGCCCATCAGTTGACCAACATGCTGCATCTTGCTGAGCAACTCGATTGCGAGCAGGCGCTTAGAGATGGATTAGACTCCTGTGTAATTACATCTATTGGTCCGACAACGACTGAAGCATTACGGCATAATGCAATTACCGTGGATTTGGAACCGGAGCATCCCAAAATGGGGCCCATGGTGGTTCATGCTGCGAGAGAATCCAACAGAGTCATAAAACAAAAAAATAAAATCAGAATTCTGTTAACAGAGGCCGAAGTGAACCCAACTGATAAGACCGCACCCTGGTACAACAGCCCTTTTATGAAAGCCTGTCGCGGTGAACCGACAGATGTAACACCTGTATGGTTGATGAGGCAAGCAGGTCGCTACATGCAGGAGTATCGGGAAGTACGTGCCAAGACGACGTTTTTGGAATTGTGCAAGAATCCGCAGCTTTGTGCTGAAGTGATGCTCACAGCAGTTACCAAGCTAGGTGTCGATGCGGCCATTATCTTCTCTGACTTGCTACCGATTTTGGAGCCGATGGGTTTAGATTTGGAATTCGCCAAAGGTGAAGGTCCGGTCATTCATAATCCCATTCGGGAATCCACGGACATCAATCGTGTCTTGGAACTCGAGACGGTTGATTCACTTGATTTCGTCATGCAGACGGTGACAGAGACCCGCAAAGCGTTACCGGAGGATATGCCGCTGATTGGATTCGCAGGCGCGCCTTTTACTCTGGCCAGTTATGCAATCGAAGGTGGTTCCAGTCGGAATTACTTAAATACCAAAACACTCATGTATCGGGATCCCGGTGCATGGCACGAGTTAATGTTGCGATTTCAACGTGCCATTACTATTTACCTCAATGCACAAATCGTCGCCGGTGCCCAATGCGTGCAGTTGTTTGATTCGTGGGTCGGCTGCCTGAGCCCGGATGACTATCGACGATATGTATTGCCATACGTTCAGGGAATCATTAAGGATCTGGTGCCGGGTGTTCCAGTGATTAACTTTGGTACAGGCAATCCAGCATTGCTTCCGTTATATGCAGAAGGTGGCAGTCAGGTAGTGGGCGTCGACTGGCGAGTTCGACTGGATGAAGCCTGGGAAACGATCGGTCATAATCGCAGCGTACAGGGAAATCTCGAACCGATTGTATTATTAGCTGAGCAGGAAGAGATAAAATTAAGGGTTGCTGAAGTACTGGATCAGGCAGGAGGTCGTCCGGGCCATATCTTTAATCTTGGCCACGGCGTGTTGCAGCAAACACCAGTGGAGAACGCCATTGCAGTGGTGGACATGGTGCACCAAATGAGCAGTCGGTGATATAGCCGGTAACCCCTAACATCTGCCCACGCGGCTGATAAACTGAATGTCAGCGGTTATTGAACAACAACACACGGGATTCCTTGTATGAGTACGTCCACCACTTCTTTTGAACAACTTGACCAATGCTACGCTGAAGGCGGCGTGGAAGCCGTTCTGGACACACTGATCAACTCGCTGCGGGAACAAAAGAAGTTTCATGAGTTGTTTGAAGCTCTGAAAATGAAGGCGAGAAATGCACTTGGGCTGCCCTTGCTCTACAGCGATTCGGGTGACTCCCTCGATAGTGATGTTCGCAACCAGCTAGAAGATGCCTTGATCGCAGCTTGTAAAGAAGTTGGGCTGGCGTTACTTGAGGATGGCAAGGCTGGCGAAGGTTGGATGTACATGCGTGTGGTCGGTGATAGATCTGCCGCAAAGCAGATTCTTGAGTCGATCGAGATAAGCGACGAAAACATCGATGAAATGGTCGACGTACTGCTCAATGAAGGCGTGGACGTTGGGCGAGGTTTTTCGACCGTCTTGAATCATTACGGTACCTGTAATTCGATTACAACGTATGAGTCGCTGATGTATCAGAAGAGTCGTGAGGAGCAGCAGGTTTGTGCCAAGCTGCTACTTGATCATTTGCACAACGACTTAGTCGCGACAGTGAAGGCGGATATTGGCCAGCAGTCCGGATCGGAGGTTACCGGCGATACGCTTGAAGGGTTAGTGAATGATCGCGAATGGTTATTTGGCGAACACTCCTATCACGTAGATACAACACACCTCGCATCAACGGTACGATTCAGCAGAGTGCTTGAAGATGAAGCGTCCTTGCGGAAGGCATTGGATTTGACCTTCTACGGTCGTAATCTGAATGAGCAGTTCCAGTATGCCGGCGAAGAGCCATTCGCAGATATCTATGTACACCACGCACTTTACTTTCAGGCAATCCTTGGCGAAAACCAGGATGACGCGATGGCACACTTTGAAGATCGAGCACGGACTGTGGTGAAAGAGCAGGAAGGTACAGCTGCGGTTGAGACCTATATCGACTTGCTTGCAAGACTGGGACGCACAGAAGACGCTGTTGCTGCCACGATGGAATTGCTTCCTCCAGGATCCCACAATATGGGAATGGCACCGTCATTGCACGAGCTATGCGAAAGTAGTGGAGATTTCACACCCATTAAAGAAGTAGCCAAGACACAAATGGATGTGCTTGGCTACGTGAGCGGTTTGCTCGAAGCGAAAACTCGATAGTCCTGAGGTTTTATTTCTCAGTCTCTTTCTCAGTTTCGTTCGGGGCTTTGTCTTTCTGCTTCTTCAGGAATTCAGCTGGCGAGAGAATTGGAGCTGGTGTTGCCCGCTTCTTGGCTGGCTTTGTTTTTGCTTCCTTCTTAGTCCGTTCAGCCGGTGTGAGTTTCTTTGACTCCGTCTTCACTTCACTCTTTATTTTGGCCGGTGTCGTTGTCTCAGCTTTTGATTCTTTCTTGGCCGGTGCCGGAGTCACAAGTTGCTCAAGCAGATTTCCGACTTCGTTTACCACTTTTCCTGTTTCCACACCAACGGCCTCAATGGTGCTAATCACAGGTGTTTCATCACTGTCAGAGATGTTTAGTTTCGGCAGGTTGATCGTTCGGAAGAAGTCCTGGAACAGTTCACCAGCAGATACGGTCGTCGCAGCACCTAAAAATGCAATTAAACAGATTGAGAGGATGTGGATTTTCATAATAGGTCTCGATTCCGAGAGTGATTACTTGCGTGGTGAAATGTCGGGGCAAGTCAGTTGCCAACACAATTTCTATCGGTAAGACACACTGGGTTGCTTGATATGAGTTTTGTAGTAGTTTTTCCAAATTGTTAAACTAGTGAAGCTAGGTCAACTTTGTTTAGGGTCACATTGGTGGCTGTTTATGCACAGAGCAATTATCGAATCCCAGATGAAGTTAAACGCCCCCCAAAGGTGTATAAATCAGGCCATCGATCGTGATAGGAAGAACGGTATGATGAAGTGGGACAGATTTATGTATGTCATAGTCAAAACAAGTGTTTGATCTGGTACAGCGTGATATAGAAAGGACCTGCGAATGACAGAAATCTTAGGTTCAAATCAAACAGAAATTACTGGCAGCAGCGGTTATGAAATCGCAGATTTTGCAGAGATTCCAGACACACCTTGCCCGTGCGGAACTGCTCGACGGGCGTTTAGTAATGTAGAGGACTTTCCAGCTACAGTACATGTAACAGAGATTTCAGTCGACGCTCAAAAACACTATCACAAAACACTTACCGAAACATACTTCTTTCTGGAGTGTGGTGATGATGCGAAAATGGAATTGGATGACGAGATCATTCCCGTGCATCCGGGTATGAGTATTATGATCAGACCGGGAACTCGCCACCGGGCGTTGGGTGAGATGAAGGTATTGATTATGGTCTTACCAAAGTTCGACCCAGCGGATGAGTGGTTTGATTAGCATGATCCCCCTTGCCTTCTGTAATGAGCAATCGAGTCGCTTCTATATGCTTGTTTCAAGGCTGCCAGACCCGTATCTTAGACAATACACAGCGTCCCCGTTTCGGGGAGTTGTACCCGCGAGTTAAATAATTTAACCCGCGAAGACTCAACTTCTTAAGTTAAGCGTTTAGGAAAGCTCCATCATGATGAAGTCGCTTCGATTCTCTTTTGTTTCACTTAGTTTGGTCTTGTTACTGAACCTTGCCATGATGGTGGGATGTTCCGGTGATTCCGGGTCAGACGATGGCGGTGGATCAACCGTAGCTGGTTCCAGTGATGGTGGAGATGGTGCGCAGGCAGATGCATCAAGCCAGGAGGCAACTGATCAGGCAGCCGATCAGTCTGAAGACATAGGTGATGATAGTGAGAGCGGGCAGGGATCGGATGACGGTAACGACGATTCAGATTCAGGAAATGAACCTGCGGCAATATTTTCAGGCGCAACGGATGGACCTCGACTTGATTGGGTGTATTGGCGAGGGCCTTTTTCAAACGGTACGAGTTCGGAAGTTGGTTTGATCGACGACTTCGATCCCAACGGTGGCGAAGGCAGTAACGTATCCTGGAAGCGAGATGATCTGGGTGGTCGCAGCACACCTATCGTTATGAACGGTCGGATTTATATGGTCGTTCGTGATAAGCCGGGTACAGAACAGGAACGAGAAAAGGTCGTCTGTCTGGATGCAACAACAGGTGAAGATATCTGGGAAAACGTCTTCAATGTATACCTGAGCGATGTTCCGGATACACGCGTTGGCTGGAGTAGTGTGGTTGGTGATCCAGAGACAGGCAATGTTTATGCTCTTGGCGTTTGCGGAGTCTTTCAGTGTATTGATGGAGAGACGGGCGAAGCCAAATGGGGCGTGCCGATGCATGAACGATTTGGCTTACTGAGCACTTACGGTGGCCGAACTAACTTTCCAATCCTTTGCGACGACCTGGTGATTATCAGTTCGATCGTGATTGGCTACGCCGAGATGGCTAAACCGGCACACCGATTTGTTGCATTTAACAAGAACACTGGTGATGTAGTCTGGTTTAACGGAACACGGCCTCTTCCGTATGACACAACTTACAGTGGTCCAACGGTCACAGTGCTTAATGGACAAAAGGCATTGGTGTTCGGCTCCGGCGATGGTGCCGTATGGGCATTCCAGCCGCGAACAGGAAAGCCAATCTGGCAATACAAGCTCTCACGTCGCGGTTTAAATGTGCCTCCGCTTGTCGTTGGAAACACGGTATTCACCGGTCACAGTGAAGAAAACATTAGTGGAACAGCGATGGGTGCTATCACCGCGATCAATGCGAACTTGACTGGCGACGTGACGGAATCCGGCAAAATCTGGAAGGTGCAAGAACTGATGGTGGGCAAAGCAGCCCCATTGGTAATAGGTGACGAAGTATTCTGCTTCGATGACCGTGCAAAACTCCACATCCTTGATGCTGCAACCGGTGAAACCAAGTACCGCAAGAAGGCACTAGGAACAGTGATGCGATCGAGTCCACTTTATGCGGATGGCAAGATATACACGGTGACAAATAATGGTCGCTGGGAGATTCTGAAACCGGATCCAACAAGTGACTACGGTGTTTCCACGGTCAATAAAGGTCGATTCCCAAATGGTGAAGGTTGTGACGCAGCATCAATTGCAGTGAACGGCCGCATTTATATCCATACTTCTGGCGGCCTATACTGTCTGGAAGATGCTGCCAAAGAAAAAGGCGCTTATCACGCGCCCACAGCACCGGAAGAAGCAACTCCCGATGCAGCTGACGTTGCAACACATGTACAGCTTGTACCTGCGGATGCATTATCCAGACCAGGTGAATCTATCGATTACGCAGTACGTTTGTTTAATTCCGCCGGTCAGTTGATTGGTGAAGCGGATAACGCAGAGTTCACCGTGGATGGAAACGCTAGTTTTGGAGAAGACGGCGTGCTTACACTTGCAGCAGATGCTGCTCATGTTGTTGCGAACATCACGGTGACCGTCGGTGACTTGACTGGGTCTGCGCGTGTCAGAATTGTACCGGATCTTCCATGGAATTTTAGTTTTGACGAACTTACAGATCCACCAATTACATGGGTAGGTGCAAGATATCGTCATGTCATTCGTGAAGTCGATGGCAGCAAAGCCATGGTGAAGATTACGACCATTCCCAAAGGTACGCGAAGCCGTTGCTGGTTTGGACATTCGAATCTCTCCAATTACACCATTCAGGCAGATGTAAAGGGCACCATCACCAATGATAAAATGCCTGATATCGGATTAATTGCTCAGGGTTATACTTTGGATCTGCAAGGAAATGGTCAAAAGCTACAAATTAGAACTTGGGGACCACAACTGCGGATGGCAGAAACGCTTGATTACCAATGGCAGCCTGACACGTGGTATACCCTCAAATTCCAGGCTTCTGTGGAGGATGGCAACGCTGTATTGCGTGGCAAGATCTGGGTGAAGGGCGAAGCGGAGCCTGATGCATGGACACTCGAAGCAGTTGATGACGTTCCGGTAACTCAAGGAAGTCCCGGGTTGTTTGGCAATGCAAAAGATGCAGAGCTTTACCTAGATAACATTACTGTTACACCTAACGGCTAATTGGCTATTAAATGCTGGTTAGAATGACACTTAATTGCGGTGATCACTGTTCGGTACGGTGGTCGTAGATCACAATAAAGAAAACACAATTCAGATATAAATAACTTCACGACATCAAATCGTTGATGTGGAATCAAACGAAACAGCTAGTGAGAACACGGCTGTTATCCAAGAAACTGGAGAATTCAGGAATGAAAAACGTGCGTACAGCGAGTTTGCTAATCGTTAGTTTTCTACTCGGACTTTTTACTGTCTCGCTTATGATCGGCTGTAGCTCAGATAGTGGCGATGAGGGTGGGAACAATGTTCCGACTGTCGATAACGATCACGATGCAGACGGCCATGTTCATGGTGAAGGTGAAGGCCATAGCCACGACGAAGACGGTGAAGCACACGGTGGCGAAGGTGAAGGCCATGACGATGATGGTGAAGAACACGGTGGCGATGCAGGTGACACCTCACAAGCTGACGCACTAGCTCACACCGTGGAATGGGCGCAATGGGGCGGATCAAGTTCGAGAAATAACGTTCCAGTAGGATTCAATATCCCCATCGAATTCGATGTGGGTGATTTCAACCGTGAAACCGGTGAATGGGTTGCAGGTAGTGGCACAAACATTCGATGGGTCTCGCGTGTAGGTTCGCAGACTTACGGAAACCCAGTTGTGGCTGACGGTAAAGTGTTTGTAGGAACCAATAATAGTGGTGGGTATCTTGCACGATATCCTTCCGCCGTCGATTTAGGTTGCTTGCTTTGCTTTGATGAAGCGACTGGTGAATTGCTGTGGCAACACTCTAATGAAAAGCTTCCAACCGGCCGCGTGCACGACTGGCCGCTTCAGGGGATTTGCTCGGCACCATTGATTGAAGGTGATCGTGTTTGGTTTGTTACCAGTCGTGGAACGGTCGCTTGTGTTGATAGCGATGGTTATCGTGACGGCGAAGATGATGGATCGATAACCGCACCACTGGCACGATTATTTGATATACGCAAAGGTGAAAACCCAGAGACCGATACATTCGCTCCGGCAGTTGAGGCCTTGAATAACGGCGAAGTGAACGACACTTTACGTGCTGCTGCTGCAAAAGCTGGATTTGAACTTCCAGAAGAAGTTGCCATTGCAGCGGACGCTGAAGGGAAACAGTGGACACTATCGGCTTCTGTTGGTGGTCATGACCGTCAGGTTGTGGTGAAAACAATTGGACCAAAACTCTCGGTCTTCAAAATTGTCACTACAGATGACGTGCTCGAGGCAGACACCATCTGGGAATATGACATGATGGGTCAGCTGGAAGTTTCACAGCACAATATGTGCAGTTGTTCAGTGACCGCACTTGGTGACATTCTGTTTGTAAATACTTCCAATGGTTTGGATGAGACACACATCAATCTGCCGTCACCGGACGCTCCAAGCTTCATTGCTATGGATAAGAATACTGGCGAAGTGCTTTGGACCGATGATTCACCTGCTGCCAATTATCCTGCACGGTCAGTGGTCATCACCAATGGTTGCAGAGTTTGACGGTGTACCTCAGGTTATTTTTGCTGGTGGAGATGGTTGGGTGTACAGTTTCAAAGCAGATGCAGGCGTTGATGGAGTTCCAGAGTTGCTCTGGAAATTCGATGCGAATCCAAAAGAATCCAAATGGATCCTAGGTGGTCGCGGTACTCGAAATAATATCATTGCGACGCCCGTTGCTTACGATGGATTGGTGTACGTAGCCGTCGGTCAGGATCCGGAACACGGCGAAGGAGTTGGACACCTTTGGTGTATCGATCCAAACAAACGTGGCGATGTTAGCCCGGAACTTGCAATCAATGTGGAAACAGGTGACGTGATTGATCATCAACGATTACAGGCTGTGATCGTTGATGACGGACAGGTTGCACGGGATAATGAGAACTCCGCGGTTGTCTGGCACTATAGCGAGCACGATCAGGATGGCGACGGTGATATCTCGTTTGAGGAAACGATGCACCGTAGTTGCGGTACCGTGGCGATCAAGGATGACATCCTTTATATCGCAGACTTCAGCGGTTTGTTTCATTGCCTGAATGCTAAGACTGGCGAATCGTACTTTACCTATGACATGTTTGCAGCTGCATGGGGTTCACCACTGATTGTTGATGGCCATGTCTACATTGGTGATGAAGATGGCGACATCGCAATTTTTGACTTCGGTCCTGAAAACAAAGAACCAATCGACGAGCTTAACATGAGAAATTCGGTTTACAGTACGCCGATTGTCGCAAACAACACGTTGTACATCTGTAACAAGACTCACTTGTTTGCAATTGCTGAGTTGGCGGATACAGCAGAAGCAGCAGATGATGCAGGTGAATAAGTAAATTCAAACGCAAAAACCTCGTGTCTCTGTTCTAGAGACACGAGGTTTTTTTATGCAATGAGAATTCAATGTAGATGATTATGTTTCATCTGCTTCTTCGATTGGCTCTTCAATCGTAATGCGAACTCTCTTAATCCAGTGAGGTGACTTGCCCTTTTTGCTAAGGACTTCCATGCGCTTTTCAGCTGACTTCTTGTCGTGAAATTCAAAGTTTTCGACGTGTTTCATCGTCGGACTATAGATGGCCCACATGAGCTTTTCTTTGAGTTCGACAGCTTTCTTCTTGCGGGACTTTCGTTTTGTTGTCTTTTTCTTCGCGGTCTTCTTTACGGTCTTCTTTTTTGTTGCTTTCGTGGCGGCTTTTGCCTTTTTCTTGCCCATCGATGGCCTACCTGTTCAGTTGAAGTGTCATACGCGCGCCGAAAACCACGAATTCAGAGTGCGAAATACACATCCATCCTTCGGCAAGCTTAAGACGGGGCAGTTTTATGCCCAGTTACACTGTAAATCATAAGGTAATTCGGTTTGAATTCGCAAATGATTCTGCCCGTTGAAAACGGTAGATTTAAGAAAACACCGTTAATTTTCATTAACTGTGTGTAACATCACCCTTGTGGTAAGTCGATTTGGACGACTTCACTACGCCGCAATTGCCCACAAGCAGCATTGATGTCGTCTCCTTTGCGCTGTCGGAAGCGAATTGTAATATTTCCAGCTTCCAGTACCTCTTTGAATCGTGCAATACTATTCCTTGAGGGAGTCTTGTATGGCAATCCGTCGACCGGGTTGTATGGGATCACATTTAGCAGTGCATTGCGATGGCGAAGGAGTGCGACGAGTTCTTGTGCATGTTTTTCACCGTCATTTACATCTCCTAAGAGGACGTACTCATACGTTAGCCGTCTTCCGGATACGTCAAAGTAACGATCAGCAGCGGCTAGAATCGCCTTGATCCCGATATTATCATTCACCGGAACGAGTTGGTCACGTAGCGGATCATTTGGTGCGTGGAGCGATACAGCGAGATGATAGCGAGTTTGTATATCCGATAGACGGTCAATGGCTTTCGGCAGACCGACTGTTGAAATAGTAATTCGTCGGGCGCCGATACCCAGACCGTCCTCCGAACTGAGGATATCAAGCGCTGGCAAAAGCTGGTCGAGATTTGCAAGCGGTTCACCCATGCCCATAACGACAATATGGCTCAGTCTTTCGGATTCGGGTAATAAATTCTGAAGTCTGAGTGTTTGTTCAATGATCTCGCCTGTCGTGAGATTTCTATCCACACCATCAAGACCACTAGCACAAAACACACAACCCATCGCACAACCAACCTGTGTGCTAATACAAATGGTGCGTCGATGGCCATCGCGGAGCAGGACGCATTCGATACGGCCACCATCATGTAACTCCAGCAGCAGTTTTTCTGTGCCGTCGGATGATGACTGGTGCTTGACGATCTTACTTGTCCAGATCGTAAGATCTTCACTGAGTGCCTGCTGCAGTTGTTTCGGGAGATTTCTCATCGATTCAAATGAATCGGCCCGGTTATGAAAAAGCCACTTACGGATTTGTGCAGCACGATATCCAGGTTGGTCACGTTTGGTGAGCAACTGTTTGAGCTCTTCAGTGCTGATGTCGAGTATATGGTTCATTGGAACAGTTTCTGCAGGTCACCGTTTGCCGCGGCTGTGCGAAATGCATTTAGATCTTGGTACACAGCATCAGAAATGTACTTTACTACCCAGTTATGAATCATCGGGCTAATTGTAATGACAACTTTGCCATTTCGGTATGCTTCCCACATTTCAATGGCAGTGCCCATTGATGCTTCAGGTGCAAAAGCGATCACGACGTCAACTTCGCCACACATCTTGTTATGCCCGAGAAATGTGGACATGGCTGTTTCGTCGTCGTAATGTAACGAGTCATTATGATTTGCCATGGGGTCGTATACATCGGCACGATCAAAGCAGGTACTTAGGATACCTGCAATTTCAGAGCGATAATTCTGGGTATGCAACTCAGCATCGACGAGTGAACCTTGCATGATTCCAGCGATAAAAAAACGCATAATTCCTCAGATGAATCGGATGGACAAAAGTAAGGTGTGTTCTTCTATGAATCCCGCTAATAGAAGATTCTCGAAGTTGACGTTACCGTTTAGAATACGGCCAGTTAATCCAACCGCCAAGATGATATCCGTGAAACAAAGGCATGTTGACGGATACTCACAAACCCAGGAGCAGTCTTTTCAAATGGCCACTAAACGATCATCCCTCTCAACTAAACAACAACGCATCGATCGTGTCATGGCCTTAATGGCTATTCGCGGCAAGAGTGGCGAAGAGCAGAGCGTTGCGGATTTCATCAAGAAACAAATTATAAAGGCAGGTGCCTCAAAAAGTGATATTTCAGAGGACTCAGCGCATCGCCGAACAATTATCAAAGGTGATCAGGGTAATCTCACTCTGCGATTGCCGGGAACCGTTAAGGGACCGCGGCGAATGCTGAGCGCACATATGGATACCGTTCCGATATGCGTTGGATGTGAACCGAGGATTAAAGGGAATATGGTTACCTCCGTAAGCGATGAGACCGCACTAGGTGCAGATGACAGGGCGGGATGTGCAGTCGTACTATCGACGGCGATTGATATTCTGCGGAGTGGTCGGCCTCATCCACCGCTAACCTTTTGTTGGTTTGTACAGGAAGAGGTCGGTTTGCAAGGTGTGCGGCATATGAGTAAAGGTATCCTCGGAAATCCGGCGATGGCATTTAATTGGGATGGCGGCGCCGCGACGAAACTCACCGTTGGTGCGACGGGTGGGTACCGTATTCGAATTGAAATTGACGGGATCGCATCGCATGCCGGCGTTGCACCGGAGCGTGGAGTGAGTGCTATTTCTATTGCGGCGGTTGCCATTGCTGATTTGCAGCAAAACGGTTGGTTGGGTCTTGTTGAAAAAGGAAAGCAAAAGGGAACCGCTAACGTAGGTGTGATCGAAGGCGGTCAGGCAACGAACGTTGTTACCGATAAAGTGGTCGTGCGTGCCGAAGCGAGAAGTCACAATTCGAAGTTTAGAGAACGAATTGTGAAGGAAATCAAGGCAGCCTTTGACCGTGCAGTTAAGCAAGTGAAAAACGTTGAAAAGTCTACCGGCAGCGTTTTATGGGAAGGTCGACTGGATTATGATTCGTTTAAGTTGTCGCCAAAACAGGAGTGCGTACAGATTGCACGCTCAATATTTGAGTCGATGGGACACGACACAAGCTTGGCTATTGCAAACGGTGGTCTGGATGCCAATTGGCTAAACGCATTCGGAATACCGACGGTGTCGATGGGATGCGGGCAACTAAATGCCCATATGGTTACTGAAACGCTAGATTTGAATCAGTACTTATTGGCATGTGATCTGGGTTTGCGAATTGCATCTGCCGAAGATTAGATCTTTATAGCCAAAGTGATTCGAATTACTTTCTCGCTGACGCTGCGGAACCTTTCGCCGGCACATGGGTTCAATAGAGAAGTGCAAAAGAAGGTCTGAATTCGAATTATTCAAAGATATACAAAGCCATTCATAGCAAGTTTAGATGGCGTTGATTCTAATGGAATAGTTGAGAATACAGCGAGTATTCCCTCTTTTCCTTTGGCCGAGGCACTGCATTGTCCGGTAAGAAACGTCCGAAAAAGAACTATGTTGAAACCGACCCGGATGTTCGGTTGATGCTTGAGGTACGGGAAGACAGTGCAGCTGCTTTTGAAGAACTCGTCTCACGCTACCAAACACGGCTTATTAACGTGCTAAATCATTTGGTAAATAAACGAGACCTGGCTGAGGATTTGGCCCAGGAAGTGTTCATGCGGGTCTATCGCAGTCGAAAGCGATATGAGCCCGGTGCCAAGTTTTCGACATGGTTATTTACCATTGCAAACAACGTCGCGAGCAACGCGCGTCGATCCTTATCGCGTCGCAAGGAAGTGAACGTGATGAGTCGCTCTAGCGGTGAGCTACGAGCTTATCCACTTGCCACGATGGCTGAAGCAGCCAGTGGACTTATGCCGACTCGTCAACTGGACAAACTCGAGCGGGCTGAAATCGTCCGACTCGCAATGGAAACGCTCAATGAGCGTCAGAGAATGGCTTTGCTGTTATCGAAATTCGAAGGAATGAGCTATCAGGATATTGCAGACTCCATGGATTTATCTGTGCCGGCAATAAAGAGTTTGTTGTCCCGCGCACGCGTAAATCTTAAAAGTGTGCTTGAACCATATATGAGTGCCGGAAATATTTCGATGAAGAGCCCCGTGCCAGAGGAGTCGGAATTGAGCGAAGCGAAGGAACTTGCTGAATAGAAATTGATGATGGACGGTCATTCTACAACTCGAAGTCCCGTGAATGCCATCAGCTCAGATGAGCATGATGAGTTGGTTGCATATCTGGATGGTGAACTGGACGAAGCATCTTGTGCGCGACTAGAAGCCCAGTTGCTTGAAGATGAAGCGTTGCAAATGAAGCTCAATGAGCTATCCAAGGTATGGGATATGCTTGATTCCCTTCCTAAGGTTGCCGCTACGGCTGACTTCACTAAAAGCACGATGGAAATGGCCGTCGTATCCACGAAAAGAGAATCTACAGGTAACAGTGGAAAGCGATTGTGGCCGGTGCGTATACTTCTATTGTGTGCGGCCGTGTTGTTGGGTTTCTTTGCTTCTCGTTGGATGCAGCAAGATGATGACAGGATGTTGGTCGAGGATTTTGCTGTGATCGAAAACCTCGATTTGTACCGTGTCGGTGGAAGTATTGAATTCCTGGAAGAACTGGATGAACAAGGCCTTTTTACACGAGGTCAGAATCGTGAATAAAATCTACGTTAGCGCACTACTCATCCTAATTGCGACCTCGTATGTACTTTCATCCAGCACGCTGTCACTTACTGATCTTGAGAAAGATCAGGTCATCGCCCGTATTGGATTGCTTTCTCCCGCAGAGAAGGCGTTATTAAACGATAAACTGGAGCGATTTAGCAGGCTTTCTCCAAGTGAGCAGCAGCGGTTGCGGGAGTTCCATGAAGCTCTGAATAATCATGCGAGAAGTACACCTCTGCTAAATCTTCTAAAAGAATACAACGACTGGATTAATCAGCTTACACCTGGTGACCGCGTAGCTATGCAAACTGCGGCAGATGACAGCCGAATTGAAACGCTCAACCAGATTCTTAATGCACAGTTGTCAGCTCGTTTTAATTCTCTAGCTGGACAGGAGTTGATTCCAGAAGACAGTGCCAGTCTTCTGGAATGGGTTAAAGACCTTCATGAAAAGTATGGCGATCGAATCGAGGGTGACTTCATAAGGATCTATGATCTTCTGACAAAGGATGAACAGAATAAGATCGATGAAGTTGATAATGAAGCGCCCAACCACACTCGCTCAAAACTGTTGATGTTCTACGCCTTTCAACGTGCCCCGGACATTGTTAAGGAATTGGTGCCGGAATGGAATCAGGAAGAACATAAATTACTTAGTGATCTCTCCGCTGATGCTCAGTTTAAGTTCTTTAACACTCAAGAGAATGAACAGACGGACCTGATACTAAACTGGATCGAGTCAGCCATTTGGTTGCAGTTTATGTTCGAAGTAGGAATTGATGACGCCGAATTAGCTCGGTTCTTTACAGAAGATCTCAATGAGCAGGAACGGCGCATGATTGAGCAATCACCGGAATTTCGCCAGCGTCTTCTGTTTGTCTATTTCAATAAGTCTAGTGAGAGGAATCAACGAGTTGGCAATGCTGCTCTTGCTAGCGGTCAAGATGTTCCCAATTCATCGCAATTGAAAGATGGTGCGCCTGCTCCTGGAATTGGCACAACGGTGATCGGAGCTGTGCCATTCATGCGTCAAGCCATCGAAGAACTGCTTCCAGATCTGGACGAAGATCAATTAGCCCTGCTTGAAAACCTATCACCGGGAGCAAGCAGTGTGATCGATGCGATGGAGGATACGGCAAGCGAAGCTGAAAAGGTAATAAACTGGATGAAGAATGCTGTGAAGAGTCAGTTCTTTAGCCAGACGGACGTCAATGATGAAGACTTGCAGGCCTTCCTTGAAAATGATCTGACCGATGAAGAACGAGAGTACCTAAAGCAGGTGCCTCCGCTTCAGTACCGAAAGACGCTTTTGTTTCTCTTCTACCAAAAACAGGACGAGGTAGAAAAGAGTAAGAGCGAGTTGGCGGAACCCGTTGAAGATCAGGATGCCGAAAAGCAGACGTCAGAAAGTGCTAACTGACGCGGTTATCTCTACAGCATGCTTTCCAACAATAGACGCATTTTCCTCATTTCCGGGTCATGCTCCACTTCCGGTAGTTCATCTAATTGGACGGAGAGGGCACGTCGATAGCCTTGTTTGCCAAGTTGGTTAACTAGCCGACTGTAGTCAACTACACCCTGACCTACACGCACCTGAAACTCCTCATCGGAAGCGTCACGCAGGATTGCATGGTTGATATGTGGTAATAACTTGTCGTATCCCTTAGCGACATATGGTCCGCATTGATACTGACTAATGTCCAGACAGATTTTCAATCCGTCTACGTTATTGCACAGTACAGAAACCGTATCGGGATCTTCGGTTAAGCACCCAATTTGATTCTTGAGACTGACAACGATTCCATCTGTCTCTGCAATCCGGACCAGTTTCTGGAGATGCTCCACTTCCTGGTTAAACGGAGTCCCTAATTCAGCTGACGGGATACTAATGGATACAACACGCGTTGCCTTGGCGAGTTTACATATAGATGTAAATTGTTCGTAGAAGAGTTCCCCTGTAGCGTTAATCCGCACGTCATAGGAAACAACGCCGAGGCGAAGTGTATTGGTACACAAAGTGATGGCCTCTTCCAGGTTTTCGTGCACCATGGAGGGCTTTATCTGGTTTCCGTCTTCACACAGAACCACATCGACCATGGAGTATTCCAGATCAACAAGTTTCTGAATAGCATCCTGAAAACCAAGCTGCTTATAGCAGTCAGTTGACGCCGCAACTAACAAGGTATTACTCCCGAAAATGAACGATAAATCCGATATCAACAGAATTTCCCTGTTGATTGAGGTGAGGAGTTTACCTGTTAATGGGGGTTCATGGCAACACAGATTTTGTCGCACCATCTGGTAAAAACAGCACCGGCCTTACAACTCAGGTTTTAATCTGAACATTTGTACATTATACTGCCGATAACCTGTACAGGTGTCTAGTATATGCCACGGAGGGAAATAATGGCTCCAACTGATCAATTAACGGCACGGCAGCATGCAATTTTTGACATGATCTATGAACAGATCATAAATCGCGGCTATGGTCCGACCGTACGCGAGATTGCTGACCAATTTGGAATTGCCTCGCCAAACGGGGTGGTTTGTCATTTGAAAGCACTCGAGAAGAAGGGTTTGATTATTCGAAGCCCTAATAAGTCACGGGCAATTGAATTGACAGACGAAGTGATTGAATCTCAACGAGGCTTGCCGCTTGCGGGTACCGTTGCGGCTGGCATGACGACACTGGCATTCGAGCAACAGGACCGTATTGACATTGGAGGCATGTTTTCCGGATCCGATGAATTTGCATTACAGGTTTCGGGCGATTCGATGATCGAAGCACATATTGCTGATGGAGACTATGTGGTCGTTCGTAAGCAACCAACCGCACGAAGTGGTGATATGGTTGTGGCGCGCACAGATGAGGGTGAAGCAACACTCAAGTATTGGTATCCCGAATCTGGTCGGATCAGACTACAGCCAGCTAATGCCTCGATGGATCCGATCTATGTCAAAAATGCAGAGGTCGTAGGGATTGTGACTGGCGTTGTTAGAACCGTATAGCTAACGTTTAGACGTTTCTCGATTCACTCGGCCATCGTTCACTGGTAGCTTATTAATCGCAACATGCGCTACTCGGCGCTGAATCGGTGTACCGTTACGTGTCGATACGATTCGCCTGGATTGAGTACCGTTGTTGGGAATTGGTCCTGGTTCGGTGAATCAGGGTAGTGCTGCGTTTCCAGACAAAGTGCTGAATACTGAGCAAGACCGCCATTCGCCTCAGATCCGTCCAGATAGTTACCCGTATAGAACTGCAGGCCGATCTGAGAGGTGTAGATCTCCATAACTCGTCCGGTACCTTCATGCTTTAACGTTGCGGCCAATACGAGATTATCGACGGATGCTTTTTCCCGATCTCTAAGTGCATAGCAATGGTCGTAGCCGATTGGATCAGTCATGTTATCAGCGAGACGTTCACCGATCTTGTGAAATTCGATGAAGTCCAATGTCGTATCCGTAACCGTTGCAATTTCACCGGTCGGAATTCCGGTGGCATCCATGGGGAGATACTCGTCAGCTTCGACCTTGAGTAAATGTTCATGTACAAGACCGCTATCGACACCACCGAGATTCCAGTAATTGTGGTTCGTTAGATTGACGACCGTTTTCTTGTCCGTCGTTGCGGAGAGATCTACGACCAACTCATTGTTATTGGTCAGCTTGTAGATGGCAGTTGTTGTCAGATTTCCAGGGTATCCTTCTTCGCCATCGGCACTCAGTCGGCTGAACTTGATTCCAACAAAGTCATCACCACTCACTGGCTCAGCATCCCACAGCTGTTTGTCAAAGCCCTTCTCGCCGCCGTGTAGATGGTTTGGGTCGTTATTGGCAGCAAGTGTGTACTCTTCACCATCAAGTGAAAACGTTGCATTGGCAATTCGGTTACAGAATCGTCCAACGGTGGAACCAAAATATGGGTGGCCACCAAGGTATCCTTCCATGGAATAAAAAAAGCCAACATTGATATTCCCAAGATTCCCTTCGCGATCAGGTGTTTCTACAGAGACAACGATAGCACCGTAGGTAATCATCTTTACGACCAGACCGCTCTCGTTGGTCAATGTGTAAATGTCTACTGCTTCACCATCAGCCGTTTCACCAAACGAATCCTTGGTGATTCCAGCAACTGGATCGGCCGTTAATTCTGAATCCGTCGAATCATCTCCCATCGGTTCAGCGTTCCCTTCTTCACTGTTTTCTGGATCAGCGGATGGCTCTCCCTCTTCTTGCAATTCATCGGCACCGACGAACATTTCATCACCACCAGTGGTTGCATTATCTTCTTCACCCCCACAGCCGATGAGCGAAAACGTGGTGCAGAGCACTAAACAAAGCAAACATGATTGAAGTGATCGTTTCATGTCAGGGTTTCCTAAACGAAAAGAGTTAAGAAAAGTAATCAATAGGAGGAATCAGGATTACCGCCGTTGGTACTGTAGCCGGAACGTTATCTGGCCTCGTATTCAGCACAGGGATTTATTATCCGGTTAGAAAACAGTCGAGACAAGTGCCGGATGGATGTAGTTGCGCGTAGGGACGTAGTTTCATTAAGTAACGACGTTGCTCAGGCTGATTTGTTGGCACGAGTTTCCTGATTCAGTTTGTTGTAGAGAGTCTTAAGGCTAATTCCCAGCTCCGCAGCGGCAGTGGTCTTATTCCCCTCATGCCGATCCAGTGCAGCGTGAATCGCAACTAATTCCATGTCACGCAACGTAACGGCCTGATTTACTGGCGGTGGTGTCTTGGAGTCTACGGTTTTGTGAAAACGTGGTGGCAAATGAGATAAGTCTATCGTCTGTCCATCGCACAATATCAAGGCGTGCTCAATGACGTTGGCCAATTCACGGACATTTCCGGGCCAGTCGTGTTGGGACAAGGCAGCAAGTGCCTCTTCGTTGATAGTGTCAGACGAAGAAACGAG
Source organism: Pirellulaceae bacterium (assembly GCA_045566075.1). Taxonomy (GTDB): domain Bacteria; phylum Planctomycetota; class Planctomycetia; order Pirellulales; family Pirellulaceae; genus UBA11883. The sequence goes on along the minus strand of JBJLEE010000012.1, from coordinate 118 downwards.
CCCGGTTTTCCGTGATACGAGATGATCAATTAACTGGCCGAGATCACTAATTCGATCTCTAAGAGGAGGTATTTCCAACTCAAAGGCATTAATACGGAACATGAGGTCTTCACGGAAG
>JBJLEE010000011.1:0-51163 GCA_045566075.1 Pirellulaceae bacterium | reverse complement strand
CGGGCTTCGACCAATTGCGGTTCAATGGCGCACAGTCGATTGAGCACCGAAAGCTGACTGTGGTGTCGATACACCGTCATTTGATCTTCAAGCAATTCCACCAAATCAAGGGCTTCCATTGCTGATTCGGCAGCCTGCTCGTATTGACCGGCATTGAAATAGACTTCAAAGTCACAGGCCATCGCACTTCGCGTGAGATGGAGCAAATAGGATTGCTTTAAGTCATTCGCATCACTCGCATCGGCAGGATTCCTGCCTGCCAACAAGCCGCCGCCGGATAGAAACTCTCTGCGGCTTGTTATTTCCTGACGGCTGGCCGACTCCCTCTCAGAGTCAGCTTGCTTGTGCTCATGTTCAAATTTCGATGCCATAGAATCTCATTCTAGCTTGTCAGCGTGCCAGTCTGTTTCAATAATCAAGTGTAGTGCAATTCCCATTCGTCTCATATTTACAGGCAACACGGTCCCATGAAAACTCACACACGCATTGCAATGATACTGATTGCTACGTTCGCGTTAACTGCGACCGGGATTTCGTTGGTTGCACAGGACAACGAAAAGAGCGAAGCCAAGAAAGTCCGTCGGGTACGATTACCCAAGTTTAAGGAGCAGGACTTCGAAAACATCTTCTTTGACGATGTGTTCAGTCAATTACAAGGCGAACGAATTCTTGGCACACGCGTCGTCAATAACGGCGGAACAGATGTTAGTCCAACGGATGAGGGTTCACCAACTCAGTCAGCAACCTTTGACTGGTCCAAGCTCATCACCTCCACAACACTCGAAGATGAAATTAAATCTCTCAAGCTAAAAGTAGATACAACGGTAAACACGCCATCGCAGTTTCAAGGTGGTGGCTACGGCAAAGCTCGCCTTCACTTTTCAATGGTTGCTGCCTTGTTTGGCATCATCGCTGAATACGATCAGGAGGATGTCCGTTGGAAAGAGGACGCTGTGCTATCTCGTGACCTATTCGCCAAAGTAGCAGCCAACTGCAAGGTCGGATCGCAGCAGGCCTTTAATGAAGCAAAGCTCCGCAAAGCGGACCTCGGTGATTTAGTCGGTGGAAACGGAATCCAGGGTCAGATTACTGACGTGGACTTTTCATGGGGAAACGTCGTCGACCGTGCACCGCTTATGCAACGTCTGGAGATGAGCGTCGATGAAATACTCGCGCCATACACATCAGATGCATCTGAATTCGAAGCAAATATCGATGAGGTCTTGCACGAAGCAGAACTCGTTGCGGCTCTCTCTGAGTTACTTTGCAAGGAAGGACTTGAGGATGCCGGTGATGATTTTTATGAAGGATTCGCCAAGCAGATGCGGGATGCCGCTCGTGAAATCGCAGATGCGGTAAAACTCAACAACCAGGACGCTGCAAGCAAGGCCGTCGGTGCTATTCGACAATCCTGCTCCGAATGCCATGAGAATTACCGTGCTTAGACGCATCGGCCTCTAGACATTTCACCGTGCAACGGACACACTAAACCGCACACGAGTCACGACCGTAGATAAGTCATCATCAATCGTGGACACTAGTCCTCTCTAATGCACTCACAGCGGGTAATAAAATGAATGCCAGAATCTTCGTACCACTAGCGACTCTCATCCTACTTACAGGAATCTTCGTGATTCCCGAACTCTTAATCGGCGATGACGCTGAAGAACAACGCGTTGAACAGCGCCAGGATGAAAATGCACGCCTTGATGAAATCAATGCAAAGCGCAAGGAGATTATTCGCAAAGTATATCAACTCAAGCGTGAGCTAAACGAACTGGAAGAAACTGGCAATGAAGATGCAGCGCGTCGCGTTGCAAATGAAATCGAAGAATACACCCATGTCTTAGAAGAACTCGCAGAGGATCGCGACCATGCTGATCATGCAGATCATGACCACGACGGTGAGCATGAAGAACATGAAGAAGAACACCATGCAGAAGTGAACGAACTTGACGAGATTCGTCATGAAATTGGTCGACTCGAGCGACTCTACAACGAGTTGCGTGAAGCTGGCAAGGAAGACGGAGCACACGAAGTAGCTCAAAAGATCGAAGAACTTGTTCACATTCTAAGAGAGCATGAAGAACATGAAGAGCATCAGCACGAAGAACGTGAACATCGTGAAGAGGATCACCGTGAAGTTTCCGGGGCAGAAAGAGCCGAACGTGAATTACACGGACTTCGCCAACGGTACGAAGATCTTATTGAGGCTGGTAAAGAAGATGCCGCCCGTGGAATTGGACAGCGAATTCGCCGTGTTGAGATCTACCTGCAGCAACAGGAGCGAGAGCATAACGAACGTCGTGAACACAACGATGGTAATGACATCGAGCGACAAATCATCGAACTCAAGCATAAACACGATGATCTGATTGCAGATGGCCAGGAAGAAGAAGCCCGAAAGGTTGCAAACCATATCGAAGAACTTGTGCATCACTACCGCGAATCACAAGAAGAGCAACGCCACGCAGAGCACGACCATGATCGCGATGACCGTGCTCACCTCGAGGCATTTGAAAGACGAATGCACGAGATGGGATCGAAACTCGAAGAGTTACATGAAGTCCGAGAGAACATTCTGCGAGATGGTAACGAAGACGAATTGCGTGAAATCGAAGCTCATATCGAAGACCTCGCAAATCATATGCGACAAATGAAAGAAGAATTCCATCACGCTCATGAACATGAAAATGAACGTGATGGTGAACGTGAAGGTCATCCAAGCCGTGAGCAAATCGAACATGTCGTACAGGCCGTTGAGCATCTCCATGCTGCCGGCCTGCATGACTACGCAGAAGCACTCAAACGCAACGTGCTTGCAAGAATCGATGATCATGATGGGCGTCACGACGAACATCGTGAACACGATGATGATCACGGTCATGATGATCACGGCAATGATGATCATCACGACGAACACCACGGACACGACCATGACAATCATCAAGAGCATCAAGAGCATGTCGAAGCGATGCACGACGCGATCCATGACGCCCATCGTCGCATCGATGAGCTAGGTGAGCACTTGGAAAAAGTGACCCGTCATCTGGATGAAGTGACCGAGTTTGTCAAAAAACTTGCTGACCAACTGAAGTAATTTGACACAGAGAGTCCAATTCACGACTCCCGGGATCATGCCCTTAACGTAGTTTGCTGGCAGTTTTAAAGTCCGCAATCTGGACTTTCCTGTTCGACGGACTGGCATCCGGATTGATCTTGATGTCCAGATTGAACATCAGGTTAAGTCGCGTGGATGCTGCGACGCGGACATCGCGATCTGGATGCTGAGACAGTGCAAACCATGTACTTGGTGCATTTTTTAGCCATGAAATCACCAGCCTTGATGAATCCATGATCCTTGGTGTACTGGTCTGGCAGATACGACGGATCCTCAGTCGCTGTTCCGCCGAGAGCCTTTGCTGGTCGAGCTCAGCAAGGTACCCACTAATCTGGTTTCCCATTTTACGAAGCTCTGCATCAGCCAACTGACGCTCAACGAACGACTTACTGCGAAGCTGTTCTACCAGTTGGTTTATGACCGCAATATCAATCCGTTCATTGTCGCTCGTCGCAACGCGAACTAATTCTGCTTCAATTTGTTCTGACTTGCGTTGCACCTGGCTATTAGGCGTCAGGAAAGTCACCAGATCAACTACCGTGTTACGCACATCGCGAGGAACGGACAATAAGAGCAACCATAAATGGTCCGACTCCCAACTCTCATCCCCCTGCTTCACAACCAGCGAGTTGTCTGATGATTGAGAAAGGACAGTCACTACTTCGTCATCACTATGCTGAGTGTGGATTATCGTCACGTGGTTTGGATGTACATACTCTACGTTTGTTCCATAGTTTGGCGTTGACAGTTGATACGTGATTCTCAGATTGGCACCGCTCATGCGAATGGCCGCATGCTCCTGGCTATCACTCTCGTGATGATTGATCGTGACACTGCGATTTTGGCTGCGGCGGATATAGCGTGGTTCAAGGTGGCCATTTACCACAAAGAACTGCATCCACTTGAGTCGCGTGATGAGTGCCTGTTGCGGCGGCTCTGCGTGAGCAGCTTCGGACTCTGTTTTGGGATCATCTGCACTTAGCGGTGCTGCAATATCATTCGCCGCCACAAAGCAAATGGCGGCCGCTACAAACGCAGCAACGACTCGGCGTACGCGGAAATCCATGCGGACTCACCTTCCATGGTGAATAAATGCGATGGGTTCACTGTGCTTACTGCACAATGGCGACAATTTCCCGCTTTGGAGTTAAGAGTTGTTGCAATTGGAGTCTGCGAGCAACTGCTGCGAACCGGAGTATACAGGTAAACGGCTTTGATCGAGAAGAGCAATCAATTCAACGGCATGTCAACTTCAGGCTATCTGAATGCCGTTTGCGATTGCTGTACCTGATTCAACGAAGTCCTTGTGAACATATCCAAGCGCTATTCTTTGGTCCGGATCAGATGCGTTTCCGCACGATGTCAGTCTGGCAAGTGTCTTCCCATCATCTCCAGCGATTTCATCGCCGGCGCCGAGAGATGCAAGTCCAGTGCCGGTTAACGTCCGCATCAACCAGTTCACGTGACCAAGTGCATCGATTCGGGCGACTGTCTCCTGACCGAGATAGCAACCTTTGGTAAAACTAATCGCCATTGCATCTCTGGCCACTTCCTGCGGAAGATTCGCCTCGGTCACATCGACTCCAAATTCAACAAAGCCGGCTTCCAGGCGAAGAGTCTCAATTTGTTCACTGGACGCTTTGATCGCACACGATGTTTCAAGTGATGCACCTGTCGAGGCATCTCCAAGAAGTAGTCGGCATGTCTCACCGCAATACCCATATGGATGCATGAATTCTACGCCACCTATTTCAGAGGCCACAGAATCCGCTCCGGATCCAAATAACAACCACGTTGATGCTTGCTCGCTGTAATCTTCCAGCTCAACATCTTCCATAATGATGTAACGGTCTAAATGATTGATCAGAGTCTCTTGCTGACCGTCTGCTGTCACGAGCACCAATGCATCCTCCACGCAATATACAACTACATGACCAAGTGTCTTGCCCTGCACGGTGGTAATGAAAGCTTCGCATTGATCACCCGACTGCATCTTCACAATGTCATTTGTCGAGAAGTTATGCAGAAACGTCGCTCGGTCGGAACCCGTAATCTTAATGATGGTGCGAGCAAACGGAGCAAATTGAACACTGCCAACCGATTGACTACTGTCTGTTGAATCCATCGTCCTTTAATCCTTAATCGAATCCGGTTTAAATCATGCAATTACGGGAATCACTCTGTCAGCGCCATGTAGCACCACACACTGGTCATATTCTGCAGAGAGATTTTCTATCTCGTTAATATCTGCGGCAAAACCGATTCCAATTTCTTCAAGTTCGTCTTGTCTGCCGCCACAACAAAAATAAATACGGCAAACCCCTCTGAGCCTTAGCAACTGCATGGCAGCGATTTGGTCTGACTCCTGAGATTCCATAACACGTCGTCGTGCCGATTCATCATCCAAATCAGCAAGAAACCGTGTAGCAGGTCCGACCGGTTCATTCAGATCACTCAGCAAGACAATGACCCCATTGGCCTGAACAAACTGACTTGCCGCATATGCTGCATTGGCCAAACTTCGCCAATGATCTGCACCAGCACTTCCGGAAACCGAAGCAATCACAAGTGGAGCTTGCTCTGGAGAAACGGAACATGCTTGTTTGAAGTCTTCCTCGGCTGCAACATCCAGTTGTACACCCATTCCGGCAAGAATAGAAACCACTCCGCCATTTGGATCAGGCACGACCCGCACGGAAAGCTGTATACCTAAAAGCCAGGCCGTTTCACGAATATCTCCGCGGCGCTGTGAATCATCCGTTTCACCAACTGCGGCGATCATACCGCGAACTCGTAGCTGCGTCGCAGCATCACTATATTCCGGAATCAGACCGTCAAATCCACCGTTGTATCCAAGCATCCCGTCATGTCGAACCGTGGTAACAGGGATCACGATATCCGCATCATACAGCGTCCTATTTACCATGATCGGATCACCCGCCGCTGATGCAGCGAGGTATGCAAGTGCTTCGTCGTCGTGAGAGTCATGGACCTGAAACCCGACAGACGAGAATTCTGATGCAATTGCTTCCTTCAATCGGCCTGCTGTTTCTCCGTCGTACGGTACAACCACCGTAATATCCGCCATAGATACCTGTGTATCTTCAAAGCACTTAAGCAGAGCCATCACCAATTCATTCGTCGCTGGCACTTCAGGTCCAACTGCAATGGCGACGGTATCTCCGGGAAAAACCGTTTGGCTTAGCGGAACAAAATCGATGGGGTTTGCCAGTGCTTCCTGCACAGCCAACTCCAAATCCACAATGGGCATATTTTGCCCAACATTTGCTGTGATTACCCTCAGTCCGTCCGGGGTATTGAGTGACATGATCCCGGCGGGATTTGGCCCAATTGAAAAGTCAGTTTGCATTTAGTGTTAACAGTCGTTTATCGAATCAAGTTGCGGATGCACTTCGCATGTATCTGTGCATCTTACCGTAGGCCGTATAACCCGTGAATTGGTATGACGCAAAGTGTCACTTGTTGGCAATCATTTCGGTGCCGGCGTTGGATATTTCGCCTTCGCATGTGAATAATAGAGGGGTAACGATTATGGAAAGGTATATGATGCCCCGCAGATTCTATTGCAGCGTTTTAGCACTGTTACTGACGTTCACTATTGCAGCACCGCAGGGTGTGACCGCACAAGATGCTGAGCAACAGCAGTTTACGCAATTTATAAATGCCGGAGAATTTGCACCGGCACGTGACATGGCCAATAAGCAGCAAGACCCACAGCTGCGCAATCAGATGCTGCAGCAACTTGCCGGGGCACAGGCCAAGTCCGGAAATAAGCGAGCGTCCTTCCATTCACTTTCCGGACTTTCCGGCAGCACCGGATTTCAATCGGGTTCAACCGCTTCACTTCCGGGACTCAGTGGCGGGTTACCCGGTGGACAGGGTGGAGCAGCGATGGCAGACTTTCAATCGCTGATTGACCTGATCACGACAACCATCGCACCGGACTCATGGGAAGACAACGGCGGAAGCGGAGTCATTAAAGAATTCCGCAGTGGCGTTCACGTAGATACAAATGGTCTATTGAGCCGAGTGGACTTTAGTAATGCTCAGGGACTTGCTCAATTCCGACAACAACACATGGTCGGAACCTTTTCCGCAGATGGTCAGGACATTCGAAAAGATACAGCCATAAGAAAGGTCTCACTAAATCGCCTCGAGCGAGCACTTCAAATGCAGCGAGCAGAAGGAAAAGTCCCTGACGCCAGCATGCTTAATTTGGCGGGCATTTACCGCATTGAATACGTACTCGTATATCCAGAGACTGGCGATGTTGTAATCGCCGGCCCGGCCGGACCTTGGCAACGGGACACCGAAGGCAGAAATGTAAACGTCGGCACCAAACAACCAACGTTACAACTTGATGATCTGGTCAGTGTATTGCGTAACGCGTACTCCAAATCGCCCAGTCATTTCGGCTGTTCCATTGACCCCACCAAGCCAAATTTGCAACGAGTTCAGCAGTATCTGGCTGCCAGTAAAACAAAACCGCTAAAGCCGGGGGAAGATGCCCAGTGGCTCGAAGGACTTAGAAGCTCTCTCGGACGACAAATCATCTCAGTCGATGGCATTGATGCACGTAGCCACGCGGCTCGTGTAATCGTGGAAGCTGATTATCACATGAAGTTGATCGGTATGGGCATTGAACCGGGTACACCAAACGTAATCAGCTATTTGGATCAGCTTGCCGGAAACGGCGGCAAGCAACAATCCATGGGAGTTTTGCGATGGTGGTTTGCAGCAAATTACCGCGCCATCGAAGCAACGCCGACCGGAGACGCATTCAGAATCAAGGGACCAGGCGTCAAGTTGATGAGCGAGAATGAGTTTCTTGATGCACAGGGAAACCGTAATCAAACGGGACAGGCTCGCGGACCGGCAGCTGTGTTTGCACACATGTTTACGCAAAACTACAACGATCTGGCCACCAAATACCCGATTTACTCTGACTTACGTAACGTCTTTGATTTATCTCTGGCGGCAATGATCATCCGGTCAAAGGGCATGCCATCCAAGGTTGGCTGGGACATGCGGTACCTGCTCCATCCGCAAGGCTACCAACTGACACTTGCAAATGCACCCAAAGAAGTCGAATCCGTTATCGGTCATCGCAAACTGAAAAACGGTATGTTAATCGCTGGTGTTAGCGGTGGAGTGGAAATGGATCTACAACCACTATTGGCAAGCAAGTGGGAAGCAACGGACGATTACGATGCCATTAGTGCAGTGCGTGTGAATTCTGAACGTGCACCGCGTGAGCTGGAAACATGGTGGTGGGACTGATATCTAACCACCTGATTCCCCCAATGGTTTTATCGTGGCCGATGATATAAAACGCTTGCTAGAAATTCGTGACCAAATGCTTCGTCCATCTCCGTGCGCTCGTAATGCCATTCTCTGGTCGTCGGAAACCACTGTTCACTTAACGGCCAAGGTGCAAACGGCTGATAGCCGAGTTCGGTGCAAAGCTTCGTTGTGTCGAGCGTGACGTTTCCTGCTCGTGGCGGCATCGGACCAGCTTCAATCCTTGGGCAACCCTGAAGATTGTCTGGGTTATAGCCGCCAAGACGGTTTACCACCTGCGCAATTTCATACAAGCTCATTTTCGTCTGACCACCGCCGTGATAAAGTCCCGACATTTCATTCGTTAACAGCACTTCAAACAGCTCGTTCATGCAATCGGTGTATTGTGGAGTCCGGACTTCATCAAAATACAGTGTCGCTGGCTTATCTTGTTTATAGCGTGACTGAATCCAGTCAATGGCACCGGCATGACCGCTGTAGCTGATTCCCATCGGTAGTGAAATACGCAAAACGAAGACATCACTTCGCCTTGATAGTATTTCATGTTCAGCCTCGACCATCGTCGTACCATAAACAGTTACCGGATCCGGTTCGTCGGTTTCGACATAGCCGCCGTCACCATCCCCGGAAAACACCAGGTCTATCGATAGATGGATCACTCTGACATCGGACTGGCCGATAGCATCGAGTAGGTTACGCACACCACCTACATTTACTCGCCGTGCCATTGGAGGATCCATCTCACATGACTTCAGTGCACATGTACCTTCGCAGTTCAATACGGACTTAAATTCGTGCTCTTCAAAGAGTCGTTTCAGTTGATCACCGTTTGTAATATCGCAGCCGATGATCCCGTTACCGTGAAGTGGCCATAGATCTTCGCGACAAACGCCAACTATCTGTCCGGGAAACCGATCATGAAAATGCCGAAATGCGTTTAGTCCGGCAACACCTGCAACACCAGTCACAAGCATCGGAAGTTGAATATTTCTTTCACTCATGTGCAATTTGGCTGATCGGCAATTACGAGAGGTGTCCCGATTAGATTAAGGGCCGAGATTATTTCGGTTACAACATCATCGCCCGCTGGGACACATTCCTTTAAGCGGAAACTCCCATCAGACAAACTCTGCTGAAGTTGATCAAGGTGACAGTGGAGTTGATTAATAAACTCCTCATGTTCAGTATCATCAAAGTCGTGACGCATCAAAACGACCTGATGATCCTGACGTTTCCGATCAAGTGATGACAGCTTGCCGTGTTCGGCCTTGATCAGTTTTCCGTCTATATAGCCACGGCGAAATTCACCGGCCGAATTAAACTGATAGACAGGATCCTGATCAATGAAGACGGACATTGCCAAATTACGTCTAAAACCGACAATGACGATCTCCGGAAAACCGCTTATCTCTAACGACACTCGGCGAGTAAGCGCTGTCGCCTCTCGCATGATGTCTTCGCGGTCAGTCTGCTCTTTGGCCATGGTGTTCATTCCGGTTTTTACCGTTGCATGATAGACGCTTGTCAGCACCACATTATAATCGTGCCATACATTACTGTACTTAAGGGCTGTACTTAAGGGCTGTACTTACAGTGATGCATTCAATATCCATTCCCTTCTATGTTTCTATTTCATGACCAAAGAAGAACAACTGCTGGAAACACCTCGGTTTAACGTTGTTGAAGTACCTGCTTCGCCCGACAAGCCCGATGGTAAGAAACGCCAGGTGGTGCGTCATCCAGGGGCAGTGGCGATTTTACCTATGGTGGATGATGACCATGTCTGCCTGATACGCAACTTCCGAGTGAGCGTGAATCAGGCTCTTGTTGAGATCCCCGCTGGGACGCTTGAACCGAATGAACCACCTATCGATACCGCGTACCGTGAATTGATCGAAGAGACTGGGTTTCGTGCGGCCAACATGGAGCAAATCCATCGATTCCTCCTATCGCCTGGCATTCTCGATGAGTGGATGCACCTGTTTATTGCTACGGGACTATCCGAAGGTGCACCTTGCAGGGAAGAGGGAGAGGATATCGAAAACATGGTTGTCCATTGGGATGAAGCTTTACAGATGGTGATTGACCACACCATTACAGATGCGAAATCGATCGTTGGCATAATGCTATACGATCAAATAAGAAAAGTGAGAGCTGAAAATGCGTGATCCACGTTATCAAAAACTTGCAGATGTTGTCGTGAACTACTGTACCGGTGTTAAAGAAGGCGATCTAGTGAGACTTACAGGTTCAGCCATCACCGAACCACTGCTTGTCCAGTTATACGAAACGGTGCTTGCGGCGGGCGGAAATCCATTCATCCAAATGGCACCTGATGAGTGTGCAGAATTACTACTGTCTCACGGTACCGACGAACAAGTGCGTTTTGAAAACCCCATCACGCAATTTGAAATCGAGCAAATTGACGTTTCGATATCGCTGTTTGGTAGTTCAAACACAAAGATTCTCAGCGGAATTGATCCGGCACGTCAGGCACTCCGCAGCCAGGGAAGAAAAAAGTACTTCGATACGTTTCTCAAGCGTGCTGCCAGTCATGATTTGCGCTGGTGTGGTACACAATTCCCATGCCTTTCCAATGCTCAGGATGCTGAGATGTCGCTGAGCGACTATGAAGACTTTGTGTTTAAGGCCGGTTTATTGCATCTGGACGACCCGGTCACAGCATGGAAGGAACTGAGTATCCGCCAACAGCGACTAACTGACTACCTAAATGGCAAAAGTGAAATAAGATTTGTAACGCCACAAGGTACAGATTTGACACTCGGAGTAGAGGGAAGAACCTGGATCAATTGCGATGGCCGTGAGAATTTCCCGGACGGTGAAGTGTTCACCGGACCGATTGAAACGGCAACTCAGGGAATCGTGAATTACAGTTTCCCGGCCGTACACGGCGGTCGCGAAGTAGATGGTATTCGTCTGGAATTCAAGGATGGTAAAGTCGTAGATGCGTCAGCAACACGTGGTGAAGAATTCCTAATGTCGATGCTCGATCAGGATGCTGGCGGCCGAATCCTCGGTGAAATTGCCATTGGCACCAATTACCACATTACTAAATACACAAAAAACGTCTTGTTTGATGAGAAGATCGGCGGCACTTTTCATGCTGCAGTAGGCGCTTCCTACCCGGAGTCTGGTGGTAAGAACGAATCAGGTCTGCACTGGGACATGGTGTGCGATCTGCGGCAGGGCGGACAGATTTTTGTAGACGGTGAGCTCATTAGCGAAAACGGGCAGTTTCTCGATGAGACGTGGCCCGTACAGCCTTAAATCACCGGTCCTGACCTCTGTCCATCGTACTTGCAATGAAATACAGTCCTTCAATCAAGTCATGACATCTGCCATCTGACCACCGTATAATTACCTGATACACAAACCATCCACCGCCATTGAGATCCACCTGCAGCCATGGGTATCCGCTTTCTCTGTCCAAAATGCGAAAAGAAGCTGAATGTCAAAGTCAGTCAGGCAGGCAAACGCGGTATCTGTCCCAGGTGCGAATCGAGATTCCGCATTCCAAACTCCTATTACGAAGGAGATCCGGTAAGACACGCTGAGCAGTCACCAAAGGTATCGTCATCCAAAAGTGGCTCTGATGATCCACCGCTGCCACCGGACACCACGTCAACATCCGATGAGATCCCATCGCTTGATTCGATGGCTGTATCATTTGATCCAATTACCACAACTCAAGCTACGGCAGTCGACACGACCGCGCCGGTTACGGCTGAGCCAATGACAGCGCACGTGGCGGCGGCTCAGCCGGCGACCGCATCACCACTGGAAGACGATGCTTTCTTTCAACAATTCGATACACAAGCGGTCGCCAGCCCATTTGCTAATTTCGTCGAAGATGAGAAACGCACGCTGCCGCAATACAAGCACAAACGAAACAAGGGGAATAAAGTAATGGCCCTAGTGCTCGGGCTACTTTCTATGATCACACTCGTGATGATCATTATCTTTTTTGTGAAATCTAACTCTACGGAGTAGACAAAGCTGGTTTCATCCGTCCAAATCAATGGTAGATGTAACTACATCCAAACCACTTCAAATCGAAGGTATGAACGACTCATGAAAATTCTCCCTGTAACCTGCATCATTGCCTTACTCGTTACTTCGGTGACCTCTTCTGTCTCAGCAGACGACAAAGTTAAGTCAAAGGAAGTCGAAGCAAAGGACATCACCCTAACGGTTCCCGAGAACTGGAAATCGGGAACGGGCAGTCGGCTACGACTGGCCACGCTTATGGTGCCAGCTGCAGACGGGGACAAAGAAGGTGGCGAGCTAGCAATCTACTTCTTCGGCGGCGGTGGTGGTGGCGTCAATGCTAATCTGGAACGATGGGAAGGTCAGTTCAGCTCGAAGGGACGTGTATCGAAGGTCACCGAAGGCAAATCAAAGCAAGGCCCTTACTACATCATTGATTTGACCGGAATCTATAACAAGCCAATCGGCCCTCCGATTCAGGGTAAGAAAGCTCCCACACCTGGCTACAAAATGCTGGGCGTTGTGTTGATGGTTAAGGACAAGGGGAATTACTTCCTCAAGTTAACTGGACCGAAAAAGACTATCGAAGGTGTTGCAGATACCTTCCGTGCCTCCTTTGGCGGCACTGCCAAGTCGGAAAAGGCTTACGAGATCAAGTAACAGCCAGTGCGGGATTGCGTCCTAACCATGCAGCGTTGCTGTGCACGGACCTCACGCACGCATGTAGGCGGATTCTTTCCAATTTCCTCTGGAAATCTAGGCATGCTAGGTGTGCACCCGCTTGATTCGATCCGCTAGCTCGGACATCTTATAGGGAACTCCTCACTGGAGTTATAAGTAAATTCAACTTATTTGGTCGATCGGTACCAAATCAAATGCCAGATCGACACTACACGAATACATGGAAGGTAAATCATGAACGATCAAGCTACACCCCGCGTCGGCATTGTGATGGGAAGCGATAGCGACTGGCCGAAAATCAAAAAAGCTGCTGCTGCACTTGAAGAATTCGGCGTTCCTTATGAAGTAAACGTAATGAGTGCCCACCGCACGCCCGAAGTCGTAATGGAATATACGACAACCGCTCGCGAACGTGGACTTGAGGTCATCATCGCCGCTGCCGGTGGCGCTGCCCATCTTGCTGGCGTTGTTGCAGCTCATACAACACTCCCTGTCATTGGATTGCCGGTTCCAACCGCTGATCTCGGTGGTATGGACTCCCTGCTGTCGGTGGTTCAAATGCCCGGCGATGTACCTGTAGCATGCATGGCCGTTGGTATGGGCGGACCACGTAACTCTGGATTATTCGCTGTACAGATTCTGGCAACCGCTGATGAAGGGCTGCGTGCAAAACTTGCTGAATTCAAGAACGCACTAGTCGAAAAGATTGCTGCCAAGAATGCTGCACTTCAGGAACAACTGTAGTGCCCACTGCTGAGACACTTTCATGGATTGGTAATGAGGCCGGTCATCTTGATCTGATCGATCAAACCCGGTTACCCACCGAATTGGTGACCACCTCGTGCCAGACCGTGGAAAACGTTTGGCAGGCAATAAAACAACTCAAAGTCCGAGGCGCTCCTGCTATCGGCATCGCCGCTGCTTACGGCATCTGTGTCGCTATACGCGATCTAAACGCAGCCACAACTTCTGTGGACGAATTGCGAAATAGAGTCCAACAAGCTGCTGAGTATCTCGCCACGAGTCGTCCTACGGCGGTCAACCTATTCTGGGCACTGGACCAGATGACGACAACTGCCAATCAATTTGAGGATGATACAACAGCATGCCGTGAGGCATTACTGTCCATGGCAAAACGCATTCATGACGATGACCGCCAGATGTGTCACGCAATCGGAAAACATGGTGCACCGCTGATTCAGTCCGCCACTGGGGTCATTACACATTGCAATGCAGGTGGCCTTGCTACTAGTGAATATGGAACGGCTTTATCAGTTTTGTTTACCGCTCATGATCTCGGCAGTGCCTTTACCGTATATGTGGACGAGACACGACCCTTGCTCCAGGGCTCCAGGCTTACAGCGTGGGAACTCATGCAGCACGGTGTGCCGACAAAGCTCATATGCGACAACATGGCCGCTCACGTAATGAGCCAGGGTTATATTCAGGCCGTTATCACTGGCGCCGATAGAATTGCGGCAAATGGTGACACGGCTAATAAGATTGGTACCTATGGGCTGGCTGTGCTGGCACGCCATCATGGCATACCGTTCTACGTTGCCGCACCGTCTAACACGTTTGACCTCGAATTGGAATCCGGCAGCAAGATTCCTATTGAACAACGTGACCCGGTTGAAGTCACAAATGGTATGGGTCGTCAAACCGCACCGGATGGTGTGAGCGTCTACAATCCGGCTTTTGATGTAACCCCAGCGGAATTAATCACTGCGATCATCACCGAACGCGGCATAATCGATCCCGTAGCTCAGACGACGATTCACGACTTAATTGCTTAGTCAAGAATCGCTAGAGCGTTTGCCTACCGCAAGAGCCGTTATCACGACCGCAGCTAATGCCGCAACCGCACCAATCGGTACCAACCATACACCAGGGCCTGGGTCACTTGCATAAGTCGTGACTCCGCCAGCAAAGAATCCACCTGGCAACAGAACCGTACCGATCAATAGCAACCGTGATGCCAGGCTCGATTTTGCTTGATTGATCCTATCGGCACTCAATGCAAAAGCAATATTTAACAAGCCGAGCAGCGTACCGTGAGCATGTGCAAGCCGCCACATCATCCTTCGTGTTTCGTTGGTCAAATACTCCGAGACTTCAAGTGCATGTAAGCACTCAAGCGCAACACCCAGTGACATGAATACTGCGAGACACCACCAGCCAAAAACAATGTGTCGGCGGCAAACCGGATTCACGTTTGATGCATTCATTTCAATTTTCGTCGTCTCTTTCCGACTTACGTTCGTGGAATTCTTTAAAATCACTCAGCAAGAATTATCCGTCGTTCATCCCGTAGCTTCAGGAGCATCCTCAGCCCATCCGTTGAAAAACTGCCGTCGGGGTTTGTCAAAATAGCACGATTAGATTCTTGCACCTGCGCACTTTGTTTCCACATCTTGCTTGCGATAACGGTTACCTCCTCAAGCGATGCACCAGCGCTCAGGACATCAAAGGACACGCCTGCGGTTGCGGGAATATTCCTAAGCGACTTGATCGCAATAATTTGAAGAGCTTCGTAAGGGTCCTCGAGCAGTTCCTTCAATATCATAGGAATCCAATCAGACTCGGACACGTCATGCGCAGACGACCATCCCATGGCCCAGGCTGCAATGGCTCGTTGTGCAGCGTCTCCACTCAACACCTGTTTTACAACAGCCGACACGCCAACGTATTCTTCGGGAATATCAACCGTGCCATGGTCGTACCACTTCGTCAAATACTCAGCCGCCCAACCAAGAGTCTTATCCAAGTGGCACAAATTGCATGCGTTTAATCTGCCCGTTTCCACGGTCACTTGAATTCTCGGCGACGTAATCTGATGGCTACGCACAGCGCCGAGCAGACCGTACGTTGTATGGGGCATATGACAGTTGTAACAACGCGACCCGGAACTCGCAGCCGAATGATGCGTGTGCCTCTGAAGTTTTGATTCTTGATTGAATTGCTCATGACATTTCAAGCATGCCATATCGCCTTTTAATTCGGGGCGCAGTTGGTCGTTTCTCCAGACCTCCAATGGTGCACCATCATTTGACGTAGCATCGTTGCTGTGATGCATACTGTGACAACTCATGCAGGTCAATTCGCCGCGAGTGTGGCAAGCTGACTCCAACAAATCGGTGTATTCCCTGCCAGTAACCCGAACCATTCCATCGGGCCAGAATGCCTGTTCCAAGAACGTCGGGTCGAGTTGCAAGATCGCCTGTGTGATGGGATGATCTTCATCGGTCTTACGTATCAGGTGACGGAACTTTGTGAGATCATCACCTGGTCGATACTGCGTGCCGTGTTTCTGAAACCGTGTGTGATGTTCCTGCCCTGTGAGCGAATACATGCTATGACAGAATCCGCAAATCTGGGTCTGCCGACGGTGATCCTCTACCTTTGCGGGATTTACAATGTCATCAACTAAATTCTCGCTATCTGCATGAGCTTCATATCGCGTGAGAGGGTTTTTAAATCGTTCAATATGGGCATCACCAGGTCCATGACACGCTTCACAGGAAATGCCAAAGTCGGACGCTTCCGATTCGACCTTTACACCGTCAACATGCGGCCGAGGATGTGTCGTGTGACACCGAATGCATGAGTTATTCCATCTACTGATTTCCTGATTACCTACGTGATGCCGTGGCCCCAGGAACGTCGCACTTCGCGGTATCCACTTCTCTTCTTCAATGCTGTATGCAAATGGAAGCAATCCAAGCATTTTCTTTGGGCCCAGTGGCTGTATTTGTGCAGGGTAGGTATACCAGTACAACTGAAAGTGATGAGACCCCGTCGTCATCACGATTTTGCACTTGTCGTAAAGTGGCGAGAAACCATTGGCAACCTGCACCTTTAGCTCAACCCAATACCCATCGTCATCATGCGACAAAATGAATCGCTGATCACCGATTTGTAGCGTCTGGTCAAAATTGCCGAGGATCTTCGCTTCATCAGCAACTTGAGTCATCGTACTGTGGTACGAGCGGCTCCAACTGTGATGTTGTGACTGATGACATGATTGACATCGTTTGCTGCGACCGTAACCATCTTTCTTCACACGCGTCGGACGATTTACAACAGTGCTTTCGTGCAAATCCGGTTGGGACATATTGAAAATTGCAATGGTTGCAATTCCCGCAATGCCACTCACAAAGAGAAGCGTTGAGAGAGCCATTGATCGAAGCACTGCCAATCGGCGTGATTCAACTAGAACGGGAAACAGAGCCAACCCAAGAAGAATTGTGATGATCATCCATTCCACTTGGGTTTTCCTTTAAACAAGACTCTACTTTTTCAGTTTGGCTGCTGCTTCCTTTGCTGCCTTATTCATTACATCGGCTATTTTCACCGGAAGTCCACCCTGTCGTTTGCTTTCATCTGCAGCTTCCATGAATGCATAGATTTGAATCGTCTCTTCAGCCGCAACCGGAGTCTTACCACTTCTAAAGAATTTCACGATATCGACAACCAGCGGGCCGTATCCCTGATACGGGCCAAGTTCAACTGTACCTTTTTCGCCAAACACGGTACCACCATATCCGCCTTTGTAGTTTCGGATTCCCTGAAATGTTCCTACTCTGCCGTCGGACCATGTCCCTGTCACTATTTCAGAATCTTCCGTACTGCTTCGAACAACGGATTCACAACCAGCTCCCAACGCCGTAAACAATGCTTCCACGCCGTGGATTCCGTACCAGAACAAGTCGGGATGTGTCTTTTCCAGATGACACGGGCTGTAACTAAAACACGCGTGAACTTTACCAATCGAACCGCCTCGGACTTCCTGTGCACCTTTGGAATAACGAAGCGACGATGAAGAAAAGATTGGGACATTGTTCTCCGCTGCTGCTTTATAAATCGCAACGGCATCAGCCAAGGATCCGGCTACGGGCTTGTCAATAAACAGTGGTTTGCCAGCATTGATGACTTGCAGCGCTTGTTCAAGGTGCGGGCGACCATCATTCGTTTCAAGCAAAACTACGTCCACTTCCTTGAGCAGTGCATCGATGGAATCGACAATCCGTACTCCCATTTCCTTTACCTGCTCGGTATATGCAGGAATACGACTTGCGCTGGATTCGATATCACGACTGCCCCATGGGTAAGCCACTGTAACTTTGCAATTGCTTAACTCTGGTGGCGCACCCTCATCATTGAGCAGCTTGGTAAAAGCGATCGAATGCGATGTATCGAGGCCGATCATACCGACACGAAAAGACTTTGCATCTTCTGCCTGAGCCTGTGCAGGTAAGCTGCAAAAACTGGCAACCAATACGGCGGGGACCAGTACGGCGGTAAATAGTTGTCTGCGATTCATGTCTCTATATCTCCAGTTCATTGATTCAGTAGAATCACGCGATTGTTATCGTCTGTTTGCTCGAACACGCCGCACGCGATGATTCAGCGTATCTCCAATATATACGCCACCGTAGGCGTCAATACAAATCCCGTGCGGACGATCCATTTCCGATTCGGTGGCAGGTCCACCATCACCGGCACCACCGCGATGCTCAGGGCCCTGCCCTGCAATCGTGGTGATGACATCATTCTTCAGGTCAATCTTGCGAATAGCCTGATTCTCTGTGTCCACGATATATATATTTCCTTTGGGACCGACGGCGATGCCTTTGGGGCCGTTAAATGTCGCTTCGAGCGGATCACCACCGTCACCACTGAATCCTTTTTTTCCGCTACCTGCTATGTGGTGCCAGGTACCGGCATTCAGGTCCAGTTTGAAGACGCTGTGCCCTTCACGCAGTGCCACCCATAATTCCGAGTCCTGATAAAACAACGCACGCGGGCCAAGCACGCTGTTGCCTGCGGCTTTTTGACCATCTTTAGGCAGGCTCCGTCCGTCGCTACCGGCAATCGTGTTAACGACTCCTGTTTCGGCATGCACCATCCGAATCCGATGATTACCAATATCAGCGATGTAAATATTTCCCGATTCGTCCAGATCGATACTGTGAGGCGAACTGAACGTCGCTTCGGTGGCAGGGCCACCATCGCCACTGAATCCCTTTTTACCGGTGCCGGCGACCGTCGTGATTATGCCAGTCTTCGCATCGACACGGCGAACCAATTGATTCTGCATTTCAACGAAGTACATGTTCCCCGCAGCATCAAATCGCACTTCATATGGCTCGTTCAATTGAGCGTCTGTTGCGGCACCACCATCGCCGCTGTAGCCTTTCTTGCCAGTACCCGCAACCGTGACCAACTTGCCAGTAAACAGATTCAGACGCATAACTCGATGATTGCCAACCTCGGTGATATACAGTCCGCCCTTGGGACCAATTTCAACACCGAATGGATCCTTAACGTTGACCTCAGTACCGATGCCACTGTTTCCATTATTTTCAGGCTGACCCGTGCCTGCTAACGTCTCGATGATGTCTGCTGCAGATGCCTCGCTTGCCGCAAATGCGACGGCAAGCAAGAGCATTAGGCTTGGAATTCTCATAATCATTGTGCAAGTACCTGTGAGGTTTTTTCATGGCTGGACTGTTTCATGTTACCTCAGCGAGAACGCCCCATGTCATAAGTCTGAATGAAAACCGGTCACGGTAATTCCACACACCTGAATAGTTTGGTAATCTCGTACAAACGAAGAATTAATTGGTGAAAGGAAGTTATCTACCCATGGCGATCACCCAAGCAACATTGGATAAACTGGCCGAGTTCGACTCCCCGACGATTTGCAATATCATTGAACTTTTCAACGTGCGTCCCCGCAACACTGGTTATATGGACGGACGAATTAAGTCGAATTTTCCAGATTTCAAGCCGATGGTTGGCTACGCCAGCACAGCATGCTTTAGAAGTGATGCACCACCGGTTGGTGGAGATGCATATGGCAGCATCGGCGCACAACTAGCCGCCTTTAAGGAACTTCCCGGGCCACCGGTCGTCGTATTTCAGGATCTGGATGATCCTGCCGTTTCCGCTGTATTTGGAGAAGTGATGTGCTCCACGTATCAGGCCTACGGATCAGCCGGTCTCATCACCAATGGTGGTGGTCGTGATCTGGAACAGGTTAAAGCACTTGGTTATCCGGTATTCACAGGAAACACGATCGTCTCGCATGGTTATTGTCATATGTTGCATCTGGGACTGCCTGTTCGTGTGGGCGGATTAATGGTGAACAACGGTGACCTGCTGCACGGCGACGCAAACGGTGTTACGAACATCCCACGGGACATCGTTGAAGAAGTTGCTGACATCGCCGACGAGTTTATCGCCACAGAAGACATCATCATGGATTATGTCAAAGCAGATGGTGAAAAGTGTGTTGATAAATTCAATGAACTTCGAGCTGAATTCCAGGACGCCGTTGCAAAGTTAAAGGCACGCGTCGAACGCAGCTAACTGAATTACGTGACTGTTGACCCTATTCCGCCCGGAGGTAATCCGCCGTGACACCTACTGAAGTCCTTACATTATGCCGCGAGCATGACATCAAGGCGGTAGATCTACGATTCACGGATCTACCGGGAACGTGGCATCATACGACCATACCGGTAAAGCATCTAACTGAAGACGTTTTTGAATCCGGACTTGGTTTTGACGGATCGAGCATTCGCGGATGGCAGTCGATCAATGAAAGTGACATGCTGATTCTGCCTCAGGCGGATACCGCGTTTGTTGACCCATTCACCGAACTTCCCACACTCAACCTGATCTGCAATATTCAGGATCCAATTACTGGAGAAGAATATGCAAAAGATCCACGCACCATTACGATGCGTGCGATCAACTACTTAAAGCACAGTGGCGTTGCGGATCAGGCCTATTTTGGTCCTGAAGCTGAATTCTTCATTCTCGATGATGTCGCCTTTGATCAAACAGCCAATCAAGGCTTTTATCACCTGGACAGCGTTGAAGGCGAATGGAATCGTGGCCGGGAAGAAGCACCCAACCTTGGACACAAAGTGCGGCATAAGCAAGGTTATTTCCCCGTGCCTCCCACAGATCATCACATGGATCTTCGCAATCAAATGATGCGGACGTTGATCAAGGCAGGTCTGGATGTGGAATGCCAACACCACGAAGTGGGAACGGCTGGGCAGGCCGAAATTGATCTGAAATATCAGGACATGCTCACGATGGCAGATCAGATGATGATCTACAAATACATCGTGAAAAACGTTGCAGCCCAAGCTGGGAAAACAGTCACGTTTATGCCCAAGCCCATTTTTGGGGATAACGGCAGTGGCATGCATACCCATATTTCTCTTTGGCAAAACGACGATCCGATCTTCGCCGGGAGTGGATATGCAGGGCTCAGTGAAACCGCACTGCACGCAATCGGCGGTATCCTCAAACACGCGCCAGCCTTGCTCGCCTTTACGAATCCAACGACCAACAGCTACAAGCGACTCGTTCCCGGATATGAAGCACCAGTGAACCTCGCGTATTCACAGCGGAATCGATCAGCCGCATGCCGAATTCCTATGTACAGCAACAACCCAAAAGCTAAGCGTGTGGAGTTTCGCTGTCCGGACCCAAGCTGCAATCCTTACTTGGCGTTTACGGCACTACTCATGGCCACGATTGACGGTATACAAAACAAGATCAGCCCTGGTGAGCCTCTGGATTGCGACATCTACGAGCTTGATGACGAGACACTCGCTGCCATTCCCAGCACCCCTGCTTCACTAGGGGACGCACTTGATGCACTCGAACAGGATCATGAGTTCCTACTTCGCGGTGGCGTCATGGATGAATCGCTGATTTCGACCTGGATCGACTATAAGCGAACAAATGAAGTCGATGCACTGAGGTTGCGACCGCATCCATATGAATTCTGCATGTACTACGACGTGTAGCAAGCAAGAATCGATCGGTCGTCATCACCTACGACAATACGGCGTTGTCTTCGAGCAATTGTACGATTTGATCGACACACTCGCTCACTGAATGCTCACTGGTATCAATCACCAGTGCCGGTGATTCGGGTACGTCATACGGGCTTGATACACCTGGGAAGTCAGAAATCTCCCCACTGTCAGCTTTGTCGTAAAAACCTTCTTCATCCCGCTCGCGGCATACTTCGATCGGAGCATTTAGATGTACGACAAAGAATCGGTCTTCACCGATATTAGCAGCAACCTTTTGCCTGACTTCTTCACTCGGTGCAACAAACGCACAGATACAAATTAAGCCAGCGTTGTTAATTAGCTTAGCCACCTCAGCACTTCGTCTTAGATTCTCTGATCGCTCGGCTGCCGTGAATCCGAGATCTTTACAAAGTCCCCGACGCATTTGTACACCGTCAAGAACGGTACAGGCACGACCCTGATCAAATAGCCGACGTTCAAGCGCCTGTGCGATCGTCGTCTTACCACTGCCGGTTAAACCGGTGAGCAGGACGGTAGCAGGGTTTTGTCCGAATCTGGCTTTGCGTTGGTCCGCGTCTACCGTGCTAAACTGCTCGCCGTCGGATGACTCTTCGTCGCTTTCCCATAAGTCCACCTGGGAATCACCTGAAGTGCGATCGATGATCATTCCGGCAGCTACGGTTACATTTGTGATCCGATCGATAATGATAAACGCACCGGTGCCGCGGTTTTTCTTGTAGCTATCAAAACAGAGTGATTCACTCAAAGACAAGTTACAACGACCGATTTCATTCAGGCCCAGCGTTGGTGCGTCCACTCGATGAAGCGTGTTTACATCGACTTGGTATCGCAATGTGTCGATATTGCCGGTAACCATCTTGGTACCTTGCTTGAACAGGTACTCTTTACCGGGAACCATGGGCTCGTCACTCATCCAGACGACCATCGCTCCCACCTGCTTTTTCGATTGAGGAGTGTTGCCAGGGCGGACAATCATGTCTCCACGGCTACAGTCGATTTCATCTTCGAGCGTAAGCGTTATACTCAGCGGTGGAAATGCTTCGTCTATTTCGCCGTCAAACGTGACGATGGATTTCACCTTGCTGGTCTTTCCGGACGGCATGACCATTACTTCGTCGCCCTTACGGACGATTCCCGAAGCAATCGTGCCACAGAATCCTCTGAAATCCAGATGCGGTCGATTCACGAATTGAACAGGTAGTCGGAAGTCCTGAAAGTTTCGATCTGAACCGATATACACTGACTCCAGGAAATTCATTAGCGTGGAACCGTCGTACCACGTCATGTTTTCGCTGTGATCAACAACGTTATCGCCAAGTAATGCTGAAATCGGAATGAAATGCAGATCCGGGATATCCAATCGCGCCGAGAAATCCATGTACTCCTGGCGTATCTCATTAAATCGTTCTTCGCTGTATTCAACGAGATCCATTTTGTTAATAGCGACAAGCACATGCTTGATACCGAGCAATGAGACAATAAAGCTATGACGCTTCGTCTGAGTCAGAACACCGTGACGGGCATCCACCAGAATGATCGCCAGATCAGCAGAACTGGCACCGGTCGCCATATTTCGAGTGTATTGTTCATGCCCCGGTGTATCAGCAATAATGAATTTTCGCTTGGCCGTTGAAAAATAACGGTATGCGACATCGATCGTAATGCCCTGCTCCCGTTCAGCACGCAATCCGTCTGTCAGGAGCGCCGGATCAAAACCACCACCGGTTGTTCCGTGTGTAACGGAGTCACGCTCAAGGGCTGCGAGTTGATCTTCGTAGATCATCTTTGAATCGTATAGCAACCGCCCGATTAGCGTGCTCTTCCCATCATCTACACTTCCACAAGTGATAAAGCGCAGCAGTTCCTTGCGCTCATGCTGTGCCAGATAGGCATCGATGTCTGTTGCAATTAAATCTGATTGATGGCTCATATTGCTAAGCTGCCGTTAGCGTCTTATCTAGTATCTGAGGGAGTTTAGAAGTAACCTTCTTTTTTCTTATCTTCCATGCTGCCTTCGTCGTCATTGTCGATAACACGACCCTGACGTTCCGACGTTGTGGCAAGCAACATTTCCTGAATAATCTCAGGAAGCGTGGTCGCGTCAGATTCCACTGCACCGGTCAATGGATAGCAACCAAGTGTTCGGAAGCGAACACGTTTCATTTCCGGTTCTTCACCGGGAAGTAATTTCAGACGGTCATCATCTACTAAGATCGTCACGCCGTCGCGATAAACCACCGGTCGTTCATCAGAGAAATACAGTGGTACGATCGGGATATTCTCCAAATGGATATATTGCCAAATGTCGAGCTCTGTCCAGTTAGATAACGGAAATACCCGGATGCTCTCACCTTTATTGACTCGCGTGTTATAGATATTCCAGAGTTCCGGTCGCTGATTCTTGGGGTCCCATCGATGATTTTGATCTCGGAACGAAAATACCCGCTCCTTCGCCCGAGACTTTTCTTCGTCTCGACGTGCTCCGCCAAATGCTGCATCGAATTGATGTAGGTCGAGCGATTGCTTTAGCCCTTCCGTCTTCATCACCGTCGTGTGTTTTCCACTGTGTTCAAGAGGGTCGATATTTAACTTTCGGCCTTCTTCATTGATATGGACGATGACTTCCAGTCCCAGCTCTTTGCGTGCATATTCTTCGCGGAACTGGATCATTTCACGGAATTTCCATGTCGTGTCCACATGCATCAATGGAAAAGGGGGCTTCGCGGGATAAAACGCCTTCATCGCCAGTTGGACCATGACTGAAGAGTCTTTTCCAACAGAATAGAGCATTACGGGATTATCAAATTCCGCCGCAACTTCACGGATAATATGAATGCTCTCTGCTTCAAGCTGTTTTAGGTGCGTTAAGTTATATCCGGACATTGCCTGTTGTTTTTATGTGATCGACGGCAGCCGAACCGCTATTGAGGTTTCTAAATCAAAGGTCCATGCCTTCGATGGTGGGTTAATCTTTCAGTCTAGGCCAAGGTCTAAATATCGACAACTGACCTAATGCCCAAACCCCATCAGCTGTAGCTAGCAAGGCATCCGAATATTACAGTTTTAGCGATTAGGGACGGCGATTAAGGACGGAGATGAGTTCCAGTTTCCCGCGACCAAAAGGTGCGTCGCCTCGAGGCTCTTAGATATTTAGTGCAGTTGGGGTGCAGCTGCATGACGCAATCACGCCAATGACCCATTGCCTTTTAGGGCTCATCTCGATAGCCGGGCCACATTTTGAGAATCACGCTTTCCGATTCTGTTCCGATCATCGGATAACTTGCAGCCTTTCTTAGATTTACTCCGTTCATTAACCCGCGATGTCGAGCTTCTGCTCTTTCATCCACCCACTTTGGCCCTTTGATTGCCAACACCTGTGTGATGGAATGCCAGTGCTCATTCAGCCAGAAACAGAGCTTCCAAAGCGGGCCGACGGCACGGCATGTAATGACGTCAAATCTCAGATCATCCAGTAAATCTTCCACGCGAGCATGATTTACCGGAATCGGTAGCCTCATATCGCCAATGATATTTGCCAGCGCCTTAGCTTTCTTACCAACCGACTCACAAAGACTCACGTCAATGTCATCCCTAAGTATCGCAAGTGGAATTCCTGGCACTCCGCCGCCGCTTCCAAAATCGAGCACCTCCTGCCCTTCATCGATCAATTTGGATAATTCAATCGTGTCGATCAAATCTCGCGTAACAAATAATTCATAGTCCGTGTGACGTGTGAGATTAATCTTCTCGTTCCACAACCACAGTAACCTGCAGTACTCCTCCAATTGTTCGATCTGATGATCGGGCAATTCGATTTGATGAGATACTAAAACGTCTTTGAGTGAATCGGCCAAGAATAGTAGGTCCTGATATTGAAACGTGGTTTACCAGCCAGCTTAAAGCAACTGCACAATTGCTAAGGCTATTTGTTAAGGATAAGTCATAATCGACATCGGCCAAGAGGATAAAACACGCCAATATTAAAACTGACCAGACAACCATTTCTGAACAACTCAGTTGGACTGCTTGTATCCGGCGCACTCACCGGATCCGACGCTCCCAGAAATCCGCTTCGCATCGCGATCATTGGAATTGGCCCGCACGGGATTAACCATCTGGGCCTCGGTAGTGCCGAACAACTCGTTTCCATTTGCGATCCGGATACCACTCGGCTCTCGGTTGCATCGTAACAGGTTCCTGAGACATTGCTTTACACCGACTATCGGCAGATGTTCCGTGAATGCAAGTTAGATGCGGTTGTCATTAGCGCTCCGATTCATCTACAAGCATCATGGAAATGGATGTCGCAAGCCTCAATGCCGTTCCATTTACCATCCACTGCTACGACGACGGTGGGAGTTACCACTGAATCGCATCGGTGTTAACAGACCTCCTGTAAACGGTGCAATGGTGATCGGGGCGCCAGGCCGAGTATTCATTCCGGAATTGGGTGGCAAACCACGACTAATTCCCAATGCAGGTGCCAATCTTAGTTGGCGATTCAGCACGACAATCACAGAATTCAATCATCTCACAAATTGGATTGCCGCATGTAAGACCGAGAGGAAATTCACAAGCCTTGCCCATGGCGGATTATTGACCGAAGCATGTCAGCGGAGAAATGTTACCTTGTACACCAAGCGTGAGGTAACAGATGACGTGGTCAATGAGTATCTGGAAGAACCTGACCGTGTGCGATTTGCGAGAGCGACTTGGAGAGATGAGTGGTGAGAGCCTGTTGATGTAAAGGGTTTGTCGTCGCCGCGTTGCAACTCGTCACCCAATTGCAACTCGTCACCTAATCGCAAGTAGCTGCGAATCGCCCGTCGGTGATGATTGCGGGACGCGTTATACAGGTACCCAACCATTGCAATTACACCAATAAAAAAGGCGTGGTCATCACAAGGACAACCACGCCTAATTGGTTTTACTCAAGTGTAAATGAGCAGCATCGAGATTACTCGTTGCTTATGCTTCTTTACATGTCTTGATGATCGCTGCAGCAACCTTGTAAGGATCTGCATTAGATGCTGGACGACGATCTTCCAATCGACCTTTCCAACCATCTTCAATCGTTCCGACCGGGATACGAATCGAAGCACCACGATCGGACACGCCATAGCTGAACTGGTCGATCGATTGTGTTTCGTGAGCACCGGTTAGTCGTTGATCATTATCAGCACCATAAACGCTGATGTGACGTTCGATGTTTTCGCTAAATTTCTCACAGATTTTGGTGAATACGGCCTCGTCGCCAGATTCACGCATGTCACTGTTTGAGAAGTTAGCGTGCATACCTGAACCGTTCCAGTCGGTATCGCCCAGTGGTTTTGGATGCCAGTTGATGGCATAACCATAAGATTCACCGATACGTTCCAGAAGGTAACGAGCTACCCAGATTTGGTCGCCAGCGTTTTGAGCACCCTTAGCGAAGATCTGGAATTCCCATTGACCGGCTGCAACTTCAGCATTGATACCTTCAACGTTCAGGCCTGCTTCCAAACATGTATCAAGATGTTCTTCAACACAGTCGCGACCGTATGCATTGCTGGCGCCTACTGAGCAGTAAAAAGGTCCTTGAGGACGTGGGAAACCCTGTGCTGGAAATCCAGGTGGCAGGTCTGTGAGTGTGTCCCACAGGAAGTATTCCTGTTCAAAGCCAAACCAGTAATCATCATCACCATCTTCGATAGTTGCACGCCCGTTGGTGACATGAGGTGTCCCGTCAGCGTTAAGAACTTCCGTCATAACCAGGAACGAATTTGCTCGGCCCGGATCAGGATAGATTGCGACTGGCTTTAGTAAGCAGTCTGAATCACTTCCATCAGCCTGCTCTGTTGAGCTACCGTCGAACGACCACATTGGACATTCTTCAAGTGTTCCACCAAAGTCACTTTTGCATTGTGTCTTGGATCGCAGGCTTTGGGTTGGTGCATAACCATCCAGCCAGATGTATTCGAGTTTTGAAATTGCCATTCGATGTAAACTCCGATATTTCATTTGTTAACCACAATCCATCAGACTCCGCCTAATTTGGCCTGACCAAGGGTGGTTATTACTTTACTCCGCAAAAACAAGCACCAACTACTTCGTTGGTTACCATTTGTTTGCGGCAACTAAAGCAGGAACAAGCATTTTTTATACCCCATCATTTTTGGATTGTCACCTAGGCGACGATGCATATTTTGAGCGTGTTAAGCTGCATAAATTACATTTATTTGCAGTGACCACGCCGTGTCTTAGATTTGCGCGTTGGGTGCTACGAGCCATACCACAGAACATCAGTGGTTGAGTTGGGCTATTTAGAAACCACCCGCTTGATACCGACCGCAAGCACCGGATCGGATTGAGCCAACGGAAGCGTCCCGTCACTCATTGGCTTTGCTACCTGCTGTACGACCACGTCCGGAACGACGCCATTCATGCTTATGGTACGTCCAGACGGTGAATAGAACTTTGCAGTGGTAAGTCGAATCCCGCAGTTGAATGATGATAACGGGAAAATACCCTGTACGCTGCCTTTACCAAAACTGCGATTACCAACAATGGTGCCGCGATTCGTGTCGGCAATCGCGCCGGCAAATATTTCGCTCGCACTGGCTGAGTTTCCATCGATCAACACGACCAATGGTACGCTCCATGTGCCGATAGCGTTTGCAGTATAGTCGACGTCCTCGTTGTCGCTACGACCACGGGTTGCGACAATCCGCCCATCCTTTATGAACCGATTAGCGACGTGAACACCTGCAGAAAGCAAACCACCTGGATTTCCACGCACATCGATGATGAGCCTCTTCATTCCCATGCGGTGTAACTTCCAAAGTGCGGCTTCGACGTCGCGGTCAGTCGTCTTTTGGAAACTGGCAATTCGCATGTAACCGACGCCATTTTCTTCATCGACCACATGAACGTTTTCCACGCCCGGCAATACAACTCGCTTACGCGTTACGGTAAGTCGCTTGGTATGGTTCTCAGAAGTGGTCAAGCATAAGTCTACCGTGCTACCCTCGCGACCCTTTAACATGTCGGCAGCCACGTCTGACGGAAGCAATCCAATTCGCTGACGGTCTACTTCCACAATGCGGTCACCTGAAACGATCCCTGCCAGACTTGCCGGTCCCTTTGGAATGACACGAACAATTTCCAGGCAGTTCTTTTGAATTTTCAATTCGACACCGAGCCCGACAAAGTTCCCCTCGATTTGCGAAAAGGTCTCGTCTAACTGATTTCCAGTCAGGAAAGCCGAGTAACGATCCATCGAAGCCATCACCCCGGATACAAACTCCATCACGATACTCTGCGAGGAGATTCCCGTTTGCCGGGAGACATATTGGGATGCCATCGAAATATGTGTCATCAAGGCTCTGCGAGTTTGTATTCGACTCGTGCCGGCCCAATCCGCAATTTGCTTTCGGGCTGGAGTAATTCGCGCCCTGTTATTTGCAACGCCATGGAATTCAAGGAATGATGGCGACTCAAGTGCAACTGCAACAAATCGACTACCGACGTCACACATGCGATTCCAATTCGGGGAGTCTACATAATATGTATCGATTTTCAGAAGGATCTCTTCCAGGACGTCGATTGCCAACCGATGGTCAAGTACTCGTAATGAACGTGAGAAACTCGCATCGCTATACCTGCGATCAACGTCGACGTGTGCCTTAGCAGTGACTAACCGTCGATGAAGTTCCGCTTGCCGGGGGAAATGCTTGATGGACTGCTGGTAATGCCGAAGAGCATCACTCCACTGACTCCGCTCCTCAAAGCGTTCACCGGTGCTCAACGCATCTTCAAGTACGGCGAGCGTGGCTTGGGAATTACTCGGTGCCTGACCATATAAAGAAGCTGTGTAATCACCAGCGAGAATTGAGAAAACCAAAACCGCTAATGCTAACAAGCATCGACGCAAACCGCTTCCGGTGCAGTTGGCTTTTATGTTGGAACCGGCTTTGGCCATTCGGTGATATCGCAAGTAACTTCTCTAGTTAGTGTTTTTGAGGCAGATCGCATTACGTTGAACGCGAAGTTGGAGCTATATTTCTGCCGCCAAAAGAAGAGTAGGACACAACAGAAAACAAGCTGTTTTTTTAGTGAAAAACAGCTGATATAGAACTGAAATAATCGGACTAACTACACCCCTGAGTTCCGATTAGATGGGTTGTAGAGATTAGCGGCCTGGCATTAGAAGCCAGACGTTGTCAGCGATCGAAATTGGCTACTTGCTCAGCACGACAGCTTCGCGGTTTGCAGCTGAATTTGCCTGAGCATGACATAGTTCGATTGCATCCCGAGCCAGATCGCCACCGAGCAATCCTGAAGCGTTTCCTGACTCGATGGCATTTGCCGCTTCACTGATTTCAAGCACAAACGCGCTTACTTCATCTGCCTCACCGAGATCCGGGCGAATAACCTGCTCTTGTGAGTCAATT
The DNA here is from genome assembly GCA_045566075.1 of Pirellulaceae bacterium. Taxonomy (GTDB): domain Bacteria; phylum Planctomycetota; class Planctomycetia; order Pirellulales; family Pirellulaceae; genus UBA11883. Next base: position 20,732 of record JBJLEE010000011.1, on the reverse strand, counting down.
ACTTTTAATGAGGAAATATCAGCTTCATCAACGTGAAACGCTGAACGGAATTGCACCGTTGCCTGCTCAAAATGCACTTCACAGCCGTGCATGAACGGGCGCCCCTGCTGACGCAGCACGCCGCTGGTTGCACTAACAACAAGTGACGGGTCATCAAACAGGAATTGCGAATTAAAATACTCAACGACGTCCCCCCGCATCCGACCATTGGTCGAAACAGCATTGGGCATACCAAATAACACGCGAATTAGATGGGCATCATGTACGTGCAGGTCTACCAGCGGCCCACCGACTTTTTCCATGTCCCAAAAGTCACCGAGCCATAGGGGATCAGAAATCACTCGTTCGAAATGACCACCGAGTAATGCCCCATATTCTCCGGATTCCACGAGACCGCGGAGGTACACATATTCCGGGAAAAATGGCAACACATGTGCCGCCAATGCCTGTTTACCACTTGCTTCTGCTGCTGCAACAATCGCATCGCATTCAGATGTGCTGAGTGCCATTGGCTTTTCAATTAGCACGTGTTTTCCTGCGTTCAATGCAGCGATGGCTACGTCAACATGCAAAGCCGGTGGCAGACAAATATCAATCAAATCAATTTCCGGATCACCGATCAGGTCATCCAGATCGCGGTAGGTGTTTAAGTCACTTACGTCGACCACTTCACCAGCAGGACCGAAGTTTCCTTTGATGCTCGTCCAATCACCGTTGAGCTTCGCTTCGTCCCGGGTGCAGAAGGCAGTCAACTGAACGTTTTCACACCTTTGATATGCCAGATAGTGAATCCATCCCATGAACCCCATGCCTGCGATACCAGCTTTAACCATGATTCAACTTTCCTTTACGTCCCACCAGGTGGAATTGAGTTACTGCACATTCAGCTTGCGCTGTCTGCACAGCCAGAAAAGCGATCTTATGGAGCAGAGAGTAGTGAGCGGAATGTACCGATTGCATCGCTCCAGTCTACCGCACTTGTCGGTTCATAGGCATCGAGTGGGAAGCTGTTTGCGATGATTTCTCTCGCTTCCTGAATGCTGCTTACAGCACCTTCGGCCACTAACTGCATCATGATATTCCCAATCGCAGTGGCTTCGACCGGACCAGCCAACACGCGTCGACTGCACGCATCCGCGGTTAATTGGCAGAGCAGTTTATTTTGTGTCCCGCCACCAACAATATGGATCAACTCAATGGTGGAACCGGTCAGCGTCTCAAGCATGCCCAACACCATTTCATATCTTAAAGCCAAACTCTCCAGTGCCGTACGAATAATCTGGCCGGGAGATTCCGGTACAGGCTGGCCGGATTGTTTGCAGAATTCGCTAATCGCATCCGGCATATGACTCGGTGCTACAAACGCGTCGGAATCCGGGTCAATTACCGATCTAAGTGGTTCAGCAGCTGATGCCATCTCAACAAGCTGATCCCAGGAATAGTCAGTGCCTTCGCGTTGCCAACTGCGGCGACAATCCTGCACTAACCAGAGACCAACAATGTTTTTTAGCAGCCGTGTCGTGCCACCAACTCCACCTTCGTTTGTGAAGTTCATCTCCATACACTCTTGTGTAACGATTGGATTGGCTACTTCAGCTCCCATCAAAGACCATGTCCCACTGCTGATATAGCAGGACGTTGGGCGATCGGTTATCTGTTCTGTGCTGGGAACTGCCATCACGGCACTCGCTGTGTCGTGTGTTCCGGGCAATACGACATTGATATTTCCATAGCCAATATCATCGCCCACCGATGCTCTCACTTTCCCAAGAGACGTCCCGGCGGCAGTAATTGGTCCTAAGAAATGCGTTGGTAAGTCAAATGACTCTAGTACGCCTGGTGCCCAATTACCCGTCTTAGGATTGTAGAACTGAGTCGTCGTCGCATTGGTTTGTTCGTTTACCTTTTCGCCGGTGAGCAGCCAGTTGAAAATATCCGGAATCATTAAAAAGTGCTCGGCAATGTCTAGTACCGGTGACTTTTCGCGTTTGAGTGCAAGCAGCTGAAATAATGAATTGATACGCATGAACTGCAGTCCGGTTTCAGCAAAGATCTCTTCCTTGCTCCGGATGCTGAATGCATGCTCAAGGATCCCGTCAAGATATGGATCGCGATAGTGCATGGGCAGCGACAACAACTGGTCGTTAGCACCCAGCAGTCCGAAATCGACTCCCCATGTATCAACACCGATACTGACGATGCTGTCACCATACTTGCTAACCGCCGCCCTTAGCCCGTCCTTTACATCACTCCACTGACGTGGGGTATCCCACATCAGATAAGGTCCCACCTGAACACCTGCATTTCCAAAACGGTGCACCTCTTCTAGAGCAATGACCGATCCGTCGAATGTGCCGCCGACCACACGACCGCTGGAGCCACCAATATCGACACCGAGATAAACTTGTTGCATGCGTCCAATAACCCCTGAGAGTGCTCTGCCGTTTCCTGCGGCTTAAATGTAATACATCGATTCACCCAGATCGCGTGATTCCTGAATCAGCTGGGCGATGGTGATTTCAGCAAGTTGTAGAGATAGATTCTGAGAAATCGAATTCCAATTGGAATTCAATACATCGCCGAATGGTGTCGAGGTCTCCGAATTCTGAATTACCTCACCCGTGCTTCCGTCTACGGCGCTCATGACCGACCCTAATGAGACCGTTGCGGGATCCTGCACTAGTCGATAACCACCGGATTTGCCGCGGACACTGGATACGATTCCAGCACCCTTCAGTTGGATGAGTATCTGAACGAGAAATCCGTTGGGGATACCGTGCCGTACCGCAATGTCGTTGAGACGTGTTGGATGCGGGTCATGATATCGGGCTGCTAGCTCCATGACCGCTAGACAAGCGTATTCAGTTTTGGCTGAAATGTTCACAGGCAATACCCGATATTTCACTGCGACGCGTCGTCAATGGAATGTAATCCGCACTCTGTCTTGGCCGTACCACTCCATCGTCCCGCACGTTCATCTTCACCAAATAACACGGCGCGTGTGCATGGCCAGCACCCGACACTGGAATAACCCTGATCGTGTAGCGGGTTGTAGGGTATGTCATACTTGCTGATCATTCCCCACACATCCTGCTTCGTTGAATTGGCCAGCGGACTGACCTTTACCAAACCGAATTTCTTATCCCATCCAACAATCGGAGCCTGTGCTCGATGACTACTTTGATCACGGCGAATCGCACTCGTCCACGCGTGGAGTCGGCGGGATACATCCTGAAGCAATTTGATCTTCCGATCCAAGCAACATTGATTCGGATCCTTTTCGTATAACGGACCGCCATGCTTCGCTTCGTATTGCTCGACTGTGAGCTCCGGAGTAATCAGCTGTACTTCGATGCCGTAACGTTTGTTTACCAATTCTCGTAAATCAAGCGTTTCCTGAAACTGATATCCTGTTTCCAAATTGAAAATAGGTGTTTCCGGAGCAATTTCAGAAAGCATGTGAATCATCGTCATGCCTTCCGGGCCAAAGGCCGTTGCCATAGCAAAATGAGGTCCAAACCGCTCGCTCGCCCATGAGAGAATCTCCTCTGGTGTCGCGGACTCGAGCTCCCGGCTCTTGGATTCAATCTCTGCTAGCAGTTCCATAGTAGGCTCAAGCCGTGTCACGGTCGGAACACCTTCCTTCTTTTCGTCGGTATCAGCTTGTTTTGTAGAGTCTACGTCTGTCATCTTCTTTGGTGGTTATTTCACACTGTGCAACGAGTGACCGCTGTTTAAACTTGATTCAAAGACAAAACCTGTCTAAGTATTGCTACGCTTAAACCTATTTATCTTTATCAACTCAGTCAAGTATAGAAGTTTAGAAAAAAATCGTGGCTAGCGGCGAATCCAGCCGTTTCACGACCAGTCAGCGCAGGAATTTATGGCTAACACACGTCACGCAACAGACTCAACATACACCTTCAAACTCCTGCCCCGTCTTGCACATAATGGTGCTATATCCCCAAAATAGTAGTTGCATTTCATTACCGAAATGAACATATAGAAAACACAACCTTTTCAAGTCGCTCATCGCACAACTCAAGCTCGGAATTCGATCACCGAGAAATACCGTCGATCAAAAATCATCTACCGCTGAGCAAACTACAAATGGCACCATTGGTATTGGACATCGAATCACCCGAAATGCAGCGTGACAGCGTGCATCAGGCTGTGCAGGCTATCGCTGAAGGCCAGGTTGTCGCTTTTCCAACGGAGACGGTATATGGGATTGGCGCTTCCGCACTGAACGAAGAAGCCGTCAATCGGCTGTTTGAAATAAAAGGTCGCCCTGAAAACCAACCGATGACGCTGGCAATCAAGGGGTATGAGGCGGCCTTAGACTTGGCACCCGCAATGTCTCCGCTATCGCGTCGTCTGGCACGCAGAACGTGGCCGGGCCCCCTCACGCTTGTGTTGGATGCCAGTAACTCGGATAGCGCAGTATTTCAGTTACCCGAATTCGTTCAGCAGCGGGTCATATCAAACGGCCGCGTGGGCATGCGTGTGCCACAAAACAACACATTGCTCGACGTGCTTGAACTCTCAACGGGCCCGTTAGTGCTCACTAGTGCGAATCGCAGCGGTGAAGCAGATACGGTCACAGCAGAGGAAGTCATCGAACAACTCGGAGATAGTGTCGACTTGGTGTTAAACGGAGGTCCATGCCAGCTCAACACACCCTCAACCGTTGCATCCATTGATAACGAGAGCATCAACATACTGCGTCAGGGTGCACTCAGCCCTGAAGATTTACAGCAACTCGGTAGTGTCATGATTACCTTGGTATGCACTGGCAATACATGTCGCAGTCCGATGGCGGAGATTTTATTGAAAAAACTCCTTGCAGAACACTTAAACTGCGAGTTAAACGAATTACAAAGTCGTGGTATTATGGTTGAGTCTGCAGGCATTGCTGCGATGAATGGAAGCCCGGCATCCGCCGAGTCGATCCAGTCCATGACCGAGGTCGGGCTGGATATAACAAGCCATACCAGTCAGCAACTAACACCCCTGCTCGCACGTGATGCCGATTGGATACTCACCATGACAAACGGCCATCGAGACGCAATCGTTCAGACCTGGCCGCAATGGATAAACAAGACGACCGTACTTGCACCAAGCGGGCATGACATTTCGGATCCCATTGGTGGTCCGTTTGAAGTTTATGAAGCTTGTGCCGAACAAATCAATCAATTCTTAAAAGAGAGAATGCCTGAGCTGGAAACACTAATCTCAAGCATTCCCCGACAATAACACCTGGAGAAGACAGTCGATGCGAATTTCCGTTGGCAGTGACCACCGTGGCTACAAAGTTAAGTCCAAAGTGATCGAGCTATTAAACCAGCTTGGCCATGAAACGGTCGACGTAGGTACCAACAGCGATGAGAGCGTTGACTATCCCGATATTGCAAAGCGTGTAGGCCAACAGGTTTCAGACGGTGAGGTTGAACGTGGAATCCTGATATGTGGCACCGGAATTGGCATGGCGATAACAGCCAATAAGTATGCCAACGTTCGCGCGGCGACCTGTCACGATGAGATTACAGCCGAGATGAGCCGTCGTCATAACGATGTAAACGTGCTTTGCCTCTCTGGTGATATGCTTGGCCAACGCAGCATTGATCAACTGGTTCAGCTCTGGATCACAACAGAATTTGAAGGTGGTCGGCACGAACGCCGTATCGACAAGATTTCAGATCTTGAAAATCATGCAATCGATGAGTAACCACCTGTTTCTACGCTAAGTCTAGCGATCAGTTATACCGGTTATAGCACTTCTTCAGCATTGATTAGCTGCGCCCAAACGGATCGTAACGATCGCGCCGAATCGTGCGCAAAATGCCTTGTTTTACTAAGCAATACTGCATCCGCCGCGGCTTGTTTTGCATGACATCCCGAGTACAGTCGACTACATCAGGTAATCAAAATTCATTCAGTGATTAGAGACAATCGTTCAGCAATCCGGGATAGGGCAACTGAACGAAGCGGGGCAAGACAAAGTCAATATGGCGCCAGAGTTTACAAACAGCGAAGTAGATCAATTACTCTTAAATGCTCGTTTGAGAGATGAGCTGGAACCGTATCTTGACGAATCTGTTGAGCTCGTAGACGTCGCTGCGATGTCTACCGCACGGGAAAATGAGTTTCTTGAATCCATGCTTCAGTGGGAAAGAGCACCGGCTCTGCCGATTAGCCACTGGTTTGAGCCCGAGTTGGAATTACCGCCGCCAGATACGCTATCTGATGCGGTACTAAGTCGATTACTTTGGGATGCCATCAATCGACTGGCTGACCGAAATATCGTGCTTGAATGCACCGACCACTTATCGGACCGAGATTTGTACGCGATCCTCTATCGCGACATTCTGCCGTCAACGGAAAAGAGAATCGACAAACTTGGCAATCCACTACGCTGGCGACTCATCGATTCAGAATCCGACCCTGACACATGGCTAACGTATTACGCAAACGACGCCCAGCGATACCTTTGGGAATTAGAGCATGGTCAGGTGCCACCACCTCACGAAGACCCACCATTCCCTCGTGACCTTCCCGCTTAATCCTGACCCGCAGTCTACATTTTCCAGGACAGCAGGATCGAGTAAGTCAGATCATTCGGCTTTCGATTAATCGGGGTGGAATCGTAACGATCAATTCCGACCATTTTCAGGCTAAGACCGTAGTCTTTATCCAAAACGACTTCCCATTCCAGGCGGGCCTCGATTCGAAACTCGCTAAAATCCGTCCAGTCGGGAAAGTACTCGAACTGAATCTGCCACGTTTGAAAGTCATCCTTGGAGTGCTCGTAGTCCAGACCAAACACCGCTTCCGGCACAACGCGATCATCTGGCCCCTTCACTTCTTTAGATACACCGGCGCCAAACCGGCTGATGACCATATTTCTTTCACTCTTCAAAAGTATCCGATCGATGCCGCCGTTGGCTTTTAGCCGCATATCAAATGCCTTGAACTCGTCGTATTCAATGCCGAATTCACCAAACCAACTCGTTGGCGAGTCCTCTCTCGTCCACTGATGCGACAATTCAAACAAGGCGTGGTGTTTTGTTAGCTGATCATTTGCATCGCTACGAATGTAGTCCAGTTCCAGTTCGAGCGTCCCACACTTCGTTGCTCGTTCTAGTTCAACCTGACCGTGAATTCGTTCCGTTTCCGAATTCCCTCTGGTACCGTCTGTTCCCATGCTGATTGATCCATTCCAGACATCACGATCGAAAATCCAACCACTGGTTTGCTCCTCAGCCGTTGAATAAGCCACGTCTCCGGAAGCTTCCATTTCCCACGGCAATTCACTCTTATTTGCCTGAGGTTGCTGACGCCTATTAAAGGCAGATCTTTCCTGTATATTCCTACCGATGGCTCTCCACCCATCGGCGTGAAGTGGTGTCACCTGCTCTTGAGCACCTAACGTACCTGCGCAACAAAACAGTGCGCATGCAATGTGCATCATCCGCAGCAACTGCGCGCGCACCTTTAAACAAATTGAAAGCGAAATTCCGTTCATGGGTCGGTAAGACTAGCTGCAAGATGCGAGTTGCAACAAGAGCAATTACTCGATAATTGCCTGTCGGAAGCGGTCTGTCAGCATGCGCGTTATGTGCCCGGGTGATCCGTTGCCGATGGTGTTTCCATCGACTTTTACAACAGGCACGACTTCGGCAGCACTTCCCGTTAAGAAACATTCGTCAGCAGCATACACTGCATCTAACGTCATCTTGCATTCGATAACCTGAATGCCTGCAGATTCAGCTAACTGCATGACGGAGCGACGTGTAATACCGTCCAGCACACCAACTTCAATCGGAGGTGTCAGTAAATTACCATCCTTAATGATAAAGATATTATCACCGGTACACTCTGCCACTTCACCATGATGATTGAGCATGAGCGTCTCAACACAACCTGCAGCAAGCCCTTCGATCTTAGCGAGAATGTTATTTAGGTAATTCAACGACTTAATGGTTGGATCAAGAGCCTGCGGATGATTGCGAATGGTCTTAGCTGTTACGATTTCCAAACCGTTTTCATAGAACTCGTCAGGGTACAGTGCGATGAAATCCGTGATGATAATCACCTGTGGAACTTCGCAACGATATGGATCCAGACCCAGCGTCCCAACGCCTCGCGTTATGATCAGACGAATGTATCCATCCTGAATATCATTGGCTGCAAGCGTCGCGTTTACCGCGTCTTCCATCTCTTCCTTGGAAATGGGAATCGTTAGATGAATCCTCTCTGCTGATTGCCAAAGGCGGTCTAAATGCTCTTTATGCCTGAACACTTTACCCGCATAGCTACGCATGCCTTCGAACACGCCATCGCCATAGAGCAGTCCATGATCGTAGACACTGATCTTCGCGTCTTTTTTATCGAACAGCGTACCGTTGATGTAAACTTTCAGCGTCATGTGCATGTCATCGAGAGAAAGAAGAGGCCAATTGATCAGCCCCGTAGGCTACACACTCGTAACCAAACCTTCGGCAAGTCGTACCGTACGATCGGTCATCTCGGCAATCGCGAGATCGTGCGTAACCATGACTATAGTGAGGTTATGCTGGTCGTTCAAGGTACGCAAAATCTCCAAAATCTCCAGCCCCGCATCGCGGTCCAGATTACCGGTGGGCTCATCCGCAAGCAACAACCGTGGCTCAGAAATCAATGCTCTGGCGATTGCTACTCGCTGCATTTCACCGCCCGATAGTTCTTTCGGTTTGTGACGCAACCGGTGAGACAGCCCGACCATTTCCAACAGTTCCTTCGCTCGCTTTTTGAGAGCCCGACGTTTCCGCATATATTTCATGAAAGGATACTGGATCATTACTGGCATCAAGACGTTTTCGAGCGTCGTAAATTCCGGTAACAAGTGGTAAAACTGGAAGATCATTCCAAAGTACTGGTTTCTAAGAATATCCCGCGAAGCAGCCGGGAGATTATCGATTCGATTTCCTTCAAAGAAGATCTCACCTTCATCCGGTACATCAAGCGTTCCAAGCAAATGCAGTAGTGTACTTTTGCCAGATCCACTTGCTCCCACGATGGAGACCATCTCCTGCTCTCGCACTTCAAAATCAATCCCATGCAGAACGGGAATTTCGATCTTACCCTTGCGATAACTCTTAACCACGCTCTGACTACGCATCAGTATCGGCGAGGAAGCCAGACGTGGATGCTCGTCGTTGTTCTGCGAGTTTGTCTCCGGCACATCAAATTCCGGAAATGAATCAAGTCTGGAGGCACTACTCATAACGCAAGGCCTCCACTGGTTTCAGTCGCGCAGCTTTTCGTGCCGGCAACACACTCGCTCCCACGGCAATTGCCACGGCACCGAGCACAATAAACAACACGGTGATCGGCTTAACAATCACCGGAATTTCTGAGAAGTAATAAATCGTTGGGTCAAACACCTCCTGACCGGTCAGCCATTCAATCCAGGATGCGACCTCGTTTATGTTGGCGACAAATGCAAGCCCCATGGCCATACCAATCCCCGAACCGACAATCCCCAGGGCCAGTCCGTATCCCACGAATATTCTCATGACACCACCGTCAGATGCTCCCAGGCTCTTTAGTACTCCTACGTCTCTTGTTTTCTCGACGACAATCATGAAGAACGTAGCCAGAATACCGAATCCCGCTACTGCAATAATCAGGAATAGCAGGATATTTAAGATCGTTGTTTCCATTTGCACGGCCGAGAGTAGTGGCCCTTGCAAATCACGCCAGGTGCTTATCTGATAGCCAAATTGATGTACGGGAAATCTTGCCTGTAACTTATCACGCACAACGGCAAGGTCCGCACCTTCTTTCAACTTGATTTGGATCGACGTGACACTTCCGACGCCAGACTGAGCATCCACCATGCCCCGCAGGTGCTGCAATCGTTCAATCGGCATAAATGCGAAAGATGAGTCATACTCGCTCATTTCGCTTTCATAGAAATCAACCACCGTAAACGTATCACTGACTGCTTTAGGGGGCTGTCCTGAATTTGGAAACGTGATCTTTACATCGTCACCAGGTAGGCACAGATAGTAATCCTGAATTTCTCCAGATTCATCACGACCGCGAATAGAACAAATCGAGATCCCCAAAACGATCCCCGTATGCTGCTCTGTCATGGGATCAAATTCAATGGACTCAAGCGGTTGCTGAAACGGGACGCTATTCATGCCACCGACGACCGCATCGGGTTCGACGTGGTCAGAACGATTCTCTAGCTCTGGTAATGGTGGCAGCGGCGGCAAGTCTGCTACGCTTCCATTTGTTTCATCGCTATTGAAGCTATCCGGCGGATCTAGTTGTGTTGGATCAAAGGAATCGATCCCTTCTGGCAAAGATGGCCCGGAGTTTGAAAAATTGGATCCGGTTTGATGTTTAATAACAGCTTGCTCGTATTCAGCCTGAACGCGTCGACGTTTCCATCCTGACGTTGGAAAGCTTACCTTCTTTCCTTTGCCATACCCTTGCTCGCGCAGTAGAAATGACAGCTTCTCACGGTTTTCCGGATGAAGTAGGAATTCGGAGAATTCCGAGACGCTACCGTATGTTTCCTTGTCGATTCCAACCAGACTGATCGGTCGTGTTACCCATTGGCCGTTATGGCTAAAGCTCACCATGGCCGGAACCTGAATGGCGGCAGTCATCCCTTCAAGATCATCGCCAACCTGCTTGCGGATTTCCTCCATGTGCCAGTTCGGGTCAGGAAATCCATCCAAATTGTGGCTACGAAGGACAACATCTGAGAGGATACCGTGCAATCGGTCGTGCATCTCTGCTGAGAAGCCGGCCATGACGCTGTTTACAACAATTAAAGTTGCAACGCCCAGCATAACGCTGATGACAGACGCCAGCGCAATATAGCGGCTCTTAAGATATCGCCACGACAGTAACCACTTGTACATATGCCAATCCTTCGGCACCACGATTCATCGCTATGTGATTTGCCAATCCGTGCAAACCTCCCTCCACAGCGGAGCCATATCTTACCCTTCAGGGCGTAAAAGAGGGAATAGGATTACTTCACGAATTGTCTGGCTATTGGTCAGTAGCATTACCAGACGGTCAATTCCAATACCAAGACCGCCGGCAGGTGGCATACCGTGACGCAGTGCCCTCACAAAGTCATTGTCCATCTTTGCCATCGAATCCTCTTCATCGAGGCCTTCGAGCTGTGTCTGAAACAGCGCCTCCTGCAAGTCCGGATCGTTCAACTCGGTATAGGCGTTGGCAATTTCCATGCCGTGTACAAATAGTTCAAATCGCTCGGCGATGTCCGGATTGTCATGCTTCCGTTTGGTCAACGGGCAAATGCTTGCGGGATAGTCGGTTACAAATACCGGCCCAACCAATTCATCCTCGACCTTTTCTTCGAAGACTTGGTTCTTGATAACGTCTATGTGCCGGCCATTCGTGTCGAACCCAAGTGAATCCGCATAACTCGAAACCGCGTCGGCATCTTCCGGATCAATACCAGTGTATTGCTCAAACAACTCGTTGTACGTTTTTCGTGCAAAGGGTGGAGTAAAATCAACTTCCTTGTCACCCCATGGAAGCACATATGACTGACCGGTGGCTTCAATGGCATCAACAATTACCTGTTCGGTTAAGTCCATCATGCTCTGATAGTCTCCGTATGCCTGATAGACCTCAAGCATGGAGAATTCCGGGTTGTGTTTGGGGCTGATGCCTTCATTTCTATAAACACGACCAAGTTCAAATACGCGTTCCATGCCACCAACAAGCAATCGCTTTAGATGCAATTCCAAAGCAATTCGCATGAAGAGTTCCAGATCCAGAGCGTTATGGTGTGTGACAAACGGTCGTGCGGCTGCACCACCGGCGATGGAATGCAATGTTGGACCTTCAATTTCCACAAATCCATCATTTGCCAAAGTCTGGCGCACAGATTGAACGATTTTAGACCGGTTCATAAATCGATCTAACACGCCATCGTTGTACGCCAAATCTACGTAGCGTCGACGTTGTCGCAACTCAGGGTCTGTCATGCCGACATGTTTGGCCGGCGGGGGTTCAATCGACTTGGTAAGGAAGTGCAGTTTTTCTGCAAATATCGTTAGCTCACCTGTATTCGTAACGCCGAGACGACCGTCAACACCGATTAAGTCACCGAGATCAAATAGCCCAGCGAGTTCAAAATCATCTTCGCCAACTTGCTTTTGCCCGACAAACAGCTGTATCTTTCCAGTCCAGTCCTGGATATCAATAAATCGAAGTTTACCTTTATCTCGTTGCAGCATGATTCGACCTGCTGCCCGGACTTGGGGGCCGACTTCGGTACCCGGTCCATTGTCGGATCGCCACTGTCGCATATTGACGCGTTGTTCCGGGTCTTCATGCAACTCGGGCAAGTCGATAAGCGTGCCATCCTCCTTTTGAAACTTAACCTCATCGAGTCGGCTGCGGATATCGCCGATCAAAATACGGTCGTCAAAACGGCTACCCCACGGATCAATACCGCGCTCTTCGATTTGACGTTTCTTTTCGCGTCGTGCCGCCACGAGGGAACTGTGATCCTCTTGAACTTCGGACGCTTCATTGGATTCGTTTACGTTTGATTCTTCTGTCATTTGATCCGTGCATTTCTCAATCGACGATGGCACTTATTTAGCAACTGCATAATACGGTGCTACAGTTGCTTCATGTTAAATGCTCAGCAAAAAACGCGATAGACACCACACAGGTGTGCAGCATTTCTCGGTGGCGGAAGACAGGAACAATCATGAAAGCACTAGGACTTCTTACGCTTTTGTGCCTTATAAACTTCCTGCTGTAAGCCACTCTTGATTTCGGCAAACTGAGTTGTCTCTTCAAGCAGCGCTGCGACAAGGTCACCCTTTGGCAATGCGCCTTGCTCAAGCATGAACCAACCGGCGTAGTCCACTTCAATCAGCATTCGCAGATAATCGACCGTAGGATAATCTTCCACATAGAACGGTCGGACATGTGCTGTTGCGCCAAAGCGTTCCTTCACAAGATTGAAATTGTGCTCAAGTCCATCACCCTGCAAATCCTGTTGGTTACAATTCCAACAAATTGCCACATTTTGATTCGTAGCGATATCCATGATCGCTTTAATCGTCGGTAATTCCGCGCACTGACCATGTACCTCCAGGCGAATCTGCTGTCCCCAACCCGCTGCATACTCACCTAGCTCATTAAGAGCCATGCCTATCTGTTCAATGGTCTTCTCACGCGGCACGTCATCATAAAAACGATCTGGCTTAACCTTTACACCTGTACCACCTACATCGTGACTCAGCCGGATAAAGTCTTTTGTCTTCTCAATTGCCTGCTTCACAACCGCGGGATCCGGGTTGTCATATCGCTCATTACTGCCAATTCCCACCATGGTCACAGGACTATCCGCAAATCGCTTAACCACATCACGTCGTTGTTCGCCATTTAACGACGGTTCAACACCGTGACTGTGCGTCGTCCGCAGTTCAACACCGTAACATCTTGCCTGTTCGCAATTCGTGATCAGCGTTTCAAGATCCCATTTTGCGCCCCACATATAGGTGACCAGGCCATATTGAATATTGTTACCCGGCAGGATTTTATTTTTTGGACGAGCTAACAGATTGGATGTCAGTGCAGTCGCTGAGACAGCTGCCGTTCCCATTAGATAATCGCGTCGCGTGATGATCGTCATGTGTATACTCCGAGTCCCCTTTTGTGATTTGCAGTGACACACGCAATGTAACCGCTTGTGTTTACGGATTCCAGTCGTTGGAACGAATCATGCAAGTTAGATATAACATAGGCTGTCTCGTAAAATGTGATTCGTTTGCGTTTGTCGTTAAGCGTGAATCTACCATTCCACCGGAGGTGCATTGTGCGGCTTACCCGAACACTTGTCTGGACACTCACTGTACTCGCTACGTGCACAGAAGTTCCTTTTGCTCAACCTGTTTCTCAGCTTCTAGCTCAGGACGACGAGCAAAGCAACACTCCGCCGGCACTACAGCTCTATAAAGGACGTCGAATTGCACAGACGATGCATTACGAAGGCGCTCCCTGGCTTATCCGTGAGAATCGCGAGAACGAAGAACGATGCTCGCTGATGCTCGCCAATATGGATCTAAAGACGGGAATGACCGTCTGCGATATGGGATGCGGAAACGGTTTCTACTCGCTGCAAATGGCGAAAATGATTGGACCTGAGGGAATCGTCCTTGCTGTAGATATTCAACCTCAGATGCTATACCTGATGCGACAGCGCATGAACAAAGTGGGGATTGATAACATTGCCCCTATTCTCGGATCCTTCCATAATCCACATCTACCCAGGAACACGATTGATGTGATCCTCATGGTCGATGTCTACCATGAGTTTTCACATCCTGAACACATGCTGCGCGCAATGCGCAACAGCCTTAAAGCGGACGGTAAAATCATCCTGCTCGAATATCGTGAAGAAGACCCAAAGGTACCGATCAAACCGCTTCACAAGATGAGCAAGAAGCAAATCATGGTCGAATACAAAGCCAATGGATTCAAACTGGCAAAGGAATTTGAAAAACTGCCGTGGCAACACATGATGTTTTTCGAGAAAGATCCAGATTGGAAGGCACCCGAGTCACCCAAATCTGATGACGACGAATAACCTCTCTGCCATCATCTTTACTAGCTATGACGTCGAGATAGCTCGTCTTGCGACTGTTCTCCAAAAGACAAACAGCGTAATCAATACCGTCAAAAGCGCCAGCATACCTTCCACGATCAGTTGTGACGCAAGTGCACGTACGGGCGCCGTCGCGGCTTCGTACCGTTCCTGAACCAGGATAATCAACTCAGATTCTTCGGATGCCTGCTCTGAATTAATCGGAGCAGGTAATTTGACCTTTTCCGGAACCGCAATCCAGCGACCGGCATACTCTTCTCCCGATTCAATCTGGTGTACTGGATCGAGGTAATTCAGTCGCCCTGCCACAGTCTGCAAACCATCAAGTTGGTCTGAACTCAGTTTGATACTCTGTTGCCCCAATTTAGCTGCGGCTTCGGTTGACTCGTCCATGATCGGATGTTGCAGGATCATACCACGCCGTTGACCATCGCGATCATCAACAAACACGGCAAATTGATTCTGTTGAATTTCGTTACGCATGAATGCAAAGTCACCTAAATCAATCGTCAATGCCATCACACCGACGATTTGATTACTTTCCCGGTCACCGGCATAAACGGGAGTCGACACTGCCAGCTTCCATCGTTTCGTCGTTGTACTTTGAAACACTGTCGACAGTTGTGTCTGGGTCAGTGGCGATACGGAATCAACAGACACTCCACGGTCCAGATCTTCTGACTGCCCGTGGAAATATGTACGCCAGTGATAATTTCTTGATACGCTCTGTGTCTGGATTTCCGAAGTGGAGTATGCAATAGACATCATGGTTCCCTGATTGTCTGTCACAAACAGACTGGCAAGCTTCGGCCTCGCTGGATCCGCCTTTAGGCGTGCAACGTAAAACGCGATCCGGTCCTTAAGATGCTTAGCGACAGGGTGTTCTTGCTGCTCCCTAATCATCGCCTGTTGCAAATCAGTTAATTCTTGCCCGGAGTGTTGAGCCTGCTTCAAATCCCGGTAAGCACTCGTCTCAAGCAATTCAGACAGGTGATTGATAAAGTCTGCGTTAGCTGCCTCGGCCTGAATGATCTCAAACAGGTCATTTATCTCTTCTTCCACCGTCCGTGCTACATGCCGTGACACCCATGAATTGCTTTCGAGCACACGTGTTCTCACTGCACGTTCGGCTTCCGAAATAGACTGCTGATATCCGCGACTTCCGAAGATTCCCATGACAATCAACAGAACCAACGGACCAATGATACCGATGGTTCGCATTCTTCTCCGGCGTCGCACTTCGTCGCGCCGATCAAGTTGATTGAGAATCTCCTGAGGTGTACTTAGACGATCTTCGGGCGATACAGCTAACGTCTGATCGATTATCTCTCGCAGGGCTGGATCAACGTCTGTTCTGCTTAGTGTTTTACTTGGAGCAGGCAAATTCACAAAAAGGCTCCGATACACTTCCAGCCGGCCCGCCAGTGATTCTGACTGTTCTATCTCCCTTGTGCGATCAACGCTTCGATACGGCGGCACTCCTTCCAAAAGGCAATAGAGTAATGCCCCAAGTGCGTAAACATCCCATCGAACATCCGGGACTGCCTTGATATCCGCCTGCTCCGGCGCCATGTAAAACAGCGTACCAAGCGCCGGGGATTGATCGTGTGAAAGTCGGGATTGCCCAAAATCTGCTAATCGAGGGCGTTGATCATTGTCCAACAAAATATTCGCAGGCTTCAGATCACAGTGCAAAATACCTTTTCTATGTGCATGAATCAGGCCTATAACGATTTCTCGAAACACGGAGACCGCTGTCTCAACGTCTATCGGATGGTGCTTTTCGATGTACTGATCAAGCGAACCTTCCTCAAGGTACTCCATAACGTAGTAAGGCGGAGAAGACTCCCATCCAACCTCTAGCAATTGCACGACATATCGATCTGTTGCCAAGGACACCAGTTTCTCGACTTCATGTGCGAGCAAATTCCAGTTCACGCCGGACTCGTGACTAAAAAACTTGATAGCCACTTTGCTGCCTGTGTTCACATTGGTGCCAACCCACACCTCTCCATACGCACCGGTGCCGAGCGGCGCGCTCAATTTGTATCCTGGCACCTCCAGCGTGACATGGTCTTGTTGCAGACTCAGTTGTTTTGACCGCTGGTGGTCAATGTCGGACTGGCGTTCTGTAGGGTCAAAGCTCATGTTTTATGAACTGCTGTTAAATCAATTGGATGTGAATAACATTGTACTTGGGTCCAGTATCGAGCATCACACATCGTTTGAAAAATGACTCCGTACATATCAGATTTTATCTAATTTCTTAAATGTCTTTGCAAACCGTCACACTCACTATTACACACAGATTTCCTGATTTTAGAGTGTACTCAGAAGCAAGTCTCTTGAATGTACGTCGTGTCGCAGCGATAAATGCATGTGTCATACACGTCGCCACAACATTTCCGAGAACATCACATGCCAAAGATTATTCGCCAAATCAATCCTGCACTGCTGTTGTTCATTGCAATGGCTTTCAATGGCACTGTTCCAATAAGTGCTCAAGATGCTTCCGAATTCGACGGCAGAGACGGCCGTGAACTGCTTCTACGAAATTTCAGACCCAACCACGCACTACGCGTCAAACAAACCGATCTTACGCAGGCGAAATATCCCACAGTCGATGTACATTCGCACTTTTACTATCGCCTCAAGCACGCTGATGCAGCACGAGATGACTATATCGAATTAATGGACCGCAACAACATTGCAGTCGCATGTAGTCTCGACGGCATGCTCGGCGACCGTCTGCAAGAACATCGACATTATCTAAGGGATTACGACGACCGGGTTGTGATCTTTGCCAACATCAACTGGCAAGGAAGCGGTCAGGATGACAAACCTGAAACATGGGCCTGCAATCAATCCGGCTTTGTACGGCACACGGTCCACCTGCTTGAGGAAGCCGTTGCGTCGGGCGTCGGTGGGCTAAAGCTATTCAAAGGATTTGGACTCTCGCATCGAAATGCCGACGGAACGCTTATCAAAATCGACGATGAGCGATTTGACCCGATATGGAAGGCATGTGGCGATCTTGGGATACCCGTGATCATACACACGGCCGACCCAATCGCTTTCTTCGGGGCCATCGACGAGACCAACGAACGTTGGGAAGAACTCAGTAGGCATCCAGAATGGAGCTTTCCTGCAGATAAGTACCCGTCCTACCAATCACTAATCGTCGCCCGCAATAGGGTCATTGCACGACATCCGGGAACAAACTTTATTTGTGCACATGTAGCTAGTTCCGCACATGACCTGAACCTGGTGGCCAGTTGGCTTGAAGAATACGACAACATGTACGTCGGATTTGCTTCTCGCATTAGTGAACTCGGTCGTCAACCATACACAGCGCGGCGTTTCCTAATTCAATATGCGGATCGAGTCCTTTTTTCGACAGATGGTCCGTGGCCCGAGCAACGTGTAAAGCTCTATTGGCGTTTCTTGGAAACAGATGATGAATACTTTCCCTATTCTGAGAAAGAGTTTCCTCCGCAGGGACTTTGGCAGATCTACGGGGTAAATCTGCCGGAAAAAGTCCTTAAGCAAATCTACTATGAAAACGCTGCCAGAATTGTACCTGGCGTTAAACAGCGGCTAAACGCATTCAGACGACGCCGTTAGTCATGGCTTGCATCTAACATGTAGCGGTAGTGAATCTCTCTGGACTGACCAGAACCGCACGTGAAATCTAAACCAAAACGTCTTTGATCACATGACCATGCACATCGGTCAGTCGTCGCTCAATGCCGTTGTGGTAGAAGGAAAGTCGCTTGTGGTGTAAACCAAGTAAATGCAGTATCGTCGCGTGAAAGTCGTATACGGTTGCGACATTTTCCACAGCCTTGTAGCCAAACTCATCAGTTGCACCATACTCAAAAGGTGCTTTAACTCCCGCTCCCATCATCCATGCGGTAAAGCCGGATGGATTGTGATCACGACCACTAGCTCCTGCCTGGAACGTTGGCATTCGACCAAATTCGGTCGTCCATACGATCAATGTGTCTTCCAGTAAGCCACGCTGTTTCATGTCAGTCAAAAGGCCTGCAACCGGTTGATCTAAAATCGGACCATGCACGCTGTATTGATTCTTGATCTGTTTATGGCCATCCCAGTTACTGGTTCCTTCACCACCGGTTTGATACGAACCATTAAACAGCTGGATGAACCGCACTCCCTTTTCGATTAGCCGGCGAGCAAGAATACAGTTTCTTGCAAAGGATGCTTTCAAATTATTTTCCGTATCATCTGCACCGTAGAGTTTTAAGATATGCTCAGGTTCAGAGCCCATATCGCTCACTTCGGGTACTGACAGCTGCATTCTCGCAGCCAGTTCATAGCTGGATATCCGTGCAGCCAATTGGGCATCCTCCGGGAATCGTTCCAGATGCCGTTCATTTAGTCTCCGCAGGAATCCGCGAGTTGCCTTATCTGTGTCCTTGGTAATGCCCTTCGGTGGATTCAAGTTCTCAATGGGCTTAGAAGCATTGAAATCTGTCCCTTGAAATGCTGCTGGCAGGAATCCCGGCCCCCAGTTGTTAACGCTCGACTGGGGAGTACCACGTGGATCTGAAATGGCTACAAAGGCTGGCAGATCATCGACCTCAGAGCCGAGTGCATAGGTCGCCCAGGCACCGATGCTGGGAAAGCCATCCAGCGTAAAGCCTGTCGACATAAAGTTCTCACCCGGCCCGTGAGTATTTGTTTTACTGGTAAGTGAGTGAATAAACGCCATATCGTCAGCGTGCTCGCCGATATGATCCACCAACGTGGAAACCATTTTGCCGGACTCACCACGAGGTTTGAATTCCCATGGGCTTCTCGTTAGATTCCCTTGCTTTCCCTGAAAAGTAATTAATTCATTCCCACCGGGAAGCGGTTGTCCATTTCGCTCAATGAGGGCGGGCTTGTAGTCAAATGTATCCAGATGTGAGCATGCTCCTGAACAAAAGATCATCAGGACATTTTTTGCTTTCGCAGCAAAGTGACCATCACGCTTCGCATTCGGATTTGCGGCATTCACCTTGGGCCGAACAGGTGGACCATCTTCTCCCAAATCAGCGGCAAGGGCTCCCTGACGACTCAGCAACCCTGTCATAGCAACTGAACTGAGCCCAAATGCCATGCTTCCCATGGACTCACGTCGGCTCAGTAAATGGCGTCCTAACATCTCTCGCGATAAGTTCTTCATCATCAAACACCTAAACTACATTTCGCGTTGTTCTAATGCACGAATACAAATTCGTTTGCATTGAAAATTGCTCGACAGAATTGCACCAAGCCAGCTTCTTTCACAAACAGTACTGCGTCGTCAACTTCTTCTTTTGAAGGGTTTCGTCCAAACGCAGACTGCATTGTGTGACTGACCTGTCGCTCAACCGCATCGGGAAATTCATCCTCAAGTCTCTCCGACAATATTTCACACTGTTGAATGACAAAACGAGAATTGAATAGATTTAACGCCTGTAGAGGTGTCGTTGAACGACTCCTCTTGTCGACGACCTGGCTTGCGTCAGGACAATCAAACACGCCAAATATCGAGTCCTTTTCCTGCCGTACTTTTGTCATATAGATCATACGTCGCCAGTGTTGGGGCCCAAATTCTGTGAGCGGGAAGTAATGCCTCACATTTTCTGCCTGAACCATAAACCCTGGAAATCCCGAGCCACCCATGCGTTTATCAAGCGATCCGCTGACCTGAAGGATACTGTCGCGAATGACTTCTGCTTCCATGCGACGAGGTGGAAAACGCCATAACAACCGTGCACTTGCGTCCACAGCGATCGCCTTCGGTTGCGGGCGACTGGATTGTTGATAGGTGGCCGACTCCATGATCAATCGATGGATGTGCTTCAAACTCCAATCATGATCTATCAATTCTGAGGCAAGGTAGTCCAGAAGCTCCGGATGGGTTGGCAATGTGCCAGCCTGTCCAAGATCGCTTGGCGTATCCACGATTCCAGTTCCAAAATGAAATTGCCAGAGACGATTCACAATGACACGGGCCGTCAACGGATTCTCTTTGCTCGCTATCCAATTCGCCAACGCAGCCCGACGCTCAGCGTCG
>JBJLEE010000010.1:0-51269 GCA_045566075.1 Pirellulaceae bacterium | reverse complement strand
TTTAGAAACAAATAGACGTCATTTCGCGGGTTGTCAACATAATCAACCGACATAGGTGCGCCGTCCTGAATCACACTGATTGATTCAACTGTGAATTCCAGGGGAGTCATCAAGTGATACTGTAGTGATCCACCACGAAATGTATTGACAGTCGCTTCAAATTCAACGCTGATGGCCTCCTTTTGCACCAACATCGTAGTCGATTGTGTCACGTGAGTTTGTGGAACCTGATAGGAAGTCTTTAGTTGCCAGGGACTATCGGCCGTGGTGCTCGTAAATGCAAGCGTCGGTGACGCTTCTCCCCCCCAGGTATCTGCAAAGGCGCCCGGGGTCACACGTGTCTCCGTCTCAGACAACTCCAGTAACCACTCTAGGCGACTTGAAATAGTGGCACCAATCCAACGTGAACCAATTCGCGAAACCACTGGCGTGATACCAGGGTTTCTCACCGTGCCAGTACCTGACTGCTCGTGTAGATAGAACTTCAGTTCCAGGTTAAACCGACCGCTTTGTGGATCGCTTAGAGTCACATACAGTCGAGTGGAATCTGTATCTCGGATGATCTCAATTTCTTCAATTAAATCAGAGTCCTGAATGGGTATGGTTCTCACATCGTGATCAAGCAAGAATTCGAGATACGTAACCTGACCGCGCACGACCTCAATTTCATATCTGGCATCAACGGTCACCGAATGAGGATCTACGTCCAACCAATAGTATTCGTCAGCTGTAACGACGGCCGCTGTATCACTATTCTCAAATCCTGTTGACCAGCTCAAGTCTAAGACACCCGCAGTTCCCAATTGCACAACGGATTCACCGGTTGCTTCATCTCGACTGACCATACCCAGCACTGATGCGATATCGATTTTCGGACTATCTTGTGGGTGATGGACGCGCAAGACTGAATCCTGAACGGCGGGCACATCACACTTCAATCCCATTAACTGACGACGTGACGTAATCACAGGTGTCACGGTGATTTCCAAATCCATGACCGATGATTCGATGGACTCCAATACAAGTGCAGTGCCTCTCGCGTTCCATTGCAGCGGTACGATTTCGTCATTCACTCGCACTTCATCAACGCGCAGTTGATTGCGATTCATCGGTAACAAAATATCTTCAGCTGATTCCGCGGAAACAATGGTGTATCGCAACTGTAATTGCTGGTCAAAAAACTGCCGCAGATTTGCATCCCAATTCCAATCCAATTCATACTCGGCATCCGTGATCATCCAGTCGGATTGTTCGCTTTGTTGCACAGCCGTTCGTTCGTGAATCGTGCGATAGAATGCCTCAGGCAGATACACATATTTCCCTGAGGGGTTGCCATTAGCATCCACCGGATAGTAGACGTCGTAAACGGTCGGCAGCGTCGGCGTTTCTGTCTTTTGTGCAATCACAGAGGCCGTTGCTGACAACGTTGTAATCCATAACAACCCGTGCATCACTTTTGGTACCCACTGCAATTTAAATTCGCCATCGGCACCGTCTTCGGTTTGTTCAGTCGCACCTCCCGAGCGTGTTGTTCGACCTATGCAGTGAATCCAGAAAACCGATAGTAACGATGCCATAAAGACATACGATAAAACCGGAAACATCAAGTTTGGTGCCACAATACAAAGCGCCGCCTGTGCAGCGATGACGTAAATCAATCTCTCTTGATGACGCACGCCAAGCCAAACCATACCTCCTAGTGAAATCAGGAACACTGCCCAGCATACTGCCAGATTGGTCGTTTCATGGTATAGCCTCACGTTCACTTGCCCGTCATTTGTGAGGGATCCCGAGACGTAATGCCATTGTGAAAATTCGCCTGTCGCATCGCTTGACTCAACGGCACGTGCATCAAATCGACCATGGCTATCCGACCAGTCGGTTGGCATTAAGTACTGACTGCCAAGCAGAAACTCCACTGGATAAGAACCCTCGGATTCCAAAATCCATGAAGTAAGGCCTTCGCTGTCCAATTCCACGACGGAATCCTTATGGGTCAGGACGAGCTTGGAATCAACCAATAACAGGATTAGGTTTTGTTGATTGAGAATCCCTGTTGCATTGATGTTTTCTACGGATTGCGCACTGACACTTTGTGCCGATGCGCTGACACCAGCATGCTCCAGACCAACGATATCCATTAGGCACAATGGTAAGTGCTCGTTTCCCGATTGAGATGCGTACCGGTTGTACCGGGCAAACCAATTTGCCCAGGTGACCGGATCGCCATCTGCCCCTTCATCCCGTAATGCGGCTTCTAATTCAGCTGCAATGCCGCTAGCAAAACCTGGAATTACCTTTCGTCCCTTTGCATCTCCAAGTACATTACGCCAGTCTTCTTGGTTAAACAAATTGAACGGTGGATTCTCAGTCCTGCGGATCCACGGCCCAAACAGGCGGCCAGAAAGCGAATTGGCCGCAATTCCACCAGCTGATTCGAAACCCGGTGGAATTGCCACTGTCCAATTGGATCGCATTACAAGGCATGGCGCGACGGCTACCGGTACACGCAGCGGCGTAATCCGGCTGAGCACGGAATGCTCTGTACGGTATCGCAATTGAAGAGTCACAAACCTCTCAAGTGGCGGAAGCGGCAATTCAAAGATCATACGGTCTTTAGTTTTTGGACGACCGGGAGGTACCTGTATCGACACTCCGTTTACGATAACCGCCTGCAGGTCAGCGTCCGTGTTCAGTTCCACCAAGAAGAACTGATCCCCGTTGTTCTCGATATTGAATGTTTCATCATGCTGTACTGCTCCGTGGGGGTTCACCGTTAGCAGAATGGCATGCGACCATGCCCAGTGCATACGCCGTGCACTGTCATCTAACCGTTTGATGCGTATCGAGCCAGGCTGGTTTGCTTGATAACGAAAGAAGGCTTTTTCCTGTGAGTATTCCCGCTGTGAGCTAATTTCCGGGTATTCCGAAATCACCCCAATCGGATCCAATTCAAGTCGTACGCCTTGCTGTGCAGAAATTACGACACGACCTGAATCTTCACTGGCATCAGGCACACGCACTAGTGGCACAGTATAGGGGTCGTCACTGCGGTTCTCAGCAGTGCCATGAATGGTCATTGGCTCAATAACCGGCTCACGAAAAACGATCTCCCATCGTCCGCCCCCGACAACACCTGGAATCAACTTAGCTGATATCTGATTGACAGATGCGGTGTCCGCTAACTGCCACTGAATGTCGGTTTCTGTCGTTCCGGACAATTGGAATTCAATGCGTTCTACCGGGTTTGACTCCGGCAAAACTGAAATGGAGAAACGCTCGCGAATCACTGATGACTCAACGAGAACCTCTGTTTCGGATTGAATCGTATAGCGTGACTCCAGATCCTGAATACGAAATTCAGTTACATCCAATCCGTGATTTACCCGATAACTCAAGACTACCGGCGACAACTCTTCATCTGCCGTTGGAACACGTTGTAAGGCCGAATCATTGAAAATACTTAGCCGGATGGATGGATCTACAGAAAGCGACCCTGTTACAAGTGTATCGCTCCCATCGATCGATTTAAGAATCCTAAGGTCTGATCCCTGAAATCGATAATTCACCACTGCTCGACGGCAACGTATGGCTAACTCTGTAGGTAAATCCGACGTTATCGGGTCATCCAATGCAATGTGGAGTACTCCATTTTGCAATACAAATGACTCAACCTCGGCCCCAGAAATCATTTCGACCGAATCGACGATCCAATTCGGCTCCAAGGCAACCTGAAAGTCGTACACTCTGCCGTGTGAAACGGACAAATCCAGCCTGCAGTCCGCCGACATTTCGTTACTTTCCACTCGAACCACAGAGTGTTGAAGAACGCGTAAATCTGTTTCTTTACGATAGAGTTCCATCAATACCCGGGCGCCTGGTTGATTCATCTGATACGAGCGCACCAACTGAGACTCCGTCCATGGCTCGACAGGTGCAATCGGCACTGCATCGACAATATCAAGGTAGTTGACTTGCATCTGATCACTGATGCTTACATGTTGCTGCCCCTGTCGCCACACAACATTCGTTGAAGTGAGACCCGGCAACTGAAACCGTTGATTGGAAATGAGCGGTGCAATTGCATTAATTCGGATTTCGTGACCTGGCCCTGATAGTGGCTCGGGAAAGACCAGATCCACGCTTCCTTGATCATCACCATGTGTATCTACGGGAAGACGTTGCTGATCTAAAGTCGCCATTCGAATAAATAGGCCGTCGCCAAGAAGCAACGCCAGTCGATCAAGCGGGGCGCCATTTACATCTACGGTCAACACGGCGTCTAGATTTATACCGATGTCTGAAATCGTGTAGCGTAAGCTCTCAGAAATGAAAGACACCTTTTGACTCGACTTCTGAGCTGTAGCGGAACGCACAAGCAAGGTCGATCGACTTGTCGCACCGAGTTCGATGAGCCAACGGCGCATCCCCTCTTCAATAGGTGGTTCCACTACTTCGCCATTGGCTTCCACGCCTTCTGATGGCTTCCATTGCGTCACCGCACCACTCGTAACGACTGGTACAAGTGTTTCAGACATGTCGATAACTAATGTCGTCGTCTCTGCACTGGGCAAGGCCAGGTCAAAGCGCACATCGCCAAGCCTGTTGTAATCTCCTCGTGTTGACCAACCGCAGCGCAACTCTCCGGATGCACTCACGAGCAGATTCCATGTGCCATTTGCTTTCCAACCGAGCGTAGCGTCCATCGATTCGTCGCCAATCCACTGCGGCTGACTCACAGATATGGCTAGTGGATTCACCGAAAGCAGCGATGCTTCTTCTCCGCTGTGCTGAATAACCCACGTGGCTACACCCGAAGCTAAGACATTCTGCCTCAGAGTTGCCCGATAGCGAGCAGACTTAATGCGTGTCATGCTCATACCACCGTCCGTAACAGTGGAGTCATTAATTTCGCTCAGGATTTGATTGAAGCGATCACGCTCAAGTGGAATGTAACCCTTTAACACGTCGTCCAGATCAGTGTCTCTCACCTGAACTTTACGATAGAGAATATCCTTGGGCTGTTTTGAGTTAATTTCCTCTGGTCGACGCGGTGTCTCATTCGGGTCGACTCTAGGCTGCGCTAATGTTACATGCGCGCAAAGGAGCATTTGAATGGTAATGACGCTTCGAATACATAGAGTCTGCCAATTCATTTTCACCCGACTACTTAGCACGACTTGCTGACTCGCTTGCAACCGCAGGCAAGGTTGCTCTGGTGGATCCTTCCAACGGCAGTAATGACACATCATCTGTCCGTGAGTCGGCACGCGCAGCGGCACCCATTCCCGCAGCAACCATGGGCTGCGAATCTCGCACCCAGCCGTGCACGACCCTTGAAAGGATGACAAGCGATACACCCAGTATTCCTGACTGGATGAAGAGAATAGAAATCTCCGGTCGAAATAATCCAACCGCCAGCAATGCAGTTCCAACAATCATTAGTGATGCGGGGTGCTTAAACAGTGGGAGGTATATCATGCACAAACCAATCACGAGTACGATACCTGAGACCATGAATAACAAGGTGGATCGTGACATCAACGAAATCGAGAACGTCTCTGCACTACCAATCGAGGAAAACAGGTAACGATTGGTGTGACCTGGTAAAGCCAATTGTGAGTCCACGCCCATCCAGCGTTCCAGACTAGCTTGTCCAAGTGTGGAATCTCGACCAAAGTACCACCCTTTCCAATGCCAATTCTGCTCGGAGATCATGGTCTCCGGCGTTGAGTACACGTGATAGTTTGTCGGGGTAACTAATTGCCAATAACATCGCCCTGAAAAAGATGTACCAGGGATCGACGGGAATTCGACATGTAATTGGGATTCGACCGTGTCTGAATCCAAGGGGTACCAAAACTCCAACAAGTAAGAGGCGTCTCTGGGCTCAGCAGACACACGCAAACTGAATTCACCGTTCGCGTCAATGTTTTGCTGCCCTAGTGGCACACGCTGGCCATCGACCGACACAATCAGTCCTTCCTGATCCACGCGATCCCAATGTGGTATGAGTACACGGATAATACTGTCGTTTGTGTGTAATTCAATCGCAGCACGCTCACGTCGCCCCTGCTCGGTTATGACAGTCTGCAGCCACATCCGGTGAATCGTAGAATTGCTGCTCTGGATATCCTTTCTGAGTTTTAACGATAAGCCTACGTTACTCGTGTCGCTGTTTGAAACCAGTAAGGTACCACCGACCGCTTCGCCGTCTTCTTGAGCGGCTCCTGGTTGCCAGCTTGCATCCGTCGATTCCACATCAAAGTCTAATGTGGTCAAAAGCGTCAATTGGTGCGAAACGAGAGTGGTTTCATCATTCAGGGCAGGCAACACCATTTCCAGATTTACATCCGATGTCACGTCCGTCTGAATCAGCGGCAATTGTTCGCTGTAACGCACTAACAAATCCAA
This sequence comes from Pirellulaceae bacterium, assembly GCA_045566075.1. GTDB lineage: Bacteria > Planctomycetota > Planctomycetia > Pirellulales > Pirellulaceae > UBA11883. Next base: position 44,855 of record JBJLEE010000010.1, on the reverse strand, counting down.
ATTACCTGTTTGATCTGCTAACAAATCAACTTCAATTCTCGTACGACCGGATGGTGCGGAGTCGCCATCCCCAAGCACGACTTGATTCCACGGCAGAAGTCTGTCTTGGTCCGTGTCCTCACCAACCATATACACCTGCAGTTTTTTTGGATCTGCCAGGACCTCAGGAATGTCCAATGTCAAATGTCGAATTGGCGCGTATGCAATGTTGTATCCAAGGCGATGCCGAAATTGAGCTTCACGTTCCTGCAGGCTGATGGTCGCTCTGGAGACCACCAACATCTGGCGAGAATTCAGCTTCACCGCGCCAGTAAAACGCGACTCCGTACTGACATCCGACACGAGATAAACTAATGGCTGTTGATCACGTGCCGGCAGTTCCCACTGCTGGTAGTCGGTTGACCCATCACGAACCAAGCCACTGAACCCCGCCGGATCGGGAATTACTTCGATGTTGTCATCCGGTAACAGCACCACATTGGATGGTTGCACCTGAATACCGGTCTGAACCTGTCCTGACACAGCTGAAGGGATTGGGCATGGCAGATCAAGTATTCCCACGCCAGATTCATCAAGTTGCAATGGCAACCTGGAACGAATACGGACAATGAACTGCCCTCGTGCAACGGCTTGCGGAGTTTGAATCGCGAGTTGCAATTCATCATCGTTGGTTTGATCATCAAGCGTTACAAGTTCGTCCGACTCAAGAATAACCTGATCCACCGACCAACCCGCATAGTCTGCTATAAGCACACGCCGACCGGCCCCCTGATATTGGCACAGTAGTTGAGTCTCAAGCAAGACGTCGTTCTGCCGTACTTGAAACACGAAACGGGGGCGTATCCGTAGTTCCGTGCTTTGCGGTTCAAGTGCGCCGCTAATGGAATTGGCATTGCTAAAGAATTCAAACCGCGCAGATGAATCACTGCTATCAATCAGGTCCGGCGGAAGGGTTCCTCTGCGGATATCACCGCGAGTTTCCCAGGAGATCGTCCAGCCCTCATCAACAACAAAGTCGATCGTACCGTTCTGTCTTACCGACTCTTCAACCTGAAATCCACCAAAGTCAATCGCGGATCTTAGGCGATCTACCGCAGTCACGTCGGCGGTACCTTCATTGGTACCTTCATTGGTACCTTCATTGGTACCTGCATTCGTCTCGCTATCATCTGCTTGGACAGATGGTTTTCGATAACGTGCTTCCAATCGCACGTTGGCCTCTTCCACTGGTTGATTGGAAACGACCAGAACGCGTTGCCCTACATCGAACTGGTCTTCATCAGCCTCCACCGACATTCTAAAGCCGCGAAGTGGTGTATTAACGACTTCGAAATCGACTGGCAATTGAATAACAAAGCTGCTGACCTGATCTCCCAATCCGGTAACGGTGATATCACAACGGGCTGTAATCTGTTCCGGACCATTTATCTCAATCCGTGTTTGTGTTCTCGTCTCAAATCTGGTCACAACTTCCGCCGATTCACTACCTTTCGGCTGCCAGCCAAATTGCAATTCACCACCGGCAAAGTCAAAGCTGAATCTTGTCGCGTTTTCACTCGCTGGCTGCGTAACCACTCTCAAGCCACTATTTACTGCGACAGCATTTGGCGTGGATACGGTGAGCTGATCGAACCGACTACGTGCTCGCGGGCCATCAACTGTGAACTGTGTGGTACGACTTAAGGTCTGAACGGGAGTCAGCACCTTCAACTGAAATTGATGTTGGGATTGTTCATTGGCATTGATCCAACACACGTGACCATCGTTCTCTTCCCAGGTCAAGAAGAAGTCACCTTCACCCTGATGCTTTACAACATCGCTCAAAACACATCGTTTGAGTCCTATTGGCACCCGAATCCAACCGTCTGTAGATGCACCGACAACACGGCCTTTAATCGTAACTTGCAACTCCGCGTGCCTTCCTTTGATCTGACCTTGATAGTTGATCTGGTCAAATGCAAATGCGGGCGGTGCATCCGGTTGGGCAAGATTATTTCGTTCACCGTAGAGCCGCAAATACTCTTCTAAAGTCAGATTGGTAGCCACCTTTACCAGATTTCCATCTTTATCCCTCAGTAGATAGATCTCTGTCTGAGCCTGGCGTATGGGACTGTCTGCAGATGAATTGTCATCCGATTCAGTTGTATCTTCCGTTTGTGCTTCGGGCGGCGTTGAGTCTTGCGACCATGTCGTCTGCCAACTCATTAGAATCAACACCATCACCAGCAAACCGCGGTATATTACTCTGCACAACATGCCTCCAGGGGGACGGCAATAGATCAACCCGAAGAAATTACGGGTGCGCGCAGTGATTTGTCGCGAATTCATGAGCAGTAAGTCGATGTATAAGTTTTGAGATAAGAGCACCTTTAAAGTGCTTCTCTCTATTCTAAGTTGGCGGCGACTTTCTTCAACGCACTTTTTTTGTGCGATTACCCCATCGAGAGGGTAAAAACCTGCTGTTTTTCCTTAAAACGCGGGCTTACCGCTATCGGTATGCCGCTTCGACCAATTCATTGAACTTAAAGCAATCACTCTTTGAACAGAGTTATATCCGTTGCACACGACTTATCAGGTAGATAGGCAGATGCCACGCCTACTTAATCGCCAGCCTGTCGAGCATTTGAGCATGAAGTACATCATTACTACTGGCCACAAATTGAGGATTCTCAATATCAAGCGAGCCACCATCAATATGTGTAACCATGCCGCCCGCTTCATTAACGATGGCAACACCCGCAGCGATATCCCACATTTTCACACTGGTTGCCCAATAGCCATCCAATCCCCCACATGCCACGTTACACATGTTTAACGCTGCCGAACCCGTACGACGCAGAGCCTGACAAGCATGTAACATCTCTATGAATCTCTCAATCTCCGGGGAGTGTCTCGGCACGCGAGCAGAGAAACTCGCCGCGACGAGCGCCTCATCAAGTTGTCGGCAATCGGATACGGTTATCCGTTGATCACCAAGCCATGCACCATTTCCCTTGCTGGCTCGGAATACCTGATGGCGTATTGGATCCACGACGGCTCCAACCACCGCCTCACCGTAGTGCAACAGTCCGATGGAAACCGCAAACCCAGGGAGCTGATGGACGTAATTCGTCGTTCCGTCCAACGGGTCGACGACCCAGCAGTATTCAACATCTCGCAACGACATTCCATCTGTCACGATGTTGGCCGACCGCTCATCGCCAAGCAAATCTTCTGTCATATCCTCTTCACCAACGAACATGTGCTGAGGATACTCAGTGAGAATTACATCAAGGATTTTCTTTTGAGAGGCAAGGTCGGCCTCCGTCACCAGGTCACGCGGGCCTTTTTGACGAGCCTTGATCTTTCCGAGCATCTCGAACAGTATTTCGCCACCTCGCAGCGCCGCTGTGACCGCGACCTGTTCAATTTCCGCATTGTCAACTAAACCTGCGTCCGCGTCATTTGTCATCTGTCTACACCACGGGTTACATATTTATAAAGCTGAAAAGCCGTTGGAGTTTGTTGGCATATTGGCAAAGTCTTGGCTGACCAACTGTCCTTCAAAACAACGACGTAGGCATCGATTCGAAGTCGATTATAGATTGCCCTACTATTACTGCAATGAGACCAAAAACGGTTGCGTATAGGCTAACAGGAATCGCCACCGTTGGCCTAATTCGTGAAGCGTTTGATGCGAGTTATAAATTCATTTGATTTTGTGGACAGCGCGTTGATTCTTGGTATCATCATGTTAGATTCCTTTGTTGCATGGACTCAACGTGCCCGTGACTGACCCCAGCCTACCCCAAATGGCAGATCGTCTCGGGCGAATGTTCTGTGCAACGATTGGCCTCTTCTCTGTTCCGGCCCCGCCGTATCGCTTTTTCGCGTTCGGCGGGGTTTTTATTTTTGTTCTCACTCACACTTGCTATTGCACAGATGACCGCTGCTCTCTGGACCCTGGATAACACAACGGGTCAACTCCAGTTCGACACATCCCGACTCTCACTTGAATTGACCCAGCCCTCACATGGCCTGTCGACCTGGATAGCTGATTCCACATCGGAGAACCTGCAGGTTCTCCAGGTGCATGGTATATCCGAAGGAGAAACTGAGCTGTCACCAGCACCCTATGTTCGGGGCGCCGATCTCATAGCAAGCTATGACGGTGCCGCACATACGCACCTTTCGACTCAAATGTATTGGCGCGCCATGCGGCAACAAAATGCCTTTGGTGTCGAGCTCATTGTCTCAGTCCAAACCTCGTTGCTTGATTACAGACAACCGTTTTTTATTCGATCCACCGGACTGGAAAACACTAAAACACTGGAATATAAGCAAGCTGGCAAACAGATTCACAACGCTGCTATCAGCTCCATTGCTCGGGAAAACACCCACTATCTCGAAATCGTGCACCCAACGGATTTCTGCAGCAGCAAGATCGAATGCAACAGCACAGAATGGCAAATCATCGATCAACGACTGGAAAAAGGGGTGATTCGCAGAGCGAGAATTCAAGCGTGGTGGATACATGGCGAAGACGCACTAAGCACTGCCAATGCCCTGTGTGAGATATTCAGCAATTCTGAACCACCGTTGACCGTTTGATGAAGTGAATTAGCTAATTAGCTTATCAACGACCTTTCCACCCTGATCGGTCAAACGTACATCAAGCCCTTTGAAGCGATGTGTAAACTGATGATGGTCGTAACCAAACAACTTCATAATCGTGGCATGGAAATCATTCACATGTACACCGTCTTCTACCGGGGCCCATCCGATTTCATCCGTCTTGCCATGAACTTGACCGCCTTTGATACCACCGCCGGCCATCCATAGACTGAATGCGTACGGATGGTGATCACGTCCTGTGTTTTGCTTGTTTCCACCACGATTTTCACCGAGCGGCGTTCTTCCAAATTCACCGGCACAAATCACGAGTGTCTCATCCAGCATGCCTCGTTGTTTAAGGTCTTTAACCAACGCCGCTGCCGGCTGATCAAGCATTCCAGCGTTATAACCAATCTCCGCATCCAGATTGCTGTGATGATCCCAGGATGCGTGCATCACTGTTACAAACCGCACTCCGCGCTCAATCATACGCCGCGCCAAAAGGCAATTCGTCGAAAACGACTTGTATACGTTCGGACCACCACCACGAAATGAATGGTTATCGGGTTCTTTACGCTCCACACCGTATAGGTTGCGCACATCCTCTGTTTCATCTGACATATCTACGAGTTCGGGGGCCGCTTGCTGCATTCTAAATGCGAGTTCATATGCCTGAATGCGACTCGCGATTTCCGAGTCACCCTGCTTCGACAGACGGGATTGATTCAGATTATTAATCAGATCCAATCCCTCCTTCTGCATTTTACGATCAAATCCAGGAGGAGAATTTAAGTTCAAAATAGGTTCGCCTTCGCTGCGAAATACAACTCCTTCATAAGTTGATGGCAGGAAACCACTCGTCCAGTTAGAAACCCCACCACTACTACCGCGACCGGTGGTCAATACAACGTAAGCCGGCAAGTTTTGCGTTTCACAACCCAAGCCATACGTCAACCAGGATCCCATACTCGGTCTACCAAATCGTGGTACACCGGTTGTCATCATCAATTGAGCTGGGTGATGATTAAATGCATCAGTATGCATCGAACGCACCAGTGCAATGTCATCCGCACAACTTCCGACGTGCGGCAAATAATCACACAACTCCATTGCACATTCGCCGTGCTTGGTAAATGTGCTCTTACTTCCCATCAGGATTGCCGATTCCTTCTTGATGAACGCGAATCGGACTTTGTCGGTTAGTTCTTTCGGCAGTGGCTGGCCGTTGCGCTTTACAAGCTCTGGCTTGGGGTCATACAAATCGACATGACTCGGTGCACCGGCAAGGAACAAAAATATGCAGGACTTGGCCCTTGGAGCAAAGTGTGCAAACGACGGAGCCAACGGATTAGCTTCATCTGACTGAGCGTTTTCAGCTAGCATCGATGTCAGCGCTAATGATCCAAGCCCACTTGCGCTGGATGTAAAGAAGTCCCGTCGGGTTTGTTGCAATCGTGAGTTATTTGAATTATTTTTCATCTTTGGTTTCCGTCTTAAATTGCTTTTGCGGCAATCTCTGTTATCTGGTTTGTCTCTGTTTCGATTCGTTTGGTAGACATTCCATCTATTCACGCGTGATGAATTCATCAAGGTTGAGCAGTACCCTTGCCGTTGCCACCCACGCCGCAAGATCCACCGCCCTCACACCTACGGGTACTTCCAAATTGGAATTAATAGCAGCAACTGCTTCGTCATTGACACTTAGCAATTCCACTTGATTCTTATAAAAACTATCCACAGAATGTGCCTCATCATCCGTCGCATACCGGCTAAGGCAAGTCAAAAATGCCTGCTGAATTCGGTGCGATTGCAAATCCGCTGAACCAGACGTATTTTCATTCGCCGCCGCCAATTTGGCACCTAGATTACGTGCGCATTCCATGAACACTCGATCGTTCCAAAGTGTCAGTGCCTGAAGAGGCGTGTTACTTAACGAACGCTGGGCAGCGCAGACATTTGAGTCAGGCGCATCGAATGTCATCAACATCGGATACGGCGACGTTCGCTGAAAGAATGTGTACAAACCGCGGCGATAACGATCTTCTCCACTGCTTTCACTCCATTTAGCACTGTTGGCATATGTTAACGTTGAATACTCAGTAGGCTGCGGAGGACGAACACTCGGACCACCGACTTTTCGCGACAGTAAACCGCTGGCATCAAGTGCCAGATCACGAATGACCTCGGCCTCCACTCGATGTCTCGATTGGCGGGCGAGCAATGTATTCTGCGGATCGATTTCTTTAAGCTCGCGACGTACCGCTGACTGCTGTTGATACGTGGCTGAATTCACAATCAATCGATGGATATGCTTTAAGCTCCATCCGTTTTGTCGGAACTGATTGGCTAAATAGTCGAGCAACAATGGGTGACTTGGCAACTCACCTTGTGAACCAAAATCATCAATCGTCTCCACAAGGCCACGCCCAAAATACCTAAACCAGAGCCGATTGACAGTCACTCGCGCGGTCAATGGGTTTTCTTCACTAAAGGTCCATTTCGCAAGATCCAAACGATCCAACTGGTCGCCGCGCTTACTGACCACTGGTAGAAACTCCGGGCCACTGGTCTTCACATCGTCTCCCTTAGTCAGGAAGTTGCCGCGGATGTGAATATTGAGTGGTCGCACATTTGTTTCAACAACAGATTGTGCTTTCGTACCGGGCATCGACGGAGCCTTCTTTGCATGCTCTGAGACCGCCATATTCAGCTTCCTGAGTTCCGGATCGATGGCCGAATAGAATTCAAGGAGCTTCTTCTTTTGCTCATCATTTCGTTCTGCCGCAGCCACTGCCAGAGCATCAACAACAGCCTTGTCCGTACCTTCCAAAGCCAATTCCCCCGCGAACGAGGCTTTAGAGATTCTGAAATGACCAATGTTGTGTGCACTTGATTTTTCGTAGTGCTGATCCAACGTCACGACCACTTCATCCGTCTCAGCAACTTCCACAGGTGCTTCAAATTGAAAGGCTGCTACATGCCGCTTTCCAAACTCTGGCGAAACCGCCCAACCGTCATTCACATCGTCATTAATCGCCTTAGTAATCTCCCACTCATTCTGTGAAAAATCTGCGACGGCTCTGGAAATTTTGACCGGGCGAGTCTCTGCACCTTCACCCGCTGGTTTAATGTGCACTGAGAGTGTTGTCAGCACAAAGTTACCGTTTTCTGCACGGCCTGGTCCTTTGGCGACAAGTGCGTCATGCGGTAGAACCTCCAGACGAATACCCGACAGTACACCGGTATGCTTGAAATGCACGAGGTACTTATCCGAGATTTCATTTGCACCGGTTACCAATACGGCGGCGGATGCGTCTGCCACCATCTCAGCACCTTTTGTTGACTCGAGATAACTCGGAGTCACACTTTCCCATGAATAAATATCTCGTGCTGCGTCCGTTTCCCATTGGGCAAATGCCGCTGGTAGCTTCTCGCTGCGATAGGCATTTACGGCGGCAAGTAACGGTGCGTGCGCGTCGTCGAATGTCTTCTTTGCCGTTTCGTATGCAGCCTGATCTGCAGCGGTAGGAGCATCAATATCCTGTTCGTTGATATTGTTGAAGAAGCCGTATAGGGCGTAATACTCTCTATGCGAAATCGGATCATATTTGTGAGTATGACACTGAGCACACCCCACCGTTAATCCAAGCCAAATCGTCCCAAACGTGTTGGTGCGATCCACTGTCTTCTTTACTCGATCCTCTTCCTGATCGGTGCCGCCTTCGGTGTTATGCAACGTATTACGATGAAATCCACTTGCAACACGCGAGTCAATGGACGGCGTTGCAAGCATGTCACCGGCAATTTGAAATGTCGAAAACTGATCAAAGGGCATGTCAGCATTTAATGCATCGATAACCCAGTGGCGGTACCGCCATGCATGGGGGCGAGCCCGGTCTTTTTCGTAGCCATCGCTGTCTGCATATCGAGCCAGATCCAACCAGTGTCTTCCCCAGCGTTCACCATAGTGAGGTGACTTCAGCACTCGTTCAACGAGATGCTGGTAAGCATCCGGTCGCTGATCAGATAAGAATTCAACAGTCTCTTCCGGACTTGGTAGCAATCCAAGTAAGTCGAGATAGAGTCGGCGAATCAGAACCGATCTGCTTGCTTGTGGCGATGGCATGATCCCTTTAGATTCGAGCTGCGACAACACGAACGGGTCGATGTCATTTTTCACCCATCGCTTATTTTTGACCGCTGGTAATTCAGGAATAAGAATCGGTTGAAAGCTCCAGTGATTCGAGACAATCTTTGTGTCAGCGTTATCCGGCCAAGCGGCACCCTGATCGATCCATGCACGCAATATGCCCACTTCTTCGGCTGACAATGGAGTACCCGCTCCATCTGGCGGCATGGTTCCGAGATCTTCATTCAAACCAGCGACAAGTTGAATCAACAAGCTCTCAGCAGACTTTCCTTTAAGGATGGCCTTTCCGGCGTCCCCTCCATCGTATGCCCTAGCACGATTATCAAGCCTCAACCCACCCTCCTGCTCATCTGCACTATGGCACGAGTAACAAGCTCTTCTAAACAGAGGTTGCACATCCTTTTCAAAGTCAATCTGGCGTGTAACAGCGGGCGGCAATTCTGCGGAGCGAATTGGGGCGGCGGTTACGACTAACAATCCCATTGCCAACACCGCGGGTACCAGCAATTGTGCCTTTTGTCTAATCATCACTTTTTGTTGCTCACAAGAGTTTTCTAATTCTTTACCGTAATTTTATTTGATCTGGGCATACGTGCCAATTCAATTCACGATGTAAGCTGCCGATTGAGGCGTGATAGTGTCCTGTAATATCCACATTGCACGATGTACCATGGAGTCTCACGCAAGAACGTACCCCTTTAAATGACCACTGTTATGTCCATTGAATTACGCAACCGGATCTTTGACGAATTGGATTTGATGATCCTCATTGATCCGCACACACACATCAATGCCTTAGACCCTGCATCACACACACTGGCAGACATTCTTGGCTACCACTATTACACGGAGCTTTCCCATTCGGCCGGGCTCTCCAAGTTCGAGATCGAGGGTGAGCAACTCGACCCAAAAGAAAAAGTTCAGCGTCTGATCGAAAACCTTGGTCCGGTCAATAACACAATCCAGTACAGCTGGTTCATTGAAATGTGCCAGTCGTTCTTTGATTTCCAGGGCAATCAGATTGACGCGTCAAACTGGGAGCCTATTTACGACAAGGCGCTTGAGAAGATGCGATCGCCAGATTGGGCAAAGCAAGTGCTCACCGCAAGTCGTCTGGAATCCGTATTCCTAACCAATGACTTTGATGATCCACTGGAAGGATTCGATACTTCTTTATACATCCCATGTTTAAGAACTGACGATTTGGTCTTTCATTTGTCCAAACCTGATGTCCGTGAACGGCTGGAATCCTCAACAGGAATTTCGATTTCCACACCCGACAGTGTACGTGAAGCACTTGGAAAACTCTTTGAACACTTTAAGAGCAAGAACGCTCGTGCCTGTGCCATTTCATTGCCACCGGATTTCGCGCCACGTGAAGTGTCCGACGGTCGTGCTCAAACAGCACTCGATTCAATCCTCTCGGACGGTGTCGCAGCAAGTGACAGTCACAAAGATGCACTTGCAAATTTCGTGTTTTGGAATCTTGCGTCACAATGTCAGCAACACAAGCTCCCGTTTGACTTGATGATCGGCGTGAATCGTGGAGTGTATGAAGACGGCGTTTATCAAGGCCAGGATCTGTATGACAGTCGCGTGTCCCTGATTCAGTACAAGCAACTATTCAATTCATTCCCAACGGTCGTGTTTCCTGTTTCTGTACTGGCAAGCGTTACGAATCAAGAATTGGCAAGCTATGCCTGGATTTTCCCCAACGTCATTACCAATGGACATTGGTGGTATAGCAATACTCCGACGTTTATCGAATTTGATCTGGCCAGTCGTCTTGAAGCCGTGCCGCGAACCAAACAAATCGGTTATTACAGCGATATGTATAAACTGGAATTCGCGTTACCTAAATTCGCGATGTACAAACGCATTCTGGCCAAGGTATTGGCTGAGCGGTATGTAATAGACCGAAATTGGAGCGAATCTGATGCTGTTGCTTTTGGAAAACAGATCTTACGCGGCAACGTAGAATCCATTTTTGGATTCTAAATCGGATTCTGTTTCGGATTCTAGCCCGAACAGGTTATGCACCAACCAGTTCAGCTTCCCGTGCAGCTGCAATAATATCTTCCTGAATGGCTGCCGGTACTTTACCGTACTTGCCGAGTTCCATCGTGAATGTGCCCTGCCCTTTGGTCAGCGAACGAAGATCCGTTGCATAGCCAAACGTTTCGACAAGCGGCACTTCAGCTTTGGTGTACGCAACACCTTCACGAACATCGGTAGTAAGAATAATTCCACGCCGCGAGTTTACATCGCCGGCTACCGGCCCCTGATAATCTTCCGGCGCTTCAATTTCGACCGTCATGATTGGCTCTAATAGTACCGGACGAGTTTGCTTAAAGTACTGGCGGAAACACCCCTGTGCAGCCGTCATGAAAGCTTTGTCGCTACTATCCACGTCGTGATACGAGCCATCTTCAAGGTGTACGCGGACTCCTACGACAGGGAACTTAGCAAGTGGCCCCTTCGCTACAGAATTGCGAAACCCTTTTTCAACCGATGGAATGTATTGTTTTGGAATACGTCCACCAACGACGCTATCTTCAAATTCAAAGGCTTCTTCCGAGTCGGTTGGGATCGGCTCAATGCGACCAACGATGTGGGCAAATTGTCCGGAACCACCCGTCTGCTTCTTGTGCTTGTAATTGAATTCACAGCCGACCGTTGGAGCTTCTCGATAGCTCACCCTCGGAGCACCGACTTCAACTTCCACCTGGTATTCGCGGCGAATTCGCTCGATATAGACTTCAAGGTGCAGTTCACCCATTCCTGCGATAAGTACCTGATTCGTCTCTTGGTCTGTGCGCACGCGGAAGGTTGGATCTTCCCTGCGGAATCGCTGAAGAGCCTTACCCATTTTGTCGGCATCACTACGACTTGGTGTATCGACTGCAATGGTGATTACCGGTTCGGGCACAAAGATGTTTTCAAGCGTACAGGTCTTGGGTGCTTCGGCGTATGTGTCACCACTTGCACAGTCAATTCCCATCACGGCAACAATGTCACCTGCAGAAGCTAAATCAAGTTCTTCACGTTTGTCTGCATGCATGCGCAGGATACGTGAGAAACGATCTTTGCGACCGGTTCTTTGGTTGTAATACATCTGGCCTTTGTGAATCGTACCTTGGTAGATACGTGTAAATGTCAGCTGGCCGAATGGATCGTCAACAATTTTAAACGCCATGCATACGGGCGTTTCACTTGCATCAGACTTCAGTTCAATGGTCGAGTCATCAGCAATTTTTGTTGCTGTAATGTCGCGTTGATCAGGTGACGGCAAGTAACGTGTAATGGCATTGAGTAGCGGCTGCACGCCCTTGTTACGGAATGCGGTGCCAAGGAATACTGGCGTCGCTGCCTGTTGGTGAACAGCCGACTTTGTCACTTCGTGAATCAGCTCAACAGGAATATCTTCTTCTGAAAGGAGCATTTCCATCAAGTCGTCGCTGTACATCGCAAGTGATTCGAGCATTTCACCGCGTTTGGTCGCTGCCAATTCAGCCATATCGGCTGGAATATCGCTCTCGACGACGGTTTCGCCATGCTCACCGTCAAAATGGAGCGCCTTCATTGTGATTAAATCAACGACCCCTTCGAATTCTTCACCTTCTCCGATCGGCAATTGCATTAGAATGGCATCAGCATGGAGCTTCTCGCGAATCTCTTCACAAACACGAATCGGATCTGCACCTGTACGATCCATTTTATTGATGAATGCAACGCGCGGCACTTTATATCGCTTCATCTGGCGATCAACCGTCAGGGACTGACTTTGCACTCCACCAACTGCACACAAGACGAGTACAGCACCATCGAGGACACGCAAGCTACGTTCAACTTCTACTGTGAAATCTACGTGACCTGGTGTGTCAATTAGATTGATTGTGAAGTCTTCCCATTTAACAGTCGTCGCTGCACTGGTAATGGTAATCCCGCGTTCACGTTCCAATTCCATGTGATCCATGGTTGCGCCGCCATCACCGCCGCGCACCTCGAGCACCTTGTGAATCCGTCCACAATAAAAAAGTATACGCTCACTCAAAGTTGTCTTACCTGAGTCGATGTGAGCTGAGATTCCGATATTTCGTAGTTTTGAAAGATCCATTTTTCCGTCTTATGGCGTGACCAGTTCAGTAATCACGCAGTCCTCTCCACGATTCCCTTTTTAAATTCCTGCAACATGTACAACCGATGCAACCACTACTATCAATGATCTCTATTTACCGTTGATCACAGAACCGAATACGGATCATGCATGTGACACATCGTCACGAAATAATCTCTGGTAGGACCAACTCACATCAGTTTCTCGGTGTCTAAGCGACTTATATCACTAAACCACTAAAAAACTGCTGGGTTTTGCACCCTTTTGCTCATTGGTGAGAAATCTATGTAGCAGCGCTACTTCGGTGTAAAGAGCACTCATCATAATCCAATTCGGCTATTGCGAAAGGCCAAATGAAGAGTTTTCACCAAAACCAAGAATAAGCACTTGTTTTGCTAAAATAAGGGGTGATATCCGTCCCTAAACGCTATTTCTGCGGTTCTGTCATCCGCATCGAATCTAAAGCAACATTTAATGTTTCTTCCGGCAAAATCTCTTTTTCTATACATAACTCGCGAATCGTCTTGCCAGAACTAAATGCTTCCTTGGCCAGCTTAGAAGCCATTTCATATCCAATGTATGGATTTAGGCTTGTGACCATCGAAAGACTCTGCTCCACAGCTGCTTCACACTGCTGCACATTTGCTTCCATATCTGTGACACAGAATTCCACAAAGGCGTTTACGACCGATGCCAACAATTCGATACTCTCGAGAACTGCATGCCCCATCACCGGCATCATGATATTCAGCTGGAACTGACCACCGGCGGCACCGGCGAGCGTCATCGTCTGGTCATTACCCATGACACGCGCGGCGACCTGCATCATACTCTCACTCATCACTGGATTAACTTTACCGGGCATAATTGAGCTGCCTGGTTGCCGTGACGGCAGACTAACTTCATAAAAACCGCACCGCGGCCCGGAACCTAGCCAACGAATATTATTAGCCACGTTAAACAGCGTATTGGCAATTGTCTTGAGGGATCCATGAGCCTGAACCAGGCCATCGCGTTGTGCATTCGCCTCGAAGTGATCGACTGCTTCAATAAATCCAATACCCGTATCCTCAGCAATCGCGGCTGCGACTCGCGCACCGAATTCCGGGTGAGTATTAATTCCACTACCAACAGCCGTGCCGCCTACCGGCAATTCCAGCAATGCCGAAAGCGCTGACTGAGCTCTTTCAATTGACAATTCGATTTGCCTGGCGAATCCGCCAAACTCCTGACCGAGTCGTAAGGGAGTCGCATCCATGAGATGCGTACGGCCAATCTTAATCACCTGATCCCATTGTTCTGCCTTGGTTCGCAAAGCGGTAACGAATCCCGACAAAGCTGGCACCAGTTGATTCTTGATCTCGTATGCCGCCGCTACATGAATTGCCGTTGGAAATGTATCGTTCGTACTTTGTCCCATATTTACATGGTCATTTGGATGTATCTGTTTCTCCGGATCAAATCGATCGCCCCCAAGCAATTCGATCGAGCGATTGGCAATCACTTCGTTTACATTCATATTGCTGGAAGTACCGGAACCGGTTTGAAATACATCGACCGGAAACTCTGCATCGAGATTTCCGTTCACAACTTCCCGGCATGAATCAAGCATGCCTTGAACCTGTTCATCAGTAAGGGGATTTTTGCCGGAACCGGTCAACTTACCGAGATCACGATTTGCAATGCCGCAGGCATGCTTCACACGCCCCATTGCATGAATCAGCGCCGGTGGAAGCGCCCAACCTGATACCGGAAAGTTTTCAACCGCACGCTGCGTTTGAGCCCCGTAGTATGCTTGTGCAGGTACCTGAACGTCACCCATTGAGTCATGTTCTGTTCGGAATTCTGACATCAAATCACCACTTCTTCTTTATTCTGAAATTGAGCTAAGTCGTCTTTGCTTACCAATACGCCCACAGCGTACCTACGCTAAATTTGCACCGCGTATGCACACGATGATACCGGTACTTTTGCCAAAGAAAAAGCAGTCGCAAGCTAGGATTGCTCCTGCCAAAAACGGCTTACAAACGAATACGCTGAGCGAATTGGTCATAAAGAAACCACTCAACACCTAACAGGAATAAGGGACCGCCAATGAGAATTGATTGCCGGACGAATCCTACCTGCTCAAGAATTGGATACTGTTGAGCCAGACCCTCAACAAACGCCACTACAAATGCACTATTGAAAACCAACAATACACAACACACGACGCAAGTTCTCAACAGGAACAGCACTCCGTCACGTCGTGTTTGGTGGTCATGCTCCAAGGTATCGCCTCATCGAGTCTCGCCAATGCCTCGTCATATTACTGACGAAATGCGGGGTGTTCAGGATTTGCGCCACTGATGATGTAAGCAATCAGATCGAGAATCTCCTCACGCGTCATGGTATTCAGTAAGCCTTCTGGCATAATCGACACCTTAGATTCATCCTGCTCATCAATATCAGCTTTTAGAATTTGTGTAATCTTGGCGTCTTTTTCCAGAGGGTTAGCGGTCAGTTTCAGATACTTGTCATCCTGATCCACAACGACACCGCTAAACAATTTCCCTTCAGTGGTAACGATGATCTGCGTACGGTATTTCTCCGGAATTTCCTTAGACGGTTGGACCAAAGCCTCAACGAGTTTAGGTAACGTGAGTTTTTGGTCTGCTAATTTCTTCTGTACATCCGCCAAATCAGGTGCGACCTTACCACCGGTGCCTTTCATTGCATGGCAGGCTACACATGAGACGGCCGTGAAGAGCTTGCGGCCTTTCTCGAAGCTTCGACCTGATTCCAATTGAGGCACAGCCAACAGCACGTCTTCGATTGACCATTTGCGCACAAATTGACGGTGAGGTATGTCGTCGTGAATCGACTCTGGTTCCGTCGGTTGAAGCGGTATATCACTGATATCACCAACAACATGAAGTGTTCCGTACATCGTGCGCCAGTGCCCAGGGAATGTACAAACAAATGGGTAATCACCCACTTCCTCCGGAGCAACAATCTGCAATCGCTGGGATTCTCCAGCTTGCAACATATTTGTTGCGTGAAGCACTTTCGGTGAATTCGGTATGAACTGTTGTGAGAATCCACTACGAGCACCTAGACGTTCAGCAAGGATTCCCACTTCTTCCCTTGCTCCGGGCACCGTCACCAACAAGTTATGTGGCATGATATCTGTGTTTTCAAATACGATTTCCACTGGCTTGCCTGCCTGTACGTAGAGGTGAGGCCGGTCATAGACCATGCGATGCGGAATCGGTCGGACTACCAACACGTCGACTGCCAGATCTGCCAATCGACGTCGAATTGCGATCGCCTTTTCCTTTCCAAGCATTCCGGAGAGGTCTTTGCCAAGTTGAATCGCATCCATCGCTTGAGTTCTCGTTCGCTGCTTTGCAGGAACCGACTCAATATATTTCAGCAATTCGTCGATGACCGGTTGGATATCCGCGTCGGCTAATTCACCCCGGCGAAGCCTACCAATTGACTGCACCGCGGCGTTTCGATAGACGCCTTTGGCCACCAAAGGAGCGAGCCGATCAAACGTCTCGCGATCGTGACCACCGATATAACTCAAAGCGGTGACCGCTGCGCGAGCGATCTGTACTTTTGGATCGGCCGAAGCTGCGTTGACGGTCATTTCTTTCGCCGTCGCTTTGTTAATCGTACGCGTAAAGACAACAGCACGGTCACCGTCGAGTATCGTAACCTTGCACCCATCGAGTCGATCTATGTAGGTACCACTATTTTCTGTTCGATTCCAAATCACAATCGATTCGATCGGAACGGCTTTACCAAAGTTCAATTCCCAGAATGGATCACGCTGTGACTTTGTATGAGTCTGCCCGTTATCTGAATAGGCTCCGCTCTTGTTTCCGTCGATCGCACGATAAGCTACACCTCCAAAGTCGAGCGTAGACTGGCGCGGTTTTCCGGTCTTGGCGATATTTTTGCCACCGGAAATGACCTCGACTTCGGCAAGCGTGAGCACGCGGTTGTTGCCGGGTAACTCTATACGAATAATCTGCCCCACTGCTCCGTTGAAATCACCAATCTTCTGCTGCAATGGCTCAGGCAATTCAGAAGTAAGTGCAGACACGCGTTTATATAATGATTCACGGACTTCGTCGTCAGCAATTAAGGGTACTGCCGAAAGCGCCTCGAGCATCCCCGACACAGACGCTTCGGATTCACTCCACACTTGTTCAGCCGAACCATCCGCTGCGATTAATGCAACGGTCGCGACCTGCCGTGTAATCGCCTTTTGAGCGTTATTACGCAAATTCACGATCGCTTCACGATGACTACTTAGCGCGTCAACTGACTGCATTCGGTACATATGCACAAGTTCAGTTACGACATGTGCAGCGTGTTCAGAATCTGATTGATCCAACTTGGCCGTCACGGCAAGTAACTCTGTGGTGACATCCGTTTTATGCAGTTCAGCCAGCCCTTCCAAGGCTTCATGTCGATACTGATGCACCACCTTTGGCCGCGTCAGTAATTCCTGATAGACCAATTCACTTCGGGCCATATTTACCAAATCTTGCGTAGCAACATTGGCAATGATGTATTCCAATCCAAGTGGATTGTCAGCTGCAAAGGGAATTCCACTGCCAACCGATGTTTTCCAGTGGGATTCAAGAGCGCGAATGGTATGCCGTAGTGCATAGTCGATGTAGTAATCCGAGTCACTCTTTAATGATGACAGTGCTATTTCAGCAGCCACTTTATCATTCAAGTAACTGCAGGCCCGCACCGCCTCGAGCCGTACGCGGGGATGCTCATCCGTCACAGCAATCTTGAGAAGCTCATGAACTTCCGGCACATCATATCTCCAGAAGCTCAAGACTCGAACGGCCGCTGCTCTGGCGTTGTAATTCGGCGATTCGATCAACCTTAATAACAATTGATGTCCGATGCCGTCGTACACGTTGTGATGCTGGCAAACCCAAAGTGCCTCAAGCAATGCGTGTTCAAACTCGTCGCCCGTCATTTCCAACCCATCGATCCATTGGTCCAGCGCGGCCATTACTTCTTCTGTTGGAAACTCTCTCAGCTTAATCCGAACGCGCTGACGAGTGCGGTCCTCGTGAATCGTAAGCATCTCAAGCAACTGCGTTGGAGATTTACCTTCAATAACCGGTTTGGAAACGAGCGGCCGTGAGGGATATGTGATCCGCCAAATTCGGCCATGAGTGTGATCTCGGCTTGGATCTCTCAAGCTGTGTTGCATATGACCAATCAATGGATTGAACCAGTCGACGATATACAAAGCACCATCCGGGCCAAACTGCAGGTCAACGGGGCGAAAGTTTCGGTCGGAGCTGACTAGAATCGGCTCAATTTCTGTAGCCGTATATCCTGATTCGCTCTCTTCAACTCGATGTTGCAGAATGCCTTGAAATCCGATGACGTTATTGAGCAAATAGTTTCCCTGCGCTTCCGGTGGAAAGTGGCGACTGGAAACAAGTTCACAACCGGAAGTTGGCCGAACACGCTTCTTAAGAAACTGCTGCATCTGCTCGTGATACGTGAACTTGAACGGACCAAAATCTTCCTGACCGGTAAACGGAATCGCTTTACATGAAAATGGTGCTGCGAAGTAATTTGCGCCACCGGATGCATCTGCCACAAAGTTCTGCCCCCATCGATTGAAACAGTGTCCCCATGGGTTGGCAAAATTGTATGACACAAATGTTTCAAACTGTTGTTTCGTTGGATCAAACCGGTATACACCGCCGTGTGCATTTCTAACGGGCCCGTGCGGAGTCTCGACCTGCGTGTGATGAAATGTACCTTCGTGCATGTAGATTCCACCGCCAGGTCCCCACTGAAAGGCTCCAATTGCATGATGTGAATCTGCTGAATCAAACCCATGCAGCAGCAGTTTTTTCAGATCTGCTTTCCCATCGCCGTCGGTATCCTTAAGGAAAACCAAATTCGGTTCCTGAGCAACGTAAGCGCCACCATCACCTAATTCAAAACCGGTTGGTAGATGCAGGTCATCAGCAAAGACGCTCATTTCATCCGCCTTGCCATCATTGTCCGTGTCTTCGAAAACCAGCAATTTATCTTTTGGCTTATTCGGTGGCAGGTATTGTGGATAGCTTTCCATCGTTGCAACCCACAACCGACCTTCTGCATCAAAAGTGAATTGAACCGGATTCTTTAGCTCTGGAAAGTCACGTTCACTCGCAAACAGATTCACTGCATATCCATCTGCGACAGTAAATGTATTCATCGCTGCTTCCGGATCCAGAATGTTCACCGGCGTTTTGAAGTTTGTAGGCACTTCATAGAGCTTTCGTGTCGCATCATAGTTGGGAGTGTCGGACACCGCGTCACCGGCCGCAACTTTCCAAATACGCTGATCAACAACCGCGGCCATTTCATTGAGCTTTGCCCGCTCATTTTCAATCACATAGGCGTCCGTGTAGGGAGGGTTACCGTGATCTCGGCGAGACCGACCGCCGTAGATGTAGTAACCATTTACGGCACGATAATTATGGAAGTAATTGAAGCTCTTCTCATTAACTTCCTCACGCAAGACTTCCAAATTGTCATTCCAGGGAATTTCACTGCCAAATAGTGCGTGCATCAGTGGACCGGCAAATCTTTGATAACCCCGTTCACTGAAGTGGATGCCGTTAAATGTGAATGGTTCATCAGCAGCTTCGTACAACTGTTTACTCAATGTGAACAAATCAACGAATGGTACATCATTCGCATCTGCCACCTCTGATATCGCCTGTGTATACAACTTGATGTTTGGATTTACTTTTGATCCGTCCGGTAAATCTCTCGTACCCAGATTTTCGACAGCAATGGGAGACAGCAACACGATAACGGGTGCCGACTGGCCGTTATACTTTTGCGCTCGTGTGTTCTCGATAAATGCCTGGATTTCCTGCCGGAATTCATTCAGACCCGTGGGGCCTTTGAACGATTCATTGAATCCAAAGAAAGCGAGAATTACGTCCGCCTCAGCAGAGGTTAGGTGTGACTCCGGAGTTCCAAAGTCCAACGACCGTGGACGAAATCGGAATTCGTCTCCGCCATATCCTTGATTACGGACAACCAGATCCAAGTCTGTGAATTGCTTGTGTAGTAAGGTCTCGAAATAACCAAAGTACTGAAAGCGTTCTGCCAGTGTGTTACCGATTAATACAACGTGGTCGCCTTTGTTCAATTTCAATTCAACTGCCGAAGCAGGAATTGTGATCATGACACAAAGGATTAAAACCAAACTATATAACTTGGCCATACGTAACTTCACCATCATTCTATATTCAGTGGATTCAAACTATTTAGAGGTCGCCTGCCTGAAGACAGGTTTCTGCAATCTGCTGATGCGTACATTCTAATCTACAACACCCAAGTCGGCTGTGAGAACCTGCTGGCAGTTATAACCGGGTAATCCTGTAATATTTCCTCCAGGAAAACAGCTCGCCCCACACATATACAAGGCTTCAACGCACGTCCGATAGTGGCCAGCACCGGCAAACGGTCTGTTGAATCCAATTTGACCATGATCAAAGCTGCCAACGAGAAGGTCCCCGTCAATCATATTGTGAAGCGTCCGTGGAATCTCCAACGGTGACTGGATTCTGATATCCACAATCGAGTCTTTAAGACATGGCGCGTGTTTTGACCAAAGATCAATCATGCTATTGGCGTGTTCCGCTGCCAGATCATGCCAATGCTCGCGATCACCATGAACGTCCATTGGCAGTTTTTCCCACATGAAGGCCACGTGCTGACCATCAGGGGACTGCGATGGATCAAACTGTGTGGGACAACTGCCCCACATCACCGTTGGCGGGATCGTTCCTTGCTCATGATGCTTGACGATTTCTGAAAACTGACTTACTTCGTCCAATCCAAGAACAGTCATCAACGACTCGTTGACTTCCGAATCGTGTTCAGCCGCGAGATAGCTAACCGGCGAATTCAGGTTTAGATAAACCCCAAAAAGCGGGGCAATAAGATTGTATCGAAACTGCTCTGCTTTCTCTCGCCACGAAGACGGCACGTGTTCTGAGGCGAGCAATCCGAGCATGGTTTGCTGAGGGTTCAGAGATGACACCACGGCCCTCTCCGCCTGAATTAATTCTCCGGTTGCGAGCTTCACTCCGGTTGCTCTCCCTCCGAATACCTGTATCTCCTCGATTTCACAATTGCACCGAATTTCTCCGCCCGCTTTTCTAATGACATTACACAATGAATGGGCAAGTTGTTCTGAACCTCCGATGCACATCTGTGCAAGCGTATCACTCGCTAACAAAGCAGGAATGTGATAACCAAACCCAGAGAGTCGCAAATCAACTTCCCTCAAGCCGTTAAAGAACAGTAACGCCCCTTTAACAAACGGATGTTCGAATTCTCTATTCACAAAATCCAGCGGTGATAATGCACTCACCTCCAGAAGTAATCTGCCGGCCGCAGACTGATTTAACCATCTTGACCTCTCCTCAGCTGGCACAGGTGGTCGTCGTGATTCGGGAATCAGTATTTCTGTTAACACTGGCCGAAATGTCTCATGCCAGTACTCGAGCTTATCCGCATCAGCACGGCTAAACTGGCGGACGGTTTGCAGCGTCACATCGAATTCACGATGCCACTTAATGGCTTGATTCTCTCCATTTATGACCGACACATTGCAGTCCGGTTCGATGTACTGCGCACCGTTGGCGTCCAACTGCAAGTCGTCGAACCACGGCATCGATGTAATGCCACGATGAAAGAAGGAGTGTGGATTATGAAGAAATCCACTGCCTGACGGATGCTCGATCGTATCTAAACCACCGCCTGGCTTTGAGCGTCGCTCCAGTGCAATCGTCTTTAACCCGGATCCGGCCAGGTATGCTTGCAACACCAGAGCATTATGGCCAGCACCAAGAATTACGACATCGTATTGTTCCATACCAGCGATTGCAGGTTACTCGTGAAAATCCGGGATTCTGATAACGTCAACGCCATCAATCATAGCCTTCAGATGAGCTGCCGTGTTTTCAACGATGAGATCAAGCATCGCTTGACCATTTTCGGCAGTGGCAGCCAATGGCTCTTTGTCTTCCTGATCTTCCATCGCATCTTGTCTCACATTTTCCGGAAACAGAGCAAGTGCCGTGGCTGTCTCAAACTCCTGAGCGTGTCCCGGGAATCGCCCTGTAGTCAGATAGGGAGCCGCTTCTTCAGGCGAGAGAAATTCCCAATAGGACTTGAATTGCAAGTTTATTTCAAAGCGTTGTAGGAACTGCCCCCAGATACCATCGGCTGGAGCCATGTTTCCACCGTGCCCATTGAGGACAAGAATCGTATCGAATCCTGCATGGTGCATACTGCGAATCCCGTCGTGCAACATGGAAAGAAAACTTCCGGGCATGGCAGTGATGGTGCCAATGTGGCGCATATGATGCTCGCTGATTCCGATACTCATCACGGGAGCGACCACCACATGTGGATCAAGACGCTTGGCCACCTCACACGAAACGTGCATGCAACTGGCCCAGTCATGTTCCATGGCGAGGTGTTCAAGGTGCTGTTCTGTCGCGGCAACTGGAATGATGCATGCCTTTAACTCACCGGACTGCATCCTCTCTCTAAACTCTCGCCGCGTGTGCTTAGGAATTTGGATTCGTTGATCTAGAGTCATGCCCATGATGAAGTCCTTACAGTTTGCATACGTGTTGTAATTTCAAGCATTTAGCTGATGCTGCTAAATCGCACGGAAGGATTTGCTATTTCAACGACGCAACCGTGCCGTCTGACTGAATTTCGAATATTGACTTGGCGCGAGAATCAACGACGAGCGTCTTCCCGCCACCGGTCGATATACCAACTGGGTGCACAAACGGTTTACCGCCAGCGACTTTCTCAAACGTGCCATCAGACTTTACCGACCAAATCGTCTTTTCAAATCCATCAGCAACCAAAAGCGTCTGATCATCTCGTGTGGCAATTCCCAACGGTAGCCCGAATGGCCGGCCTGTAACAACCGGCAATGTGTTTCCATCAAGCGACACTTTTACGATGGGGTTGGTACCACGACTAAGCACCATGATATTTCCAGCTTGAATTGTCACACCTGTTGCGCCTGGTACATCGGCAAAACGGTCGGCAGTTCCGTCATCACTGACTTTCCACACACCGCCAGACTCCAGATCGGTGACGATGATTGTTCCGTCTTCCAAAACCGCAATACCGCTAGGTATTCCGATCAATCCTTTGGTAACCACTGACAGTGATCCCTGATCGTCGAGACGATATACGGCTCGCGTGGCACTATCGCCGACGAGCACGCTTCCATCGTCGGTAGTTGCAATGCAGCGTACAGCATTCAGCGGTGTACCAACTTTTTTGGAACCCTTATATAGAGCTGATACATTTCCATCTGTGATAGCTAATACACCAGGTAAGCGTCGGTCAGCAATGTACACGGTGGCGTCGCTGCCAGCTATCGCGACAGGATAAACAAGTTCAGCCGAATTGTCCTGTGCAGCCAATACACCGGAGAAAAAAACGAAATAAATAACAGCTAGTATCCATCGATGTGTATTGATGCGTTTCATGTCAGCTTTTTGCTTATTTCAGGGAAAAACATGGGGTTCCGGTAACAAAAACATATCATCTGCATAGTACGGAGCACGAAAAAAAAAGGAACCGGAAATTTATGGAGTGGAATCTAGTCTGAATTTCATGTATCTTTTTATTGGAGCTATTGTCGCCCGGAAACGGGCAGAGTATTGCGTGACCCCCAACCTTTCGAGGTTGGGGGTCTTTTTCTTTGCGCCATTACCCATAGGCTGATTGGTTTGCACTGGTGAATTCATTGATGACCATTTGCAGTTAAACCATGCAAATACACTGGGGTTTTCTGATTGAATTGGCGAACCGGTTTAACCCACAAGTCGTAGAAACAAAGCCCGAATCAGATATTCCCTATGGGTGGTGTTTATAGGTACATGCTGTACGTAAGACGGGCCCGGTGAGTTCATCAAACGAAGTCGGGCTGCTACCGGCAGCGGATCTTCGAATAACGGTAGAGATTTCGTCACTGCGACACCACTAAGGGGTCATAATTGAATCGTATGCCGTATGCGAATTTGCTAGCACAGAAAATGGATTGAATTGATGCGTCTGTTAATTGGACTGCTTATCCTAGCCGCTCTAAGTGGTGGTGCACTACTGCTGTTTGATTTTTCGTCTGAAAACGATGCACTCCCGGAACTGACTCAAGACAATCTAGCGATAAGCTCGTCAGCAAACTTAAAAGAAGCAGATCAAGTTGCCGTTGAACGTTTTTGTGGAGACTGTCACTCACCACCAGATCCATCAGGCATTCCGAAAGACGGTTGGGAAAGTGTCGTTTCTCTTGGATTCGAGATGTACGACAACTCACGTCGTTTTGATTTGGATCTGCCAGTCAAGCCGCATGTCCTGAGTTATTACCGCAACCGCGCACCCGACTCACTACCAGCACCGTCCTTAGCACCAGCAACGCCAGAAGACATTTTGACGTTTGATAAGAAACGCTATTCGGTATTTCAGGACAAGCTGAATGTCCATTTGGAAACGCCACCCGCCATTTCCAATATCAGCTATTACCCATCATCGGAAGGCGGTTCCCCGGTCGTGATGGTCTGCGATATGTCGGTCGGTGCCGTATATGAAATGCGACTGAACGGAGATACCGCCAGTTACGGCAGACTGTCATATGTAAATCATCCATCCAAGACCACTCAAACTGACTTGAATCAGGACGGAGTACCGGACTATGTCGTAGGAGACTTAGGGGAGTTTCTACCGGCGGACCATCAACATGGTCGAGTGTTATGGCTGAATCCATCAACTGATTCATCGCATGGCGGCTTTGATGTTCACGAGATTCTCACAGGTGTAGGCAGGATTTCAGACGTCCAACCTGGTGATTACGACAAGGACGGCGACCTCGACTTAGTCGTCGCCGAGTTTGGCTGGCGGAATTCAGGCCACCTGTTCTATTTCGAAAATGTCGATGACAGCAGCGACGTCCCCAAATTCCAAGTAACCGAACTAGACGACCGTCACGGTTACATCCACATCCCGACATTGGACTTCAATGGTGACGGGTACTTAGATTTCCTTGCTGTAATCAGCCAGGAGCATGAGTGCGTTGAACTGTTCTTAAACCGTGGTGACGGTAGTTTCCGACGACAAATGGTCTTTGCTGCGGACAACCCAATCTTTGGCTCAACGGGCATCGATTTGGCCGACCTTGATCAGGATGGGGATTTGGACATCCTCTATACGAATGGGGACATGTTCGACTCATTTTATTTAGTACCGTATCACGCGGTTCATTGGTTGGAAAACCGTGGTGATGGCACGTGGGAGCAGCACGAGCTTGCAAAGATGCCGGGAATACATCGCGCGGTGGCCGGTGACATGGATAACGATGGTGACATGGATATTGTATGTGGTTGCCTGATTTCAAACGCGCTTGAGGATATTGACACTAGTAAGCTTGACTCGCTTATCTGGCTGGAACAAACAGCACCGGGCGAGTTTAAGCCTTGGTCACTTGAAATTGGAAATTGCAATCATGCGACGCTCGATTTAGCCGACTTTGACGAAGACGGCGATATCGACATCGCCGTTGGGCAATTTCAGACATCAGCTAATCCGGTCAGAACGGATGTAACGATTTGGTGGAATAACACATCCAATAGTGAGCCTAATGGGCAGGGAATCGGGGAATAATCGTCCGACAATTCAGGGCACAACTGATTTGATGGCATATGTTTTAGATACATGAAACCATTCGTAAAGGTGTAATGCCTAATCGATGTTTAAGATTTCAATGCAAATCGATTTAATCTGTAATGAGTAAAACAAAAAAAACCAACCGACCGCGGCACGGCAATTCGAACCGGAAAAAGCGTACCATTCTGGGGATGCCTCCACTTCTGGTCTTTCCGCTTGTTTTGACTGGTCTGGTCTTCTCGGTGTACACGGCAGGTGCCGGGTATATCACCGAGAAAGCCAACAGCTGCATCCTGAATCACCGACTTGATGATGCCACCGGCTGGTTGGACAAACTGGCAAGCTTTCCCGGACAGAAACGCGAGTGTGCGCTACTTCGTGCACGGGTTGCTCGAAAGCGTGGCGACTACAGTACGATGAACCTGCAACTCCAAGAAGTGCGAGCGCTCACGGCAAACATGTCGGAATCAGAGATTCAACGTTACCGCGACCGCACCCAACTCGAACGAGTTTTGATGGCCGCTCAAACGGGTGATCATGACTACGCCGAGAACTTCCTTAGGCCATATCTAATTAGTGACGATCTGGGACCGTATGACAAACGGGAGGTCTGCGAGTCGTTTATATTCGGCTACATTCAGTTTCAGCTTTATGATCCGGCGTTATTACTCATTGACACCTGGATCAAGGACTTTCCGAACGATGCGAGGCCCTATTATCTGCGTGCCTCAATCAGCCGTTCACGATTTCAACCACGCGAAGCGGAGAAGTCGCTGCACCGTGCATTGGAGCTGAACCCTCAGTACTACAAGGCTGCATTTGAGCTGGCCAGTGTCATGATGGAACTCAAGGAAACGGAGAAAGCTCTCCAATACCTCAACATCGCAATCAAGGATGAAATCCTCAAAGTGGACTGCTTGATTGCTCAATCGCATGCATATCGTGCACTTGGCGACAACGAGAAGGCACGTGAGTTACTTCGTCAAGCCTTGACTCAGGAGCCCGGTCACTACAGCGGCCAAAATGCTCTCGGCCAGTTGTTAGTGGAATCCCAACAATGGAAAGAAGCGATTAAGTTACTTGAGCCGGTTTGTGCCGTTGATAAAAACAACACAGACGCTCGTTACTTTCTGGCTCAGGCACTGCGAGCTGAAAAACGCTTTGAAGAAGCGTCCGAACATTTTGAAGCGGTTGAAGAAATCAAAAACAAACTTTCTGATGCAAATGAAATCATCCAGAAAATCGGCAGTAGTGTTGAGTCGATCCCAAAACGACTCGAAGTGGCCAAACTGTTCATGGTTTACGGATCAGAGCAGGAATCGATGATCTGGCTGCATTCGGCCCTACAACTTGACGAAGACAACGTCGAGACACTTCAGTTGTACGAAGACTTTTACACCAAAAAGTACGAAGCGGATGGCGATCTGTCGTTCAAAGAACAAGCGGACAACTTCCGACAGCGCAGGCTGCAAGGCACTCAATAGCGTAAGGAATGGAAACGTGTCACTAACAGCAAAACAACAATCTAACGCCTCGTTGTTTGTCGTCGCAATCCTCGCTGCGATCGGTGCGGCCATATTATTACCCGGCTGTTCCGGCGGTGATGATCTTCCAAATCTCTCCATGGAAGAAGCCAAGAAGAATAAGAGCTTTGGTGATTCGGACAATTTACTGCCAAACGTGGACAGCCAAGGTAACCTTGGTTCCGCTAAAGTGGGTCCGTCTGTCAAGCTTGAGAATATAACCAAAAGCACCGGCATCGATTTTATTTACAGAAATGGTGCTGAATCCAACCATGCGGCCATTCTCGAATCACTCGGCGGTGGCGTTGGCGTTTTGGACTTTGATCTGGACGGAATGATTGATGTGTTCTTCCCAGGTGGTGGCCATTACCGGGATAAAGACGTTCTAGGATACCCAGGGAAGTTATATCGCAACAACGGAGACTTAACATTTCAGGATGTTACTGCTGTCACGCAAACAGGTGGAGACGCAATGTTTTCACACGCATGTCAGGTCGGAGACTTTGATAATGACGGATTCCAGGACTTTGTTGTAACTGGCTTCGGCGCCGTCATGCTCTATCACAATCAGGGTGACGGTACCTTCCTCGAAGTAAGCAAAGACATCGGTATTGATACAACATCCTGGAGTAGCAGTGCCGGATGGGGTGACTTCAACGGCGACTCACATCTGGATCTGTACCTGTGTAATTATGTGAATTGGTCATTTGAAAACCACCCGTTTTGCGAAGGACCTCTGGAAGGTCAGATCGAAATCTGTCCTCCAAAGAGCTTCGAAGGCCTGCAAGACCGGATTTATTACAACAATGGTGATGGCACATTTACCAACATGGTTGAAGAACTCGGGCTTGTTGACGATGGCACAGGTAAAGGCCTTGGTGTACTGCTGACAGACATTGAACCGGATGGCGATCTCGATATCTATGTCTGTAATGACACAACCAGAAATCATCTCTACGTGAATGACGGTACTGGTAAGTTCAAAGAGAATGCCCTGTTACACAGTTTGGCGTTTGATGGTCTGGGCGGTGCCAACGGAAGTATGGGGGTCGATGTTGCCGATTACAACCACGACGGCCGCCCTGATATTTGGGTTGCGAATTACGAGCACGAGGCATTTGCTCTTTACGAAAATATCGGCGACGGGATGTTCTTGCACGTAAGTGATAAGACCGGAGTAACATCGCTCGGTGGCGTATTCGTCGGATTCGGTACCGTTTTTTATGATCTGGATCTTGATGGTGATGACGACATTCTGGTCACCAATGGACACGTGATCAATTACCCGCCATCCGGTCGCTTAAACCAAAGACCTCTGGTTCTGATTAACGAAAACGGCAGGTATATCCGAAAGCGGTTCCCGATTGAGAACTATATCAGCCAGGAACATCGCGGCCGTGGACTTGCCTATGCTGATCTGGATCAGGATGGTGATGCCGATTTCATTTTCTCAAACAGCCGCGAAGTCTCGGCGATCATTAAGAATGAGTCGGCCAATGACAATCGTTACGTCCGCATTCAGTTAGTTGGCTCAAGAAGCAATCGTGATGCAATTGGTGCGATCGCCGTGCTTCACACGTCCGATGGCGACCGACACAAGTACATTAGTGGCGGTACAAGTTACTTATCTCAAAGTGAATTCCGATTGCATTGGGGAGTCGCTAAAGGGACGCAGGTGTCGGGCATGACAATAAAGTGGCCAAGTGGCTTAGAGCAGAAAATTGACCACGTCGCACTAAATGAAACAACCATAATCCTGGAACCAATTTCAGAATAGAATTTCCCATGAGTGATATCGAACCACAAGTCGTCGATGCGTCGGAACAAGAAACAGATGATCCGCAGGATGAGCAGACTGAAGCATCTTCTAAGAACACGTTTCGAACCATCGTTACATTACTCGGACTCATTGTCGTTGCATTTTGGAGCAGCTGGGCCATGAGTGACCGCGGTGATTCAGACATTCAGGATGTGGATTACCACGTTGATGAAGCCGTCGAAGCACTTTATAAACGCGACTTGCCTTCTGTCGTTTACCATCGCAATGCGCTGCGTACAATTCAAAATGAAAATGGCTCAAAAACTGCCAATGTGGCTGCAGAATTATTTACCGCATTCATCTTCTACAATGCCAATGACTACCTCGGTTCAAATGACCTGATAAGCAAGTTTGAGCAGCTTAGCACTGAATTGATAACAGACGACAATGGGCTAAACAGCGACATGCAGGTCATTCAAAAGCTGGATATGATCTCCAAGTGCGTTGAATGTCTCAATCACATGGAACTGCAACGCAGACACCGTGGCGATGCGGAAGTGCTGAGTATGCTTCCAAAAATGTCTGACTTGCACCAAATCCTGACCGATGTGATTCAAACTCATCCTGAGTGCATTGAGGCACACCGAATTCTAACCGCGATGTATTCGGACATTGGTGATATGGACGGTGCGCTGCGGCATGCACTTCAGGTTGCTGATCTGGATCGTACCGATTCTAGTATTTACCGATTTATGGGCAACATCCATAAGGATTACGAACTGTGGAGGGATGCGCTGGACAATTACCAGTCTTCTCTTGAACGCAGTCCGTATCAGTCGGGTCAGGATCTGGATTGGACCGGTCGAGAAGAAATCCTGTTTGATATAGCTGAAATCCAAATCCAACTACTTGAGTTTGAAAATGCGCTCGAAACACTTTCCAAGATTCGCGACTTCGCTCAAAGGTACGCTCTGCAGGCCACATGTCACTACAACCTCGGTGACAAAGAAACAGCTGCCAAACTCGTTTCCAAAGCCCTTTCGGCTAAGGACGTTCCAAAACCTGCCCTAATGCTGCAAGGTTCGATACTAGTGGAAAACAAACAGTTCACCGAAGCCATCACTTTGCTCAAGCGTGGCAAGGAATTAGATCCGTATGACTTCGAATTAATCTACAAACTCGGCGAAGCACATCGTGGTAACAAAGACAACGATGCTGCAGAGGCCTGTTTTGAAGAGTCAAGCAAACTACGGGAGAAACGGGAAGCATTTGCTGACCTGCATCAATTAGCAATCGAAGAGCCTGGCAATTCCGGCACCCTCGTACAACTTGGTAAAGTTGCAGCGGAGCTTGGCAAATACAAGCTGGCAAGACACTGGTGTACCTCCGCGTTGCAAATAGATAGCGGAAATATCGAAGCACAACAAACGCTCGCCCAAATCCAGCAGCAAATGCAACAACAGTCGATTCCACCGAATTCCAGCACTGACGCTGTCATACCAAACTAATCACCGTCGTTATTCAACACTTCAATTTCTGGGCCTAGACTCAACCTACGCGACTATCCGGAACTCAAAGGCAAACTGGTAATCCGAGATGACACAAAAGATAACTTGTAACGCGTGTGATGCGATCCATGATCTAGACATCGAAAGTCTTGATCTCGATGAATCGCGACTCGATGAAGACGCCACAATAGCCACAATTGATTGTGAGTGTGGGGAGAGCATCGACGTCTTGATGGGTGACATTTCAGAATCCATTGGCAACGACCCATCCAATGAAGATTCGGTAGATTTTGATGTTGCCGATGGTGATCAATCGGACGACAGCGCTGCACCTGAATCAACACAATCTATCTTCAGTGACACTGAAGATGATGAATTCGAAGATGAAGACGAAGCTTCAAATACATCGTGGATGATGGCCGCTTCTCTGATCATGTTGATCATGGTTATCGTAGTCGTCGCAGTTACTTACTTCGGTGGTGAAGATGCGAAAATCCATATATCTGATCCAGAAGGATTGCTGTCAATTAAGGTCAGTGAAAGTGGCGAGCAAATCCCGCCGGACTCCCCCATGATGCTGCCTGGACTGATCAAGCCGAGCACCGAAACAGTGGACGAAGCACCGGTGGATGACGGTGAACAGATTCTTGGGGTGAGCGTCGATGATGCACATCGGGCATACCTACTTTCTTCATTTAATTTGATAGGCCAGAAAATCGTCAACGATGTTGTCAATCGTGTTCCCCTAACGGTGACCTATTGCCGAGTAAATAAAAAAGGCCGCGTGTTTACATCTGAGCAACGTGGTGAGAATCTCGAATTAGATCTGTACTCCTGGGAAAAAGGAGAACTCGTTTTTGAATTAAATGACGAGCCTTTTCCTATGTTCGATGAGAATCCACCTCTGGATGATTATGCATTTATTCTGACGACCTGGGGCGAGTGGAAAAAACGACATCCCAATACTGACATCTACACGGGTGAAGCAAAAATCCCTGTACGCAGAGACGAGTAACCGCATAGAAGTTGTGGCAATTGGCACGTGAATCGAGTGCCAATGAATCTGCGAGTTGGTAAACTAATCGGATATATGTTTGTGTCATCGCCGGTAGCCATCGTGATTAATCGTCTTCCCATCTTTATCCTCGCTATTCTGTCTTTTCTCGGGCAGTCTGTATTTGCACAGCCATTTTCCGACTACGAGAAAGGGCTTTGGTCGATCCAACCGGTTCGGCGTACGATTCCAGATGTACCGGAAAATCGCACTTGGGGACGCAGTACAATTGATCGATTTATTCTACAGGGCTTGGATAATGCCAATCTGAAGCCTGCACCACCGGCTAACCCACGTGCATTGGTGAGACGAATATTTCTCGACGTCACAGGACTCCCTCCAACATCTGAACAAGTCGAGGCATTTGTATCGGATCCTAACCCACAGGCGTACGATGCCCTTGTCGAAACACTACTAGACAGCCGCGGCTACGGTGAACGATGGGCAAAACATTGGCTCGACCTTGTGAGATACGCCGAGTCCGACGGTTACAAGCAGGACGGACTCAGACCGAATGCCTGGCGGTATCGAGACTACGTCATTGATTCGCTCAATGCAGACAAGCCATACGACCAATTTGTCAAGGAGCAACTGGCCGGCGATGAAGTCTCTCCAGGTGACGCGGACGCGCTGACCGCGACGGCGTTTTTACGTCATTGGATCTACGAATACAATCAGCGCGATGTCAAAACCCAATGGGATATCATCCTCAACGACATTACAGACGTTACGGCAGAGACATTTCTTGCAATGGGATACGGTTGTGCTCGATGTCACGACCACAAATTTGATCCTATTCTGCAAAAGGACTACTTCCGACTTCGAGCTTACTTCGCTGCCATCCTTCCACAAGATGCTCCACACGCAGAGAACCCCGAGGCAATAAAGAAATACACCGATCAGTTCGCCGCATGGCAGGAAAAAACGAACGCCATCCGCACAGAGATGCTAGAACTGGCAGATCCATTTATTAAACAGAGCGTTCAGGGTTCTATAGGCAAGTTTCCAAGGAATATACGCCCCTTTCTTAACAAACCTGCTGATCAACGGACTCCATTTGAGAATCAAATTGCCTACCTCGCCTATCGACAGGTCGATGCCACACCCGAGAGTGTGATGGCTGGTGATAAACTCAAGAACCAAAAAAAGGAACGTTGGGACGCGCTCGTTGCTGAACTGAAAACTTTTGAAGACATAAAACCTAAGTCGCTCGCGACTGTCATGGCCATAACCGATATTGGCCAGCAAGCGCCCACAACTCATATTCCAGACAGTGGTGAACAAGAAGATATCCTGCCCGGAATACCAACCATTCTGGACCCGAAACCAGCAGACATCTCCGTCCCGGAAAGTGGGCAAACAACGGGACGACGTACCGCACTTGCCAGCTGGATTACATCACCGGAGAATCCTCTAACTGCGCGCGTCATGGTTAACCGAATTTGGCAGCATCACTTTGGCCATGGATTAGTCTCTACGCCAAGTGATTTTGGATTCCTGGGTGAGGAACCCACACACCCGGAGTTGCTGGATTTTCTGGCTTCTGAATTGATCGCTAACGACTGGAGCCTGAAGCATATACACCGGTTGATCCTGCAATCCAGCACGTATCAACAGAATTCAAGTCATCCTGAAGCAACATCGAACCTGGCAACCGACATCGAGAACAAGCTACTTTGGAAATATCCTGCTCGACGACTCGATGCAGAACAGATACGCGATAGCTTATTGTTCGTCAGTGGCGAGCTTGACAGTACGGCATCAGGACCTTCGTCCGACACTATTTCGATGCGCCGCTCTGTTTACACAAAAGTGATCCGCAACAAACCATCCCCATTGCTTGCAAACTTTGATTCTTCAGACGGCATCCTGAGCAGCCCGGAGCGTAATGCAACCTTCACCGCAAATCAGGCGTTAATGATGTTGAATAGCCCGTGGATCAACAAGCGTTATGGCGCGGTAAATCAGCGACTGATGAAAATGCATCCAGACAACATCGAACAACGCCTATCTGCTGCTTATGAGGTTATTCTGCAACGGCCGCCTGAGATATCTGAACTAAAACGGGCCGTGGAATTTGTAAATCAGGAAGCTGAGATCGACCGAAATTATTTGCTCGACGACTTCAACAAGATCCTGCTTAATTCAAACGAGTTTATGTTTATCTACTAACCGTTTCATCTCTGGTAAATCACAACGAGACCATGCGCCATTCAATCATAAAATGTGAGCAGCCAATCGACCGCCGGGAGATGTTGATCAACAGCGGCGCCGGATTCGCAGCCATTGCAATGGCCGGTCTGATGGACGGAGAATTGCGCGCAGCAGATTCACATCATTTACGTTTAGCGCAACGTGCGCCGAAGGCCAAGAGTGCTATTTTCCTGTTCATGGAAGGTGGCCCAAGCCAAATGGATCTGTTTGATCCAAAACCCAAACTTCGGGAGATGGCCGGGCAACAATTGCCGGAATCCTACGGTAATATCATCACACCCATGGGTGAATATGATGCTCCCTTACTTGCTGATAAACGCAAATGGAAACAGCACGGCGAATCGGGAGCATGGGTATCTAACTGGCTGCCGCACATCGCCACCTGTGTCGACGACATTTCCATCATACGCTCCTGCTGGGGAAACGGTCTAAACCACTCCAATGGCGTCTGTCAAATGAATACATGTGACATTCGGGCTGGTCGTCCGTCACTGGGCAGTTGGGTGAGTTACGGCCTTGGATCCGTCAATGGAAACCTGCCGGGCTTTGTAGTCCTTGAGGACAATCCCGGACGTGTCATAAACGGGCCGCGCAACTGGAGTGCCGGCTTTATGCCGGCGACCTATCAGGGCACCTCGCTACAAAGCTCCGATCCACCGATCGAATATCTCAAGCGACTTGATGGCATGACAGCCAAACGCCAACGTCGACTCATCTCCATGCTCAACCGCATCAATCAGGATCAGGTTGACTTAAACCCAGAAATATCTGAACTTGATGCTCGCATCCAAAGTTACGAACTGGCATATCGGATGCAGTCAACGGCTCCGGAAGCCGTCGACCTCTCCCAAGAATCCGAAGCGACCAAAGCTCTTTACGGAATGGACCAGAAAGAAACTGAGAAGTTCGGACGAAACTGTCTGTTAGCACGTAGGCTTGTCGAACGCGGTGTTCGTTTTATCCAGCTCTACCACGGGTCTGGCAGTAAATGGGATGCCCATAGCAATATCGAATCCAACCATACAACGAATTGTCTGGCGAGTGATAAACCAGTTGCTGGACTGATCAAGGACCTGAAACAGCGCGGATTGCTCGACGACACGCTTGTTATCTGGGGCGGCGAATTTGGCCGTACACCCATGAGTGAGAAGGGTACCGGGCGTGATCACAATCCATACGGCTTCACAATGTGGATGGCCGGTGGCGGCATCAAAGGTGGTCAAGTGATCGGCACAACAGACGAACTAGGATTGCACGCAATTGACGATCGCCTACATATCAAAGACATTCATGCGACAGTCCTCCACGCATTAGGCGTTGATAACATGACGCTTGAATACCTTCATCAGGGCCGGCCGGAACGTCCAACACTCAATGAAGGCGCCCCTTGTCTCAAGTTGTTCGCATAAGAGTTTTGAAACAGGTTTTCGTTTTCTCCAATGGCAAACATTGAAATCCGGCAGGCAACAAAGTCTGATCAACCTGCAATCGCAAATCTCATCGGTGGCGTGTACGCGGAATATGGGGATAAACTCTGTCTGGACGATGCCGAAAGAGACCTGACCGAAATGCCCGACTACTATCACGATCGTGATGGCGACTTTGTTGTGCTATCTGACGGCGATGAAGTTATTGGGTGCCACGCCACTTTACCAGTTCAAGGGAAGCCTGAGACCTGCACATTTCGCAGGTTATATCTAAATCAGAACCGCAGAGGAACAGGCTGCGGGAAGCTACTAATGCAATGGGCAGTCGACTGGGCAAAACACCGTGGATTTAAGCGAATCGAATTCTGGTCGGATTCCAGATTCACACAGGCACATGGCTTCTTTAAGTCCTTCGGTTTCCATGACACAGGTGACATCCGGAATATGGACGACAGCTTTGAGCCCTATTCGGAATACTTCTTCTGTATGAATCTGTAGGGTTACGAAGCTAACTCCTTTTGTGGATTCCCAATTGGGTTCGTGATAAAACTTGGGCATGAATACTGCAAAAAAACGAGCCATTCCGATCCTTCTGTCCGTTTTATTCTCTGCTGTGGCATCTGCTCAATCGAACGATCAGACAAACAAATCTGACACATCCCGCGGTGATCAGATGATCACCAGCTATTTCGAGCAGCAGACAAAACTAATCGAAAATGATTTTCTCTCCGAGATAAACTCTCGCGATGACTGGCTGGAACAACGAGCAACCTACGTTGAGCAATTGCAGGAGATGCTCGGCCTGAATCCCATGCCTGAACGAACGCCGTTGATGACCCAAATTACTGGCAAAGTAGAACACGAGGAATTTACCGTTGAGAATATTCAATTCCAGTCCCGGCCTGGTCTCTACGTAACCGGAAATCTCTATGTACCAAAGCAACGGGATGAAAAGCTACCGGCCATACTATACGTATGTGGCCATGGCGCAGTGAAAGAAAATGGAATCTCGTACGGCAATAAAGTTCATTACCACCATCATGGCAGTTGGTTTGCGAGAAATGGTTATGTATGCCTGACCATTGATACGCTTCAACTCGGTGAAATAGAGGGAATTCACCATGGCACTTACCGTTACGGATTGTGGTGGTGGCTTAATCGAGGATATACACCTGCCGGTGTCGAAGCATGGAATTGCATTCGCGCACTGGATTACCTGCAAAGCCGCAAAGAGGTTGATGGAGAACGTCTGGGAGTAACCGGACGAAGCGGCGGTGGCGCTTACAGTTGGTGGATTGCTGCTTTAGATCAGCGTATTAAGGTGGCAGTGCCTGTAGCTGGCATCACCGATATGCGAAATCATGTAGTGGATGGCACGGTCGAAGGGCATTGCGACTGTATGTTCATGGTAAATACATACCAATGGGACTACCCCATGGTTGCCGCTTTAGTTGCACCCCGACCGCTACTGATTAGTAATACAGATAATGATGGGATTTTCCCGCTCGACGGCGTCTACCGTACATTCGTTAAAACCAAACAGGTCTATGACTTGCTTGGCGCCGGTGATCAGATCTCTCTTCACATCACGGCAGGTCCCCATAAAGACACTCAGGAATTACGCGTACACGCATTTCGATGGTTCAATCACTACCTGAAAAATGATGACTCTTTGATTGAAAAAGCAGCTCACAAGTATTTTGAACCCGACGAATTGCAGGTATTTCAAAATGGCAATCCCGACGGGGAATTAAATACCTCAATCAGTCACAGCTTCGTGAAGCAGGCAGACACCGCAAACGTGCCGTCAACAGAAGATGAATTAAGGGAGTTTGCTACTGTTACAAAAGACACACTACTTAAGAAGTCATTCAGAGCATGGCCTGCAAAACCTGTGGACTTAAACGTACGTAAGGTACACACAGCGATCGTTCAAGACTTGGAAATGAGTGCGTATGATTTCACGAGCCAGCTGGGTATTGAGCTTCGACTCTACACCGTGCATCGCCAAGGACTTGAGCAGGCAAAGTTGACGATGATTCATGCCCAATCCGAATCCGACTGGAATGACTTTCTTGTGTTTTATGGAGAGCCATTTGGTAAGACGGATGCACTTAACGAAGAAACAATTCCGTCAAAGGCAATCGAAACAATCCCGAATTTTGAGAAGTTTCGTGATGCAGCCCTTAAGGATGACGTTGTGTGGGCATACCTTACTCCACGCGGAATAGGGCGAACCGCATGGAACCAAGACAGCTTCAAACAAACACAAATCAAGCGACGATTCTATCTACTCGGGGAGTCACTCAAAGGAATGCAGATTCTTGATATACGCAGAGGTGTACAGACGCTTCGCACGCTTGATGTTTGCCAAACAAGCAAGGTATATCTGGGTGGGATGCATGAAATGGCGGGGGTAGTGATCTATGCCGGCCTGTTTGAGGCGCCAGATCATATAGGGATTTCCCAGCTACCGGATGACTATGATGATGGCCCGGCATTACTAAACTCAAGTCGATTTGTGAGTTTTGATGAGGTGATTGCTGCCGCCGGACAACAATCACGCCTGGTACTGCCTGATATCGAAAGCGAGAAACTCCCATTCACACGAGCAGTTGCAAAGCAGCTCAACTGGGACAAAAAACGTATCCATCTAAAGCCGTGATTTCGTGGGTAAGGCCATATCGCATTCTGGTGCTTAAACTCGTTTACGAATGATGTAATTACGTGGTAGGCTATCAACATGAATGAGTGCTTTTAGACTTAGTTTTTAATATCTATTAGCGCCTCTCCCGTGTTGAGAACGCGTTGAGTAACAAAGGAAAATGACTGTGTTTAGAAATCAAAGTAACCGTAACACTTCGTTTAATCCCACCATCTGGATGCTGGCTCTGTTGGCTGTGCTTGTGAATGCACACAGCACGACAGCGGCTGAAATTGCCAAAGGGGCCACCGTTGAAGGTATCACTCAATACGAACTCGATAACGGTTTACAGATCCTTCTTTATCCTGACGAATCACGGCCAACCGTAACGGTCAATCTCACTGTATTTGTTGGTTCACGTCATGAAGGTTACGGCGAAACCGGTATGGCTCATCTGCTTGAACATATGGTTTTCAAAGGCACACCTACACATCCCAATATCCCTAAACTGCTCACGGAAAAAGGTGCTACGTTTAACGGGACAACATGGTTTGACAGAACGAATTACTACGAGACTCTACCAGCGAGCGACGAAAACCTCGAAGCTGTAATCCATCTGGAAGCTGACCGTATGATCAATAGTTATATCAAGGGCGAAGATCTTGAATCTGAGATGACAGTCGTTCGGAATGAATTTGAACGTGGAGAAAACAGTCCTACCCGTATCCTGATGCAAAAGATGAATGCAGCAGCGTTTGAATGGCATAACTACGGAAAATCCACAATCGGAAACCGTAGTGATATCGAACGTGTGCCGCTACCAAATCTACGAGCGTTTTATCGTAAGTACTACCAACCGGATAACGCACTTCTGATTGTCGCCGGACAGTTCGATGAAGAGAAAGCTCTTGGTTATATCGCTAAGCACTTTGGAGCCATTGAAAAACCGACGCGACAGCTTCCGAAAACATATACCGACGAGCCCGCACAAGACGGTGAAAAGAGCATCACCCTTCGCAGAGTAGGAAGTGCAGCTTATGCAGGCGTGACCTATCACGTACCGTCTGGGGGACATCCTGACTTCGCAGCCGTCGATGTATTGAGCTACATCCTTGCTATCGAACCGGCTGGCCGATTGTACAAGGCATTGGTTGAATCGAAAATCGCCAGCTCTATTTCCGGCGGCACTTATGCACTGCATGACCCAGGAATGATGTTGTTTTATTCACAGGCAGCTGAAGTCGACAACGTCGAAACAGTTCGCGATGTGATGATCGCTGAAATCGAGAAAATTGGCGATGAAGGTGTTACAGATGAGGAAGTTGAGCGAGTGCTTCAACAGGTCGCTACTCAACGAGAGAAAGAGCTTGCGAACACAACCGGGTTGGCCGTGCAACTGAGTAACTGGGCCGCACAGGGTGACTGGCGTCTGTTCTTCCTTTATCGCGATCGAATCGAGAAAGTGACAGCGGATGATGTTCAACGTGTTGCAAAGCAGTATCTGCGACAAAGCAACCGTACCGTTGGTATGTTCATTCCAACGGAAGAGCCACAGCTGGTTAAGATCCCTGCAGCGCCAAGCATCGCTGAGATGGTCAAGGATTACCAAGGACGCGAGACCATCGCTGCAGGCGAACGGTTTGAGAATACTCTCGACAACATTGAAAAACGTACAACACTCACCACGCTCAGCAAAGGTGTGCAGGTCGCGTTACTTCCCAAGAAGTCCCGAGGCGAAATGGTCGCACTGAGCCTCAACTTGAAATTTGGAGATCTGGAGAGCCTGAAAGGACGTGAAGAAGCGTGCAGCTATCTTGGCGATGTCATGTCCCGTGGCACTTCAACTATGGATCATCAGCAGATCCAGGATGCGCTCGACAAGCTGGGAGCGTCTTTGAGCGTATCAAGCGGATTGGGAACTCTCTCGGTTTCCATTCAGGTCAAACAGGAGAATCTGGCAGCAACGCTGGGTATTGCCAGACAGATTCTACAGGATCCGATTTTCCCGGAAGATGAATTTGAAGTACTCATTCAACAGCAGGTAGCTCTGCTTGAAGCAGCAAGTACGGACCCGCAACAACTCGCCGTTAATCTAATCACGCGTAAGCTGTTTCCATATGACAACGACGATGTTCGCGCACATCATACGTATGAACAGCAGATGCAGGAACTCACTGAACTGCAGCTTAGCGATATCAAAGCCATTTATGACGAATACCTCGACAATTCCAATGGAGAGCTAATCGTCGTCGGCGACTTTGAATCAGAAGCTGTGAAGCAGGCGATCGATGAATCCATCGGTGACTTAGTTTCAACTCAGAAGTATTCCCGCATTCCGCGGCAGGCATTTCTGGATATCCCAGGCAGCCACGAAAAAATTATCACTCCGGATAAGAAGAACTCGATGTATCTATCGGCCATGCAGATTCCCGTTGGCCGCATGCACGAGGATTATCCGTCACTCGTTATCGGAAATCACATTTTAGGTGGTGGATCGCTGTCTTCACGTCTTGCTGATCGAGTCCGCCAAAAAGATGGGTTGTCATACGGAATCGCCTCGATGTATCGCAGCTATCCAAAGGAAAATCTCAGCCGTTTGATGATCTATGCCATCTCCAACCCTGAGAATTCTCCCAAGGTTGTTAAGGCAATTGATGAAGAGTTAAAGCGACTCCTGAAAGACGGTATCACTCAGGACGAACTGGATCGCGCCAAGACTTCGATCCTGCAAAGTAATCTGGTTTCCCGGTCATCAGATGATGGTCTTATGGGACTTTGGTCATCGCTGCTATCGGCTGATCGCGATATCCAGTCGACGAAAGATCTCGAGCAAAATATCTCTGAACTTGACGTCGAGAAAGTCAACTCGATGTTGAGGAAGTACATTAAACCGGAAAAGCTGATCATCGTTACCGCTGGTGACTTTAAAGAGTAAACCGCTAGCCGTAATTGAGTTCACTCTTCGTTTCCCGTGTAATCGGTACGTCAATCAGCAGTGGTTTATCAGTCGAGAACGCCTCGCGAAGCGTGTCGCTTACTTCGCTCGCTTTAGATACACGTACAGCCTCGATGCCAAAACCTCGGGCGATTCCCACCACGTCCAGGTCTGGCTGTATCAGATCAAGTCCCTCAAACTCACCGGCATTTGCCTGTGGCAACCCCATGGTTTGACCGCAGACCTTGAGGATGTGGTACTGTGCGTTGTTGCAGATTAAGAACGTTGCCGGGATGTTGTAACGCGCCGCCGACCATAGTCCCTGAATCCCATACATGGCGGATCCTTCGCCGAGGATGCCCAGTACCGGACGATCAGGCCAGGCAAGCTGAGCACCTAATG
The DNA here is from genome assembly GCA_045566075.1 of Pirellulaceae bacterium. GTDB lineage: Bacteria > Planctomycetota > Planctomycetia > Pirellulales > Pirellulaceae > UBA11883. The sequence continues at coordinate 3,788 of JBJLEE010000010.1, read as the reverse complement.
TACATCCCAGCCCCCAACCCAATCCCCAACCACGATGACCAAAATAGCCCGTCGTGTTCTTAATGGCACCGAGCCGTTCTAACGTCGTATTGGTGGTGGTCACGGCTTCTTCAATAACGGCCGCATCTTCAGGGAGGACACGCCCAATGGCACCCATCAATCCCAATGGCGTGAGCGGTTCACTTGAAAGTTGGCTATCAACTTCGGCTTGCAACTTCTGACGACTGGCCTGCAGGTCCTCTGTGATCGTTTTTGTACGCTGCCGCACCCTGGACGCCGTTACTTCATCAAGATGCTCGTTAAACACATGGGTAATCTCGGACAAAGCTATTTTGGAATGACCAACCACACCCACAGCAACGTCGTGGTTCTTTCCAATTTGCTCAGGATCTTCATCGATGTGAATCACCGCTGCCGTTTCCGGGATTGCATTGGATGGCTCCATGTAGATGTAAAGGCGAAATAAGTCCATTCCGGTAACCAAAATGACATCATGGCCTGACAATCGTTCTTTAATTCCAGGTGCCCATGGTGGCAGCCCCTGCCCATTTAGCGGATGATCCGATCGAATTGGTAACCGGCCGTGCGTTGTTCCCGGCTCAACATACACAGGTGCTCCAATGGCTTCTGCCAGTTGAACCAACTCGCCTTCTGCCTGAAGTTCAACGAGTCGGCTACCGGCAATAATTGCTGGATTGGTAGCCGTGGCAAGCAGCGCTACGGCCTGCTCAATCGAGTCGCGTGGCGGTCGCGTGTGCACGTTAGGCAATGTAACCGCTGGAAGATTACTAGCTTCTGTTAATTCCATCTGCAGATCAACGGGTAAGCTCAGGAATACTGGGCCTGTAGGCGGCGTAAGCGCAGCCTGAATGCATCGCTTAATCGCCATTGGAAGATCTTGGATCCGATTAACTTCGATGCCACACTTTGTCCAGGGTTTGGTAACCGCTAACATGTCACCGCCGAGTATCGGTTCATCAAAGCTCAACCGGCGATCCTGTTGACCGACTGTAACCAATAAAGGTGTGCCCTCGCGATATGCGTTGTAGAGCATTCCCATGGCATTTCCAAGGCCCGGGCAAATATGCAGATTCACAACACCCAACCGATTACCGGCCATGCTATAGCCATCTGCCATACTCATCACGGGTACTTCCTGCAGGCCCAGGATGTAGCGAAAGCGTTGGTCATCGACCAGAGCGTCGTTCAGAGGCAATTCCGTTGATCCCGGATTACCAAAAATAGTGTCGACGCCGGCCGCCGCCAGCATGTCCAGAAATAACTGGATACCCGTTGATGCCATGACTCGATTGATTCTTTTTTGAAAGGCAATCCCTGCCCCGGAGTGATATGGAGACGATGACCACTTAGATAGTCATCGATTCCATCGTACCATCTTAGACACTCTATTAATTGTCGTCGGACTTCGGTTTAGGACGTCGAAAGATTACTGCAAGCACAAGGATCACAATGGCGAGAATTACACCGCCAACGCCTATACGGTAGATTAACTACCCTCGCTCAAAACGCTCCTGCTGAGCAAGAATCAGCCATCCGTATTTCGCCGTGATTAACTTCAGAAATGTTGTAACAAGCATTGTTACGTCCGATGAAGGTGGTAATACGACGTATTACACTTCGGTTATTTCGTTACAACCGGCCCACCGACCTTGTTTGCCTGCCGACTACCATCCGCTTTGCTTCGAGGAGTCCGGAATCCGGCTGAATCCGCATCGGCTGCCCCTTCAGAGCCTGTACGTGCGTCGTATGGGTTGTACCAGAAGCTATCCTGGAATCCGTCCGTATTGATGTGCTTATCAATGGCATCGTGCACGCCCTTGAATGGCGGATCCGGATGCGCTTTTTTGCAATACTCACAATGTGCAGATTCAGTTTCTGCAAGCTCACGCGTTGGACGGTATTTGTTATCTGTAATATTCCGTAAGGCACCACAGCCGGTAAATGCTGAGATAATTGTCAAACAGAGTGTTAGTCTTACCACTGACATTTAGTTAACTCCGACAACGAGGATACATAGGGCGCACATTGGTCGCGTTATTCTTACTTGTCGGTCAACTACACGGTGACAATCCACAAAATCCATAAAATCGTTACCGATTAACATTGGCGGGGTTTGCGACGGACGACGAAGGCCTTTCGGTAAGAACGATCCGAGCATCGTCAGGCAGAGCGGAGCGATGATAGGCGACGTGAGCGATGGCAAGCGATCACACGCCGCCTTAGCCTCAATGCGTCGCCGTTTTGATAGCGTGGACCGGCAGGAGCTTTGCCTGGGGACTTATTCCCATTCGCCAAACGTCACTTCAACACGGCGTTTTTCATGCTTCGTTATCACGCTCATTCGCATGACCTGGCCAATAGCCGTGTTATCAAAGATGTCCTTGAAGGCCTTAGCAGAAAAGACCTCAGCGTTATCCAGCTCGCGAATCACATCGCCTGGCTTTAAACCAACTTTGTGCCATGCAGAATCCTCCGGAACGGACTTCACTACTGCGCCAAGACGATTTGGATGATCCTCCACTTCAATATTGAATGCAACGTCTTCCGTTCTCAGAAATTGCTTAAGACGGGTTTCAATCGGACGAATGAAATCAACCATCGTCTTTTCACCCGACGCATATCGGCTAATGACCTTTCGTAGATCGTCGAAAGTATCGATTTCTTCATCATCCATCCCAATGATCAAATCACCAGAAAGGATCCCGGCTTTTAGTGCTCCGGAGTTTGGCTGGATGGATGAAACAAAACAAGGCTCCGGAGGACGAGGACACGCGACTCCAAGAAATGCGCCAAGTCGAAAGTCCAGATCGATACCAGGAATGCCGGCCTTGATGCGGTCAGGTGTTTCCTCGCTCATAGCCGATCCGTAAATCTTCAAGTACTGCAATGTCTGCTTCCACTTCAGGATCGTGTCCAGACTTGGGTTGCCAATCTGGATATAGAAGAATTCAACGTTGATCAGCTTTTGAAGATTACTTAGATGATCGATACCAACGTCACTAACTATTCCACGTTTGAGGATCAAACTCTTTAGATTTCGCATCTTTCCGATGTGTAACAACCAATCATCAGTGACCTGTTCACCTTCGACATGAATGGCCTCTGCCTGACCGATCCACTTGAGATGTTTCAGGTCATCCACACCACCGGTCCATTTTTCACCGATTCGCACGGTGAGAAACGTCATGAATTGCTGCCCAACCGGAATACTTTCTCGGTTTACACTGCCACCAAGTGCCACTATCTGTTTTACGGCTTCACCCTGCCGTATTTCATTCAACTCATCCAGAACAGTCGAAGCTCGTCTGGAAATCCGACGCGATTCATTGGCCGCAAGCCGCTCCAGAGCTTCTCTTGCAATCTCGATATTGTCGCCAGTGGCTTTAAGTGCAAGCTGTCGCAAAACGAACATCACACGGGACGTGCCTTCGTAATTCTGCATAGGAATCGAAGCAACAAGCGGTTCGATAACCGACGGGCCCCTCCCAATGAGATTCAGCGTAGCTTGTTCGCGGTCAAAAAATGTCTTTGAGGACAAGTCGCTAAGCCATTTCCCAAGCGAAGCAGCTTCGTCTGCCTGATCTGCTGGGTCTGCCTGCTTCGGCTCCTGAGCAAAACATCGATCATTGTTTCCGATGCTTGAGAGCATCAAGAATAAGCAAGTGGCGTTGATATAGAAACGAGCATTCATAACAAGCTATATCTTAGCTTTCGAGACCCATCGTTGCTATGTTTCACCTGATTTAGCAATCCGAAGACGCCAGCTT
>JBJLEE010000009.1:0-53911 GCA_045566075.1 Pirellulaceae bacterium | reverse complement strand
ACTACATAGACCAGAGCATTTGATTCGCTTGTCGGCTCAACAGGACATTCCGATCACGTCTCGCGTGCGGAACCTCATCGATACGAACACTTTCCAAAAGCTCCGACACATACGACAACTCGGGTTAGTACAACTAGTCTATCCATCAGCAACCCATACTCGCTTTGAGCACTCACTTGGGGTTTATCATCTAGCACTACGCTATTTAAGCCGCCTCTCAAATAACGACGCGTTTATCGATACCGTAACGCCAACTGACATTGAGGCATTTATACTCGCCGCCTTATTGCATGACATTGGGCACTGGCCGTTTTGCCACCCGATAGAAGATATGGGGCTTATTGAAGTTACTCATCACGAGCACCTCGTCGCAGAATTACTTGAAAGCGATGAAATCAAGTCATTGATAGACCGTGACTGGTCCTGCGAGACGACTCAAGTGGTTCGCATCCTCAACGGTAAATCTGCAAGCGTCGCAGAAGCAATATTAAGTAGCCTTATTAGTGGGCCGATCGATATTGATAAAATGGATTATCTACCACGTGACAGTGCAAACTGTGGCGTGCCTTATGGAAACCACTTTGACCAGGACCGATTGATATCGAGTCTCACGCTTTCCCCGAGCAATCCTCGTCTGGCCATCTCCGAAAAGGGGCGCACCGCAGCTGAACTTATGGTGTTCTCGCGGTACGTAATGTTTAGCGAAGTTTACTGGCATCGCACCGTACGCAGTGCCACTGCCATGTTTCAACATCTCTTCTTTAAGTCACGGGGTGGAATAGCCCTCGACACTCTTCACCATCTTCGTGATGAGGCATTTATAGGGGCCCTAACCGCTTGTGATTCCACCGAACTAAAACTAGCGTCAATGCTTTTTGGGCGAGCACGCCAACTTTTTAAATGTGTGCTGGAGTTTGACCACCAATCGCAACCAGAACTTCACTCACAGATTGCGCATTCCACCTATGCGAATTGCAACTTAATGACAGATCATTTGCATCGTGCGATTGCCAGCAAATGCCAACTCCCACGTGACGCCATCATCGTAGATGCTCCACCTGCCAAGCTTGAGGTGCAGTTTGACGTAAATGTGATATCTGGCGGAGACCGCATGAGTTCACTAACGGAGCTATCCCCCGTAGTCAAAACACTTGCCACCGAACAATTCGATAAGTTTGTAAAAAAAGTTCGCGTCTTCGTTCATCCAGAATACATCGAAGCGCTTCCTTCTCACCCGGAGCTCTACGCTTTGCTGACAGCTGCAACAGCAGCAAGTCGCTAAGCAGCGTCTGATATTGATTCGGCATGGTTCGCAATTTGAATAACGCTCATTACATCCGCCAACGCAACTGGGTGCCGGAACACATGATCAACCCCTGCACGTTTAAACATTGCCACTTCATGTTCGCGTGGCATATGTAGAACAAGCACAACTTGCGAACCGTGAAACCGTTCAATCGCGTCTGCAATCATCTTTGCTTCGGAGTCGGGTCGGCGCGAGCAATCGATCAGCAGAACATCCGATGTCACCGCATCTGAATAACTATCCCTTTGGATTCCTGCTTCATTTAACACGCCATTCCAAAGCTCGGTAACACGCCAATCACCAACAACACAAACGCTTTTGCCACTCACCGAGTCACTATCGACTAAGGGCAACTCCAGATCGGTGTTCTGAACGCGGCTAAGTGGAAACTTTATAGTGCCTCGTATCCAGCGTTCAAGATAAACAACAGCCGACGCCCAGTGAATTTGAACTACGCCGGTGAGTTGCCTTCCGTTGCGGCTTTCCCCGTCGCTCCAAGCACTGTTAATACAGACCATGCGAACAAACGGCGCCATGGCGATTACTTGATCTACGTTACATTGGTGAAAACTTCGCGACCGATTGGACACGAGGATAACCAAATCAACCGTTTGCACATTATCCCCTGCCAACAAGTCATCCATTGAGTGACAAATACGCAATTGGCAGTATGAGCGCAACCAATTTTCAAGACGCCAATTTAGCGCCGCGCTGCGAGAGACGACAACGGCCACTTTAGGCGTTTTAGATTGGTCCGAACGAATTGCGGGCATTACGGTTTCCATAGCAAACGAAGCGTATCATCTTCGGCACTAGCCCCATAGAGCAGATTCTTTAAAACCCGACTTGACACAATGTGGCCATTTGGAACACATTGTCTATCTCGACAAATGAAACAAGGATGTTTCTTGAATGTCGAATTACCAATGTGACATACGGCATGGAGGCCAGCGTTAGATGTCATCTTCCGCCAACCAGACCGGTATATCATTACGTGATGTACTAAAACGATTCAGAGCAATCGGTGCATCGGATCTGGATTTTTCCAAAGCTAGTAAGAATGCGGGTGACGTCCTTGATGGCACTCTCTTTGTCGCCGTTATGGGCAATGACGAAGACGGCCATAATCGCATTGATGAAGCGGTTGCTAATGGCTGCATCGGAATTCTGGCAGAACGATTTGTCACCGCTCCTGTACCTGTATTTCTCGTTGCCGATACTCGCCACGCTTTTCAATCCATTGAACGCGAACTTCTCGGTGACCCGGCATCCCAACTGCACACAGTAGGGATCACAGGATCGTATGGCAAAACCGCTTGTGCGAGCATGCTCCATCACGCATTGTCATCCGAGTCAAATCGCGTCGGCTTGATTAGCGATTTAAGCGTATATGACGGTCGGCATACAACAGACGGCTGGTATCGCGATTCCAATGACGCTTCCATTTCACAGCCTCTTCACCACATGGTGATGAATGGTTGCGGACATGCAATCCTCGAATGTCATAGTGAAGGGCTTATCAATCAGCGATATGATTCCATTTCACTCGACGCTGCGATCATCACGAGAATTCGCAATGCCCACACCACGCTTCACGGCACGCTGGCAAACTACCGCCGCGCCAAAGCCCGGATCTTAGAATTATTAAAGCCAGACGGCGTAGTCATCCTCAATTCAGATGATCCAAACACGCGTTTTCATTTGCCTCGCCTTTCCAACCCAGCGTTGACCATTGGAATACACACAGACGCGGACATCACTGCACACGACATCGAACACACCATTACGGGTACGTCCTTTACCGTCGATGCCGGAGGTAAACTAGCGAAACTCTCATTACCTTTAATCGGAACTCACCACGTCTATCATGCGTTACAAGCGATCGCGTTGAGCCTCACCACTGGTATCGAGTTAGATACAATCGTCAATCGCTTCTCATCGCTTCCCCACCCATTCGGGCATATGAATCCAGTCGAAACGGGTGGCGACTTTGACGTGTACGTAGATGTCGCCAACTCGGCCGATACGCTCGTCATGGCGATGGAGTCTCTTCGAGCGGTTACCACAGGTCGACTAATCGTACTAATGGGCCCGGACGGCGACACGACGCCGGGTGAACGTCGCCACATGGGTACTGTAACCGAACGATTGTCAGACATATGCATTTGCACCGAAAACAATACTATGGAGCTCGATTTCCTGGACATTGCCCATGATTGCATGGACGGATTCGAGCATCCAGGGCGGCTATCTGTGATCCCCAGCAGGATCCACGCAATCGACTGGGCCCTGAGCACTGCAGAAACAGGGGACGCGGTACTCATCACCGGCAAAGGATTTAACACGCTCCATCAGGTAGGCAGTGTCTTGCAGGAGTTTGACGATATTTCCATTGTGCAAATGCTCTTGAGAGAACCAAGTCTTTTTGGATCTGACGATGAGACACGTTGACACTCAGCGCTGCCCGTCTTAGCCTAACTTTGAGAGCCCGTCATACACTCTTTACCCGTCAAAACCACAGCCTAACCGCGCGCTAACATGGAATACCCGGACATCCAACACCCCTGCGCTATCGTAACAGGCGCCTCACGTGGTATTGGAAAGACGACAGCCGAACGTCTGGCAGCACTCGGTTACGGCGTCGTACTGAATTACTTTCAAAGTCGTGAGGCCGCAAATGCCACTGTAGAACAGATCATTGCAGATGGAGGACGCGCCGTGGCTGTACAGGCCGACGTCGGAGATCCGGAAGCTCCGGCCATCCTTACCAAGGCGGCGATAGAACATTTTGGTGCTCCTTCGGTGCTCGTAAATAACGCCGGTATCACATCGCAGGGCCGATTAGATATTCTGGAAGCTTCCTCGGAAAGTTGGGATCGCGTCTTCGACACAAATCTAAAAGGGGCTTTTTTTTGTGCCCAGGCCGCGGCGAACCTGATGATCGAGCACGCTGTTGACCCCGGCTACATTATCAATGTCAACTCGATCTCCTCATACGCTGTGTCAACGAATCGAGCGGATTATTGCATAGCGAAATCCGGGATGCATATGATGACAAAACTTTTTGCAACACGACTGGCCGATGAAAATATACGCGTATACGAAGTTTGCCCTGGCATAATCGAAAGCGATATGACGGCTCCGGTCAAACAAAAGTATGACAAGTTGATCGCGGAAGGATTATCACCCATTCGACGTTGGGGAACTGGTGATGACGTTGCAGGCGCTGTCTCCATGCTCGTCTCTGGCGCCTTACCTTTTACGACGGGTGAACGAATCAATATCGATGGTGGATTTCACATTAGGCGTTTGTAATGGAAAAGTGGCTCATCCTCGGGTGGTCAGATACCATTCGACAAATCGCTCAAGCAGTTACCAGCTCTCCGTTCAGAGAAATCACTGGGGTTCTAGCTGAGAGTCAACAGTTCGATGATCAATTCCCCGTTGTATCAACCGATGGATTGCCCGAATCCATTCTTCTGAAACACGACCCTGATGTAATACTCTGCGGCCATCATGATACGTTTGACATCGCACCACTAGCCAGACTCGCTGTGCAATCCGAAACGACGCTTATTATCGAGCACGGCAGTATCGATTCGATCGTCTCTTTCGAGTTGGAAATGTTACGGCACGAAGCGACCGGGATTATCGAAAGTGTATTTCCGTTCACCGACACAAGCGTGTTTACTCAATTCAAAACCTTCCTGCAGGATCAGGAGATTACGCACCTGAGTATTGATGAGACATCTAGTAGTAGTTTCACAATTGAAGAAGCAATCGATCGATTTGCGCACACGCATCCGGCGGTCACCGCGTTACAAGGCCCTGCCGTCCAAATTAACGCCGTCACAACTGCTGATGAAAAAGACGGGCATTTTCGTACGATACTTGTGACAGTAGCAAATGATACCGGTAGCATCGCGACCTGGTGCCTCACACAATCGAATCATCCTCAGTCAATCGAAGTAGCTGTTACGACTTCCACCGAGAGACATACACTATTATGCACGGCCGAATCCACTAGCATCGACGGTGTAACTGTCGAGAGTGGAAATGGGATAGCTGAGTCCACCATGGATCGACTGTTGCAGCCTTTATCGCACTCAGACGTTCAATCCAACTGGATTCAATCGGCAAAGATAATGGATGCGGCGGAGAATATCCCCGTTAGCATCCGGCGTAAACGAACTATCCCAATTCATGGAGATTTGCCAACTGAACACGACACGTTCAAAGGTGTAATGTCCATGGTCGGCTGTTTTACGCTATTGATTATTCTGGGCGTCATTTTCGTTTTTGTGCTGGTGGATGTTTACTATCTACCACAATCGCGCCAAGAAGCGAGTGATATGCTCACCCAACAGTCGCACATGACGCCTGAAGATCGTACGCCCTTCTTTCTTCGCATCTGGCCAGTTTACCCGCTAGTAATTCTCTTGCTGATGCAATTCCTGAAACGGTGCATTCGCCCCAAGGCATAGTCGCCGCCGTGTCATAGTGTGCGTTTTTTTGCGGATTTGGAAGATTATGCCATGAAGTCGCGAAACCCAAACCGCCGAAGAAAACAGATAGCAGTGTTTGTTTTTTCTACTTCGTAAACGACAGCCTATGTGCGCGCTCCACCGTAACAGACATTTGATTTGCGCGTACCTCTTCGCATGCACCACCGCGTTTGCGTCTCTATCGCAGGCAGTCGAGCCAGACTTACGTCGAACAGCCTTGGTTAATGCAGTCTCCCGCACCTTACCGGCCACCGTCAATATTTATGGCAAGAAAAAGGTGGAAGTGGGCTCAAATATTGTCGGCAGCGTTAATCATCGCGAAGTTAACGGAATGGGTACCGGGGTAATTCTCGATCAGAGTGGCTTAATACTCACCAATCACCACGTCGTAGCTGACATTGAACAAATTCACGTGAAAATCAGCCCGTCACTTGAGGCACCAACCCACGAATTCATCGCATCCGTCGTGGCATTTGATGCCCGTAGTGATCTAGCTTTAATACGAATCAAGACAAATGTGGACTTGCCGGTAATTCATTTCGGCACCTCAGGGGACATATTACTGGGTGAGCCTGTGGCAGCGATCGGAAATGCTTATGGATATGAGGATACGATTACCCGTGGCGTAATCAGCGCAAAGAAACGGCGAGTGCAGCTAAACGATGCGCAGTTTTACGAGAACCTTCTCCAGACTGATGCAAGCATCAATCCCGGCAACTCTGGAGGGCCATTGATCAATATTCTGGGCGAGACGATCGGTATCAACGCAGCTGTTCGTATTGGAGCACAAAGTATCGGGTTTGCTATTCCAACAAACGATGCCTTAGTTGTCGTTGGTAATATGCTAAAGAAACAGTGCGAGTTAAGAATTGGCGAAACAGCCGAATTCAGAACGCTATTTGAAGATAGAACGCCAATATGTCTGGTACACGAAATAGGTAACCAGTCCCCTTTATACAAAGCCGGATTACGCAGTGGCGACATACTCAAGTCTATCGGTGGGGAACCGGCAAAATGGGCTCACGATGGTTATCGCCATTTGCTCTCCGCCAAGACGGACCAGAAGATTGTAATGCAGGTGACGCGGGAGGATTCTCCCATTGAGATCACACTTAGTTCGATGACTTCCACTACGACTGCACATCCTGTTGCCAAAGATGCATGGAATAGAATGGGAATTCGTGCGATCTCAATAAATAAAACATTTAACACTAAGAAGACATCATACCGCGGTGGTCTCAAGGTACTCGAAGTCCGAAACGATAGCCCTGCCGCTAGTCAAGGTATTCAACCGGGTGACATTGTTCTGGGAATACACAAGTGGGAGACTGTTACGCTGGATAATCTGTCATTCGTTCTCGACAATATCGTTGTGCGTAATCGCGACAGTGTGTCTTTCTACGTATACCGCGATACTGAGTTTCTATTCGGACAGATTTCTCTATCCAAAAAGTAGCCGCGACAATCGCTACTGTACGCGATTGGATTTTTCTGTGACACTAAAAGCATGGAAGCAGACTTTATTGCCTGGTTACAGGATCAATCCAAAACCGCGGGCTCAGTCTTTGGCGATTTCACCGATGACGCAGCACTCATTCCCGCGGACTCCCAGTTGGTCGTTACAACAGATGCGATCACTGAAGGTGTGGACTTCGTATTAGCTGAAGCAACACCTGAACAAATTGGCTACAAGTCTGTAATGGTAAATGCGAGTGACATCGCCGCGATGGGCGCCATTCCGACTCACCTTTTTGTAAACCTCGTAATTCCAACTCAATGGACACTGGCAAGCATAAAAGCTTTATATGCCGGCATACAGCGAGCGGCGTCCATATGCGGATGTGAAATTTCCGGCGGTGATTTCAACACATGGGAAGGTGGACTGGTGGTGACTGTATGTATGCACGGCCATTGCAAGTCCCAGCAGCCGATCCTTCGTTCCACAGCCAAACCTGGCGACCTTTTATGTGTAAGTGGCGGATTAGGCGGTAGCATTCTTGGGCACCATCTGTCATTTACCGCTCGCATTGGACTTCTCGACCTTCTTTCAGAACATGTCCAAATCTCATCCGCTATGGATATCAGTGACGGGCTTTCATCCGACTTGCCTCGATTGTGCAAGGCCAGCAACGTGGGTGCGATCGTCGACTCCGATAGGCTGCCGATTACGGAGTCCGCACGCCGCCTCTCCGACAAAGATGGCTTCTCACCTGTCGACCATGCGCTCAACGATGGTGAGGACTTCGAATTGATGTACACCATACAACCGCATAATTTTGAAACCAATCCGTTGCCAAAAGAGCTTCACGAGTCCCTTTTCGTAATCGGGGAAATTACCCAAGATAAACAGCTTATACTTCGTTCCGGCAAAACTACATCATCACTCGAACCCCGTGGGTTCATGCACTAATCCACTCCCATGCAACAATCCACTATCACATTCAATAGCGAATCATTATCCGATACATTGCGTTTTGGGCACGCCCTCGCAGAGGCATTACCCGCTCAAGCTGCAGTTGCGCTACACGGCACTCTCGGCGCTGGTAAGACACTTTTAGTCCAAGGCATGGCGTCAGCTCTAGATATTGATCCACACACCGTGACAAGCCCGACGTTCGTAATTTGTAATGAATACATTGGAAATAAAACGTTAATCCATGCCGATGTCTACCGTTTAAATGACTCGGATGACTTTCTCGCAATTGGGGGAACCGAGTGGTTCCAAGCCGAGGCCATCACATTGATCGAGTGGGCTGAAAAAATAGAGGATTGCCTTCCTCACAACACGTATCACGTTCATATTTCTCAATTAGATACAAACTCCCGCCAAATCACGTTGCATAGTCCGTCTGAGATGGTGTTGAACTCCATTACCCAGTTGCTCCCGGCCGTCTAGTGTTTTGATTGCATCGCATTTTTTAGTACAATTCGCTGCGATGCAATTTCAGCACATACCGGGATCGTAATGCATAGAGATTTTCTAGGCTATCAAAGAGACTTTGGTGCGGCCGTAGCCAACTGGCTAGATGGCAAGTTCACAACCGAAGAATCACTCGACCTTTCCCACGTACTTTTGGCAGTGCCAGCCTCCAGCGCTCGTCGCCAGTTATTACAATCGCTGCTATTAAAGGCAGAGCAATCCGGCAAACCATTTCTGCCGCCAGAAATCGTGACAACCGGTACATTAGCAGAATCTCTTTACCGACCAGACAAGCCATTCGCCTCTGAAGAGGTGCAATTACTCGTTTGGACCACATTGTTACAGGAGTTTCACGATGACGGCCGTCTTAGCACTGTCGTTCCACAAGCTCCGCAATCGGCGCCACTTTCCTTCTGGACGGATCTGGCATCACGATTAGGTCGGTTGCATAGAGAACTCGCGGGCGATCAAATCACTTTTGAACGCGTACAAAGATATTGTGCTAGGCAGGGATTAGAATCCGAGGCTCAACGATGGGCCACGCTCACGGAGTTGCAGAACGCGTACTTGGAGCGACTAAACGACCATCAACTGTGGGACAAACAAACTGCACGGCTGTTTGCTGTTGAGCACCACGAGACTCCTGACTCAGCTCCAACGATCGTCTTGGCAGGAACTGTAGATCTAACCCGAACCATACGTTCTCTCATTGCGCACGTGCCAGATGTATATGCTCTTGTCCTGGCTGACGAATCCGACGCTGCGTTTTTTGATGAGAATGGAAGCTTATCGACAGAACAACGCTTTCCCGCGCCAGTTATTAATCAGAATCAAGTCACGTTCTCCAACAACATTGACGATGCTTGTGTGCAAATGATGCGGCATATATGCACATATGATGGAAATCACGACAGCAATGATTTACTGATCGCATTACCTAATGAGAATCACGTACCCTTTGTCCAATCTGAATTGGAACGGCACAGCGTAAGTAGTTTCTTTCCCATCGCTGGTACGACACACGAAAGTACGCCGTACACTCTCTTACAATTAGCCTTCGATTTTACGGCAAATCAAAGCTATTCCGTCCTTGCACAACTTGTTCGCCATAGTGATTTACAGCTGCGGTTAGAGGCTGAGCTTGGAACAGCCGGCTTTTGTGCAATTTTTGACAACTACTTCAATCAGCACCTCGCCACAGAGCTTCACAGCACATACGTCAGCGCAGAGCAATATCCACAGGCACATAATGTACTTAGCTTTCTCGAGGAAATGATTCAACCGATCAAGGATTCCACGACGGTGGAGCAAGCGACTACAGGAATCTTCCACCTGCTAACCGTTGTTTATGGTTCGCGGCAACCCCGTTCTCTCACAAACGTTGAATTACACGCCCTTTCAACAGCATCAAGCGTAGTCGGCAATCTTACCGAAGCGGTGCAACGGCTTAATTTGAGACTTTCGGTTAGTGATTTTTTAGAAGCATTCATGCAGAAGTGGGGTTCCGGCGAAGCTAGCGCACCTGGTGTAGACGGTGTGGATTTGCGTGGATGGTTGGAAGTGCCATTTCATCCAGCAAAAGCGGTCCTCATATTCGGTGCCAATGAAGGGGCCCTACCAAGGAACGTCACCGGGGATCCATTCCTTCCCGACACCCTACGATCTGAATTGGGTGTGGAGGACAACAATCGTCGCAGCGCCCGCGACGCATACTATCTCAAATCACTAACACAGTCCCGTGCCGATACACACTTCTTTATTCCAGTACTTAACACGTCCGGTGACACGCTTTTACCCAGTCGACTCCTTCTTAATGGCACAGCTGAAGAAGTTGCAAAACGCATCAAAGAATATGACAACAAGAGCCCGTCGATAATCAGTACACCGTCAACACTCGCGACCCAAACAATGCATGATGTGCCCCATCCGATGATCTCAGCCGGTCGCCCGTCAAAATTGGGAGTAGGACATTTCCGTGATTACCTGCAATGCCCTTACCGCTACTACTTGCGCCACGTATTACGTCTACAGCACACTGACGATGAGACACATGAATTAAGTGGCTTATCGTTTGGAAATATTGTCCATGATTTGCTCGATACTCTCAAAGACCCAATTTACGGAAAATCCACAGACCCGGCAAAGATATACCAACATCTATCCGCTGAACTATCCAGCGTACTCTCTAAGCGATTTGGTAAATCAGCCATGCCGGCTGTGCAAATGCAGGCTATTTCGATCAAACATCGCTTGAGGGTATTTGCCGATTGGCAAGCCAACTGGATATCACAGGGATGGGAAATAATACGAACCGAATGGAAAGGTGGTGACGCTCTTTTACCTGGATGTACTCCGGAGTTATCCCTCGACGGGCGGATCGATCGATTAGATTACAACGCAAAAACGGGGCAATGGATGCTGCTTGACTACAAGTCAGGTGATACAGCTCTGAAGCCAAGCGACATACGCAATGCTGATGGCTGGAAAGATCTGCAATTTCCTATGTACCGGCATTTGGCCGCCGCCGAGACAGGTGGCGATCCAGTAGGCTTCACTTACCTACGGCTTTCTAAAGATCTCAATGCTAAAATCCCTCATCAGTTGAATGTGGAAGATACAGATCTGGAACAGGCGGATGCCACCGCCCGTGAAGTCGTCGAGAAAATTCGAAACGACGTATTTTGGCCCCCCACGGAAATCGCGGGCATGCATTCTGACGATTACAGTTGGATTCTGCAGGATGACGCGTTTCGCCAGGTTCTCCCCGACCCTGTACAGTTATCGGAGGGGAATGCATGACACATTTGTTTGCCAACGAATCATTACGCGCTTCAGCAGGAACTGGGAAAACATTTCAACTCACTAATCGGTACATGCGTCTGTTACTTGGAGGCGAATCTGTTGATACCATCCTTGCTTCTACTTTTACACGCAAGGCCGCCGGTGAAATTAAGACTCGCGTTCTAACTCGTTTAGCAGATGCTGTTCTGGATGAGGCCAAGTTGGAGGAAATCGCCGAGCATACCGGCCACACGGATGTAAGCCGAGAAACGATTGGCGAACTACTCAAATCGTTGACTTCATCCTTGCATCGTATGCAGATCACCACCCTGGATGGCTATTTTGCACAACTCGTACGTGCATTTGCTTTAGAGCTGGGGTTATCACCATCATGGGTGACTCTGACTGACGTTCAATTGGATGACCTGAAGATTCAAACCGTTGTTCAGCTGCTCGAGAGCCTACAGAAGGATACAGCAGGTGATATCTTTGGGATGCTATCAAGAGGCGACGCCAGCAGGTCAATTACCAGTCTGATTCTGAATGCAGTAAGTTCGATGTATCAGATTTACCTGACCTCGTCAGATTCCATATGGGATATTGCGTGTGATCATCAGCCCATTGACGATACCGAACGTGATTCACTAATCACGGATCTTTCCAACATCCCATTACCCAGTGATAAACGCATCGTCTCTCGGGTTGAAAAGGACACAAATCTCGTTCGTGCCGAAGACTGGTCGGGCTTGGCAAAATCCGGTTTGCTCAAAAAGGTTGCCCATGGCGAGCAAAAATATTACGGCAAGGAAATTCTACCCGCACTCGATGCAATCTATCGACGGTTCCATGAACAGGTGCAATTTTCACTCATTGCCGAGCTTGCAGCCATTAACACGGCCACGCATACCCTGCTGAGCGAATATGCAAATATATTTTCGTCACTCAAGCAGCAGGCCCATGGCCTTAGTTTCGCTGACGTTACACGAGTGCTCTACGAGCTGGTCCAACAACAGGACGGCGAGAACATATCGTATCGGACTGATAGTAACATCAAACATCTTTTGCTGGATGAATTTCAGGATACTTCGCTTGAACAATGGCGAGTTTTAGATCCAATTGCCACTCGCTCCGCTGAAGATGACTCCGCTGCGCTATTTTGTGTTGGTGATACAAAGCAGGCTATTTACGGCTGGCGTGGCGGTCGCCGCGAAATCTTTGATGTCCTCGAAGAGCAATTTAATATTACGCCGGTTCCTAGTGAGTTCAGTCAACGTTCTTCACCAATCGTATTGAATACGGTCAACAGAATCTTTGCGAATTTCGGTGATAATCCCCTGATTAGTGATAACTTCGCAATCTACGCCGACTGGTGTGAACATTTTTCATCACACAAGGCCGCCGAACGCGTAGCGGGCCTCCCTGGATATGCCGAATTACGTCAGTGCGATGAATCCGCGAGTATTGGCGATGCACTTGATCAAACCACGGCCGCCGCGATCGATATCGCAAAAGAACTCTTAAGCGAAAACCCGGCCATCAGCATCGGAGTGATCTTTCGTAAAAACAAGTCTGTCGCTGCCGCGATCAATGCGTTTCGACAAGAAGGCCTTGACGCAACTCAAGGGGGTGGAGTTCCTGCTATCGGCCATGCGATTGTCCAGCTATTTGGTAGTCTATTAAAACTCGTTGACCACCCCGATAACACTGTCGCCGCATTTCACATTGCGAATTCGCCTCTCGCACCTCACGTCGGGCTAACGAACTGGGCCGATGCAAACGCGCGTCACGAGCTGTCCCGCCATTATCGCAGCGCGTTTCAACACAAAGGATATGCAAAGCCTCTCGAATCTCTAGTGCAGGCCATCACGGATCAACTCGATCACGTGGACTACGTTGCCGCACAACAACTGATTCAGCAAGCACACTTGTGCGAACGTACTTCACCCACGCGTACGCGAGATTTATTAGCCCACCTGACCGGTACTCGTGTTGAAGTAAACACTGATTCGAACATACATATCCTTAATATCCATCAGGCTAAGGGGTTGGAATATGATGCGGTTATTCTTCCGGAATT
This sequence comes from Pirellulaceae bacterium, assembly GCA_045566075.1. Lineage (GTDB taxonomy): Bacteria > Planctomycetota > Planctomycetia > Pirellulales > Pirellulaceae > UBA11883. The sequence goes on along the minus strand of JBJLEE010000009.1, from coordinate 40,322 downwards.
GCATATTCCGTTGACTTCCAAAGCACCCAGATATGTCTTCTCCAGAACTGGCACTGAGATTACCAGAGTAATGCGGTACTGCAGCAAGGACGAGTACGCACTTCTGCCCGATGACCTCCAGGACATTCACAACGCATTCGCAGCTGAACGAATTACCGAGCTAATGTGCATGCTATATGTAGCCTTAACCCGTGCGAAACAGGCGCTGTATCTCATCACCCCACCCATACCGAATCCCGATAAACCTCTTTCCCGTTATCATTCAATCATTCACAACGCCTTGTGCGGTGGATATATTTCACCAGAAATAGAAATAGCATGGACCGACGGGGATTCTCAATGGGCGTCAAAAGTCGAGCGTCATAAAACCGCGTCGGTCGAGCCGGTCGATCTACCCGCCGGACTAGGCGTGTCTATCGCTAAACGAGAGATATCGCTTTTCAACTCAGCTTCGCAGCTCGAAGGTGGTGAGCTGAAAGACGTGTCCTCCTTATTCCAGCCAGCGAACAAAGCTGGCATGGCTTACGGTGACATCGTCCATAAACTTTTTGAGCAGATAAACTGGCTGGATGACTCAGCGGAGTTAGACTCCAGTCTGATTCACGCCGACTTACCTCAAGACGTATTAGAAAAGGCCGTTGAGAAGGTTCAATTGCAATTGGAATCCGCATCCAACGAACCATTTTTCCGGTCTTTCTATACACGTACATACCTTACATTGCATCCTGCTATCGGGAAGTCTTGCAACAATGAGGACGAGGTAACACTGCAAGTGAAACATGAGTCTCCGATCCTAGTTAGAAACGATGACACAATCTCCACAGGCTACATAGATCGGTTAGTATTAGTGTTCGTAAAGAACAAAGTCGTGGCGGCCGACATCGTTGACTATAAAACAGACACGATTAATGATGATAATCACCTGACCCTCAAAACGGATCATTACGCACCACAGTTATTACGTTATATGAATGCAATCGCGCAGATGTACCGATTGCCAGAGAGCCATGTCACCTCCAGACTGGTGTTCCTGAATTCGCACCAAGTCGTAGAAATACCAAATAGTAAAGAGTAACGAAAACACGTGAATACCGAAGCCAGTCCTAAGTCATATCGCATCCACAATGGTCAGATGTTCATCGGTGATGGGGGCGACGCTGTCCCCGCTGCGGAAGTCCATGTAGTTGATGACCGCATCACCTATGTCGGCACCGCGGCTGATGCACCCGAATTACCCACGTCAATCGCCAGCATCGATGCCAACAATGGCACCATCATGCCTGGGCTGGTTGAGGCTCATTTTCATCCGACCTATTTCAATGTCGCTGCCTTAGAAGATCTTGATATTAAATATCCCGTTGAATATGTCACTCTGTTAGCCGCCGCAAACTGCAAGTTAGCATTGGAGGCTGGTTATACCGCAGCTCGAAGCGGTGGCAGCCTCTTTAACATTGACGTGTGGCTGAAGAAGGCCATTAATGAAGGGGTGATCGAGGGCCCGCGATTATCAGCCAACGGTCGAGAGATTTGTGGAGTCGGTGGATTGATGGATTGGAATCCTGACTTTCGCAAGATCGGCATGGAAGGCCTCGTTTTACTGATAAATGGTCCAGAAGAAGCCCGCGCAGCAGTTCGGAAGCTCGTCAAGGATGGCGTGGAATGGGTTAAGACGTATCCGACCGGAGACGCCGCCGCACCGGATGCAAATGATCACCATACACTATGTATGACGTTTGAAGAGATGCACGCTGTAGTGGAAACGGCCCATAATCACGACCTAAAGGTCACCGGCCATTGCCGTGCTACGGCGGGTATCAAAAATGCGCTATTAGCTGGATACGATTCCCTTGAACACGGCACTTTTATGGACCGTGAAACGATGGACTTGCTGCTAGAACGTGACGTACCCGTTGTACCCGCTTTATACTTCGAAAAAGCATCGATCGATAACGGCCCTGCGTTTAACATGCCACAAGCCGTAATTGACGGACATCAGGAAACACTCGACGGTGGTACCGAAAGCGCCCGTTGGATATTGCGTGAAGGTGGACGTATCGGGCTTGGGGGTGATTATGGTTTCGCCTGGAATCCTCACGGTGATTATGCCAAGGAACTCACCTTCTTTGTAAATCACGTCGGATTTACGGTACCTGAAGTCGTTATGTGCGCAACTAAAACTGGCGCGGAAATCATGGGGCTAGAGGAGGATATCGGGACGCTTGAGGTCGGTAAATTGGCGGACATTCTCGTCGTCGATGCGGATATCACCGCAGACATCTCCGCAATCGAAAATACCGACAATATCACCGCCGTAATGCAGGGTGGTATCATAAAGGCAGGTACAATCCTCCAATCAACACCGTGACATTTTCATCACCATAACAATTCAATCACCACAAATTTGTTAAATAGATTACGGCACAAATCATGCAATCAATCAAACAAACAATCTTGGCCTCTATCTTCGCGTTTGTTCTTCCAACATGCGCATCTGCACAATCGCTCACTTGGGAGATCCGGCCGTTAGCACTCGATACAAATGAAGGTGTTGGCATCGCCGACTTCGATGGTGACGGGAAACTCGATGTGTCCGCCGGTCGGAATTGGTTTCACAATCCAGATTTTGTCGCTCGACCATTACGTAACTTCGGCGATGTAAACGGCTATGCCGAAAGCAATGGTGATTTTGTGTATGACGTGGACCAGGACGGTCGCATGGATGTAATCGCCACTGGGTTTTTTGACACCAAGTTAATGTGGTTTCGCAATCCGGGCAAAGAAGCGTTGCGACTCGGACAACTTTGGGAACCACACCTTCTGATCGACACAAAAAACAAAGAGAACGAAGCGCAATTGTTTGAAGATATCGACGGTGACGGAAAACCAGAGTGGATCGTTAATTCGTGGATAGCGGATCGCCCGTTTCTAGTTTGGCGATTCGGTAAGACAAAACAGGAAATCCCCGTAAAAGAACCCGGCAAGCCGAATCATGTCGTTAACGTACCAACGCTGTCGCAATGCACCATCGGTGTTAATGCAAATGGCCACGGGATGGCTGTAGGTGATTTAAACGGCGACGGACACAAGGACTTGCTCGTCGGCAAAGGATGGTATGAATCGCCTACGACCGATGTCCTCGGCCAGACTTGGAAATACCACGCTGACTGGGACCTTCATACGAGCGTACCGATGCTGGTAATGGATGTTAATTCAGACGGGCGTAACGACCTCATTGTCGGTCAGGCCCATGACTTCGGGCTCCACTGGTGGGAGCAATTACCGCCTGCCGATGGAAAACTCGTGTGGAAGAAGCATCTAATCGACGACACCGTTTCTCAATTGCATGTCTTGCATCTTGCTGATTTAACAGGCGATGGTAAACCGGAATTGATCACCGGTAAACGCTACTTTGCCCATAACGGTGGAGACCCTGGAGCAAAGGAACCCGTCACCATGCTCTACTACGAAATTGACACGACCGAAGCAACATTTACGAGGCATGTCATCTCCAAAGAACGCGTTGGCACAGGACTTCAGATAAAGACCGGTGACATCGACGGAAACGGATTTAATGATATCGCTGTTGCCGGCAAAAGCGGCACGTATATCTTGTTCAATCACGGATTCAAGAAATAACAGCTCTAAACGGAATAGAAATGAAAAAAGCTTTTGCGTATTCGATTTGTTGCATATTGGCAGTGGGATTCGTCGCAAATTCCGCCGAACCGATTAACGTCGTTATTTGGGATGAGCAGCAGCCATCTCAAAAAGAGGCTTACGACGACTTTCTTGGCAATGAAATCGCCAACTTCCTGAAGACGCAACCCGGACTAAACGTCAGAAGCACAAGTCTCGGCGCCGCTGAAAAGGGGCTCGCTGATAATGTGTTAGATTCTGCTCAGGTTTTAGTATGGTGGGGTCACGTACGCCAATTCGAAATTTCGCCTGAGAAAGGCAAAGAGATTGTCCAACGCATCAAGCGTGGGCAACTTTCCTTGCTCGCACTTCACTCTGCCCATTGGGCCACACCGTTTGTGGAAGCAATGAACGAACGAACGCAAATCAATGCGCGTTCTCAGTTTCCCACCGTCGCTAATGGAAAACTAACGATTAAAAATGTCGCACCACCAAAACGTTATACGACGCCGGATTATGACACGAGAATTACGCCTCGCATATTTCCTCGCAAATTCCCCGACGGCCGCACGGAGTTGACAATCCATTTACCAATATGTTGTTTTCCCGCCTACCGGAATGACGGCAAGCCGAGCTCGTTATTTACGTTGTTACCCGACCATCCGATCGCCAAAGGCGTACCTGCAATATTTCAATTGCCCAGTACCGAAATGTACGACGAACCATTTCACGTTCCGGAACCAGATGAAGTGGTTTTTGAGGAACGCTGGCCTACCGGTGAATGGTTCCGAAGTGGTGCTCTTTGGAATATCGGCAAGGGAAAAGTATTCTACTTTCGTCCCGGCCATGAGACCTTTCCCGTGTACAAGCAAAAAGTCGCATTGCAGATCGTGGAAAACGCCGTACGGTATTTGGCAGACGAACTACCGGATTAGCCGTCTCATTTACTACCACAGAGACGGTTATCGGATTAGGCGAGATGCCGACAGCCCCAGGCGATAAGTCCCGCGAGAGAATCGACCCCGAGTTTTTCTTTCAGCCGTTGTTTATACGTGTTAACGGTTGTCGCCTTCACGTTCATGGCCTTTGCAATTCCCTTGGTGTGCAATCCGCCAATTAGGTGTCGTAAGCATTCCGCTTCACGCCCGGTAATATTTCCAGAACGGTTTTCTTCAATGGCGACAGAAGACACCATCATCGTCACTTCGTTCGTATCAACCGGCGTTGCTCGGCATTCGTATGTGATCTTCTTATCACCTGTTACACTGAGCTCAAACCGCACGACGACCTTTTTTCTGTCAAATAATACCGTTTGATAGGCCTGACGTAGCTTTTCTTTTTCAACTGCAGATTCCACCCAATCCCATGGTTGCGTATAGATTACTTCCGCCTCGGAATGATGATAGAGCGGCGCTGCAAACACGATTCTGCCCCGTGCGTCGTGGAGCGTGATCAGTGGTTCTGTCAAAGTGTGAAGTTTCATAGAATCTTACATAACTCAAAATAACTGCGGTGTGCCAACTAGCACGTTCGCGTTCCACTATAACATGCAGCAAATCCGCATGACAAAAGTACACGTGTTAATCCATCTGGCATACCGTCTTTCCATATTATCCGTATGCATAGCAATCGTGCAGGCTCCGTTGACAGCCAATGCACAGGAACCGTCAGCTCCATTTCAACGATTGGACAAAAATGCTGACGGACGCCTCACGGGCGAGGAACTCCGAACGATAGCACCTCAATTACTTAAGCAACTGGATCGTGATCATGACGGAGTAGTTACCGCAGAGGAGGATGTCCAGCACCAAGTGCGATCTCTACGTGCGACGAAACGTAACATAGACTACGCGGGTAACGACAATCCACGCCAAATGCTTGATATCTGGTCAGCAAAGCCCGTTAGTCCTAACGAAACTCTCCCCATTCTGGTTTGGATACACGGCGGTGCATGGCGATCAGGTAGCAAAGCTCAGCTTCATGACGTTATTAAACGACTCGTACTGACTAAACGCTTCCTGGCTGTTTCCATAAACTACCGCCTCTCACAGGAATCACTGTGGCCCGCACAATTACACGACTGCAAGGCGGCCATCCGATGGATTCAAACTAACGCCAAGAAATTCGGAGGAGATCCGGAACGTATTATTATCATGGGGTCTTCCGCTGGCGGGCATCTCGTCTCGATGATTACCACATCTGTGGGAGAGGCGAATCTCGAAGGGAGTGTAGGAGACGTTCGCGAGACGAATGCAAAGGTCCTCGGCGGTATTAACCTGTACGGTCCGTCCAACTTTCTTCGCATGAACGACTTTGCGTCGAATATTGATCATGACTCGCCGGATTCACCCGAATCACAGTTGATCGGAGTACCTATTCAATCCAGGCCAGATTTAGTCAAACTTGCGAACCCTATCAACTATGTAGACGCCAACGACCCACCGTTACTGTTGATACATGGCACAAATGACAAATTGGTTTGTTTCAACCAATCCGAGTTACTTCACGATGCAATCAATGTGGCAGGTGGCCAGTCCACGCTCGTTACGGTTCAACGTGGTGGCCACGGTGGCTTTATCACTCCGCGAATTACCTCGGTTATTACGTCATTTGTCGACTTCCTCATTGGCAAGCAAGAAGATATCCCGAAAGATATCGCATTGCCAAGTCTTCCGCAAAATTGACCCTTTCCAGGGCACCTGTATTATTTTGCAACACCCAGTGTGTATCTTTTTGAACGATTTAACCGTTCAAGTGACAACGGTCGGAATTACAAATCAAGGAGGGACGCCGATTTGCACTAAGAATCCCGCGATATATAGCTAGGTTATCGCATACTTTTGCAAATCTTCTTTTTCAGCGCACGTTTGGCACACCCGTTGCGTATAGACATGAGGAAGGGGTTCTATTTGAAAGGATTTGTGATGATCAGAAGACTCAAGGATCCACGAAATTTGGAAATCGCCGCACAATGTGCAGAGATTCGAGATGGATGGTCGAATGAGGAGTTGGTAGAGCGATCAGTACCACGTTTTCTCCGAGTTTGGCTTCCGGAACTACAAGAGTGGGTGGTTATGACGAAGGAAAATGCTTGGTTGTTGGACAACCCAGGCGGAGACCCACTTTCCAACTAATCGCCAAGCTTTCCAAAGCACCACAATGACTTAAACTGCCATGGCTACCTCCGGTTAGTTTAAGTTAACCTTTGCGTATTCTATTGTCCGACTCTGTATAATAGTTACAGATCGTGAAGGTATTTTTGTGTTAACAATATACGACAACAAGCCAACAAAAACGTGTTCCGGGCTTTCCCGGCGCGAGCTATTGCGTGTTGGTGCAATGGGCACAGGTTTCTTTTCACTTTCCAACCTCCTGGCCACAAAATCACGAGCGTCAGAATACCTGCGTGATAAATCTATCGTGCTGCTATTCCTTCAGGGCGGACCATCACATATAGAATTTTTCGATCCAAAGATGACGGCGCCGGCCGAAATCCGAAGTGTCACCGGCGAGATTCAAACAGCTACGCCAGGAATCACCTTCGGCAGCACATTCCCAAAACTCGCATCGATGATGGATAAGTTCACCGTTGTGCGATCTTATCAATCACGTAATGCCGGACATACCTATCTAGATGTCACGAGCGCTAGAAACCCTTTCAAAGCCTCGATCAGTAGCATCTATTCCAGAATCGCCGGAACAAATCATCCGCAAACCGGAATGCCACGTAATGTGCTATTGCTGCCTGAGGCCATCGACGGTGATCTTCAGCTGCGTCGCAATTTTGAAACCAGTGCCTTACCGACGCTCGTAGCACCTGGGGTTTATGGCACAACCGCCTCGGCCTTCAATCCTTCCGGTGGTGGCGACCTTAAAGCGAACATGGAAATGAAGATCGATCCCAAGCGATTGCTCGATCGACAATCATTATTGCGAAACCTTGACACGATTCGTCGGGATGTGGACGCGACAGGATTCCTTAAAGGTGCAGATCGCTATCAAACTCAGGCCTTTGATGTTATTGCGCGTGGTGTTGCCGACGCGTTTAATCTTGAACAAGAAGATCCGCAGGTATTAGCGGAATATGACTCAACCGGAGTATACGATCAACGGTCATTGCAGCGATATCACGACATGAGCCGTGCCTCCAATCTATTGGGGCATCAAATGCTGCTGGCTCGACGACTTGTCGAACGCGGATGCGGCTTCGTAACCGTTTCCGATTGCGGTTGGGATATGCATGCAAACAATAACAGTCCAAAGAACATGACCGGCATTTGGCCTATGGCCAGACAAGTAGATCATGCTGTTGCAGCGTTCATTAATGACATCCACCGTCGCGGCCTTCAGGACGATGTCCTCTTAGTCGTCACAGGAGAAATGGGGCGCACGCCGCGCATCAATGGCAACGGTGGCCGCGATCACTACGGGAATGTTACGAGCCTGTTGATGTCTGGAGGCGGAATTAATTCCGGGCAAGTTATCGGCCGAACTGATTCACAAGCCTCTAAGCCTATCACGACTCCCTATGGCCCGGAACATTTGCTCGGCACAATTCTCCGCACCGTATTTGACGTAGGCGAGTTACGCCTAGAAAGCCAATTCCCCAGTGATCTGCTTAGATGGATTGAGGGAACGCCAATTATCGATGGCCTGATCTAGCACTCGACGCTTCGCGATGTAGCTATGGCCGGAGATAGACATCTTTACGATCCATGTAGTAGCAAATTGCCCATAATATTGCCAAGGCGACACAATATTGCGCTACATATTGGTAATACAGCCAGCTCCCGTCATTCAAGCCGAACGACTCTGCCACCCAGCCGAGATGAGTGGCAATTTGTTCCCTTAGCCAACTCCCGAACAGCTGCGACATCATATAGATTGCCAGCGAATTCATGCCGACGACCGCTATCGGTGCTCCAATCTTCTCCAGCGGCAAACAATCAAAAAGGAAGACGAGCCCACCGAGAATTAACACGACTAAGCCGCCACTAAATAGCGTCCAGCTAGACGTCCATATCTTCTTGATCATTGCGCCGTCCAGATTCTCCACCGGAATCGACAAAGCCAACAAAAGAACACCTAGCAGGAAGAGTCCGGCAAGCGTTCGTCCTTTACTGACCTGTTCCAATAACATCCATCCGCTCATCACACCCAATATCATCGTCACCATCGACGGAAAGAAGTTTAGGGTCTGGTAACCACCGTTATTCCGCTCATAAGGACCCAATTCCGACGGCCTGGGAAACAGGTTTAGCAACCAACGATCAAAACGCGTTCCGGCGTTTGCGTCACGTGCGTAAACGTCCACTGCTTGTTCTGCGACTGCATCCGTGTTTTGTGAAGCTGCCGTTTCTATCGGCACCATCTGATGCATAATTAGTGAATACGCCGATAGGATCAACACTGAAGCGGCACCTAAGACGAGGTATTTCTTTCCTGGCAGCAGGGCAATCATATATACGAAAAAGTAGCCCAAGCCGATTTGCGCGAGCACATTCATGAAATCAAAATGTGTCCTGCTATCACCTACCGAGTACAGAAATACGCCCAATGCAATTAACACAAAACTCCGCCACGCGGCATGACACACAATCCTTCCATTAGTCTGCCCTTTCCGTGTACGTGATTTGAGAGCAAAGGGTATAGATACACCCGCCATGAACATAAAGGCCGGTTGAATCATATCCCACCAGGAAAATGGTGTGCTTGGCCTAAAAAAGGACGCTCCGTCCCCCCATCCAAAGCTGACCCAATCAGGGTGATGCGTGTGAAAATGCACCTGCTTTAGCCATTGGTGCGTTTCCGGCTGCAACATCGACTCCGTTAAAAACTCAGAAGATGTCTTTCCCAATCCAAAGGCACCACCGACAAGGATGATCATGATCAATCCTCTGTAAACATCGAGTGATAATCTCCGGTCGGAGTTTGGCACAAGTTCGTCCTTCAGCTCTAGCTATGTTTTGAGTAATCGAGTCTTGGGCAATATTTCAACATGCCATCAGACTTCATTAGATCTTCCACGTCATCTAGATCGATCGGACAACGTTCTGTATACGTCTCTATACCATCTTCTGTTACACAAACCGTATCTTCAACACGAATATAGATCCGATGTGATGGGATCCACATTTGTGGATCCAGTGCGAATACGCAGCCAGGTACTAATGGTCGGTCGTGGTAATCTCCAAAATCATGTACAGCCATTCCAACCATATGGGACAAATGTCCTTTAAATGATAGTGCCTCAACAGCTCCCGCTTTAAACGCTTCTTCGCTCCATGACCACCGGTCGATGAGATCTTTCATCTCTTCAGCGGCATTTTCCATCACGACTGCAGGCATAAGATCCGGCTTAATATGACGTTTTAATACCTTATGGTATTCCACGATGTAGCCATACAATTCCCTGTGCAAATCATCATATGTACCGTTCACAGGCCACACTCTACCAATATCACTTGTGTAATAATGCACGTCCGGGGCAAAGTCCATCAACACATGCTCTCCCGAAACGAGAGTCTTGTTATTTCGGAAATAATGCGCATTCCAGATATTCTCTCCCGCAGCTACGATGGCGCGATACCCTGGTCCTAAGGCACCATTCACACTAAAAACCATACTTGCAGTGGCTGCCAAGTCCGACTCTTTGACGCCTGGCTCCGTACTGCACATCGCTTGCATTACCGCTTCTGCTGTCAGATCACCCGCAATACGCATCCAATTCTGTTCTTCCGCATCTTTATTGGCACGCAAAGAGGTAAGGACGTCCGCGACGTCAGACGCGTTGTTAACTTCAACGCCCCAGTCCTTTGCTACACATTCCAACGTTTCAGCAGTCGAAGTAAAGTCACGAATCGGATCGTCCGCATACGCGTGAATCTGGTGACGCACCACATCCTGACAAACCTGGGCGCCTTCTCCATATAGCCTGGACACTGCGACGCAGCCATGCTCCTGCATATCCGCCTTCAAACTGTTACGGTCGTTCACCCAAGTAACGGCGGTCAGTTGTTTGACAAGCTCTGCATCTTCGACCGATAGCATCGCCCCTTCCGATCGCTCCATTTTTGCATCAAGGTTTGGTAAATAGAGTGTCGAGTTTCCGGTTGTAGTATCAAGGGACAGATATGCGTGTGGCACTTCAATGCCAGTCAAATAATAGAAATCATTAAACTGGCGGAAATAATCAAAAGCACCGGTTGTCGTGTTTCCCGCGAGCACAACGAAGTGTCCGTTACCCAGTCGACTGCACACATCCGCCCTCCGGCGACCAAGGCATTCCGGCGTATAACTATTGCGGAAATAAGGTGTGCGTTTTCCGAGATCCGTCATGAAGTCTGTTCCTTATACACTAACGACAATTCCACTGATGAAGCTCAACGAAGTGCTGTATGATAACCCTTTTGACAAGTGCTAAATTGCTGAAGGGTTATAAAGTGTCCGGTAAGTGGTATATCAAAACACATGAAGGAGAGGAACTCGGACCGGTCAATTATGCAGACCTTTTGGACATGTTATCATCTCCGCCGTATAGCGAAAATGCGACGCTGATACGCCCCGAATGGCGAGATACATGGAAACCAGCCTTGATCGAAATACCGTCGCTAATGGATTCTCAAGAAGAGGAGACAATCGACACACCCGTGCCGGCCCTTCCTGCAGCAAATGAATCAGTGGCTCCAGCGTCGTTATATCTCCATATCCGCCGCAGTCGGCTGGCATTATTACCGCTCGCGATTGTTTCCCTTATTGGTATGACGGCACTGTTACTAAATCTATTGGAGGTACCTGGAGGTTACAACGTGACCGATCCATTAGTGAACTCTAACAGAGCAATGTTCTGTACCATATTGTTTATTTTTCCGCTCGGTGCCCTATGGAAAATGGCGTATGCCTCGTTTCAAGTCCAGTTAGCTGAAGAACGCTATATACAACTATTCGTAGTACACATGGAGCGCTTTTGGTTTACGTTACTTTTTGCAATATTAGCCACGATTGGTGCATATCTCATCACATCAATCAGCTAAAATTAAGGCCATGACATGCTCTCCCTCCCTGCTGCCACTCTCGCTCGCCGTCTATTTGTTCAGCACTATCTGCTCAGCTTTTGCCGCTGCCGATAACCAGTCATTCTTCGAAAACGAAGTACGACCGTTACTCCTGCGAGCCTGCATCAATTGCCATGGACCGAAAAAACAAGAGGGTAACCTAAGGCTTGATCACATTGACGGAATTTTGAAGGGTGGTGACAGCGGCTCAGCAATCGTGCCCCGCGAACCCGATCAAAGCCTACTTGTTGAAGCAATCAACTATTCGGGTGACACGCAGATGCCTCCGGAAAATAAGTTGACGGCGGCGGAGATCCAAGTCTTAACAAAATGGGTTTCAATTGGTGCACCGTGGTTTGGAGACAAGCCGACAAATGCATTGCGTAGCGGACCACCAACGGACTCTGAAAAAAGACATTGGGCATACCAACCGTTAGACGCCGCCGCGCCGCCGCAGAATCCAAATGATCCTTGGTCTCTCAATGACATTGACAGGTATATCTTCGCAAGAATGGTCAAACAGGGCTTCCAACCTGCCAAACCAGCGGATGACCTTACGTTGTTGCGTCGGCTGCATCTAGATCTCACGGGTCTCCCACCGCGTCCAGAAATTATTGCCGATGTGCGAGAAAAGGGCCTCTCCGTTTTATATCGTCCACTCATAGACTCCTTACTGAGCAGCCAACAATACGGAGAGCAATGGGGTCGCCATTGGCTTGACATCGTACGATATGCTGACACCGCAGGTGAAACGGGAGACTACCCTGTTCGTGAAGCCTATAAATATCGCAATTATGTCATACGCTCTCTTATGCAAAACAAGCCGTATGATCAATTCGTTGCTGAACAGCTTGCCGGCGACATCCTTGCAAAGAATAAGTCGGGAGCTGCGTATACGGAATCCATCACCGGCACCGGTTTTCTTGCGATATCACGGCGTTTCGGTTTTGACCCCGAAAACTATCATCACTTGACGATTCAGGACACCATTGACACGGTTGGGCAGTCCTTTCTCGGACTCACCCTTGGTTGTGCAAGATGCCACGATCACAAATACGATCCGGTCACCATCGAAGATTACTACGCACTCTATGGCATTTTTGAATCGACCACATATGCCTACCCGGGGAGCGAAGGTACCAAGCAGCCGAGTGCCTTCCCATCCGCAATATCCCCGCAGGAAGCCACAGACGCCTTATCTGAGCGAGCACAACAACTCACCGTATTAGAAGACGAACTGTCCGACATACAAGAACGCAAAAGCGAATTGGATGCCGCTGGCGCTGCGTTAATTGCATTCGATGCTGGTTTTGAATTGCAAAAGGATAAAAGCAAACTAGGCATGCCATGGAAAGCAGCCGACGGGGTTAACGTAAGCAAGATTGCTCAAAGCCCTTTCAAAAATGCATTGCCATCTGGAACCTTAGGATTAAACATCGCAGGCGGTAGTAAAAACCTAAGTTTCTCAAGAGCGATCGATCCGGCACTCAATGTAGATACGACTAACCATTACTTCAGCAACATTGACTTCAAGGTTCTCGAAGGCGGTGACGGTGCGTTTCGTTTTTATTGGGGCCAAGGGCCAGGAATATCAGCTGCCGCGATGATCAGTATCGCAAACGGTGGAATCGCGATTTGGGATCACGACCAGTATCGTCACGTAGCAGATTTGGAAGTCGGTGAATGGTACAACGTAAATGTACAGCTCAATCTAGGAGCCCGAACTTACGATGTGAGCCTTTCCACATCGGACACGCATCAGCATTTTTCAAATGTGCAAATGGATCAAGGCTGGGATGGCACGCTTGACATGTTTTTCCAGGATCGATTTGGACACGTTCCCGGAAACACACCACCTCGACAAATTGATAATGTAATTATCAGTCCCAAACCAATTACGACTCTTACAAAAACACACGGCACGGAGTTATCCGCTGTCGTGCGTTCCAATCCTTACGCTCATAACCTATTCAATTCACCGTTAGCTGAAACAGTATATGACGCGGATGGAAACGCCGGCTTTTTTGTCTGTCGACTCAATCGACAAAAAGAATGCTCCATCGGTGTGAATATCTCTGAAGAGGAAATTAAGATTCCGGGTAGGGTTCCGCCGGGTAACCTTGTCATACACCCTTCGAACAACACAGGAATGGCGACGGCGTGGACCGTCCCGGCAATGGGCGACTATGCGGTAACCGTCGAGGCAATTGACGCGCACCTATGCGGAGACTCCGTGCATTGGCACCTATCACGCTTATCCAAGACAGGTCTGCAGGCTATTGCCGATAAATCCATTGAGGCCAACGGCAGTGCAAACTACTCAACTGCAGAGAATGAACGGATAAAGCTAGACGCAGGCGATATTCTGCTATTTACCTTTGATCCGAAAATAAATCACGGTTGCGACCTAACTGAACTTGATCTCACGATAACCAATGCACAGGGAGTCTCCTGGTCTTTGAAAAGGGATTTCCTAGCTGCCGCCGAGGGACGTACTTTTACAAATCCGCTCAAAGCAACCAATGGCGGCCTTTGGTGGTTCTTCGAGCCGACCGAGCAGATGTGTCGAGACTGGAAACCAACGGTTCAACCCGACAAGCAACAGTTAGGTGATCAAGGCCGAGAGTTGGCCAAGCTCAACGCACGAATGATAGAAGTCACCAAGGCGATTAGCGTCCACAAGGAAGCTCCGGATGGTCCAAAGGTTTACGGGGTCACCGAAGGCACCATTTCCGATGCACAAATTCGCATCCGCGGTGAACGGGACAGGCTCGGCGAGGAAGTACCCCGTCGCAACATCGAAATTCTCGGTGGACATGAGTTGTCAGACCCCTCCAACTCAAGCGGGCGGCTTGACCTCGCACGTTGGGTTATCGATGACAATAAGCACTTACTCGCTCGAGTGATGGTAAATCGTATTTGGCAATATCACTTTGGGCGCGGCCTCGTGTTGACTCCAAATGATTTTGGAACGCGTGGTAACACTCCGTCACATCCGCGATTGCTGGATTTTCTCGCACAGTCATTTATCGATTCCGGATTCAATATTAATCACATTCATCACCTCATCCTTGAATCTGCCACTTATAGACAATCTAGTGTGAATTCATCCGTAGACGACACTCACGACCCCGCGAACCGCCTTGTATGGAAATTCAATGCCCGTCGTATTCCGGCTGAAAACATTCGAGATTCGTGGATGTTCGTATCTGGCGTGCTCGATCCTAGCATGGGTGGAGCGCACCCCTTCCCTGCCGTTAGTTCCTGGGGATTTTCTCAACACGCCCCATTCTATGGAAATTATGACAATGATTATCGCAGCATATACCTAATGACTCAGCGAATAAGACGCCACCCATTTTTGTCCCTCTTTGATGGTGCAGATACAAACGCGAGCACCCCGGTACGAGTAGAAACAACCGTGCCAACGCAGGCTCTCTATTTGCTAAACAGTGACGTCGTACACGATCAGGCAACAGAGACCGCGAAACTGGTAATAGCCCATACGACCAACGACAATGAACGTTTAAACACGCTCTACGAACGAACACTCACCCGCAGACCATCGGACAAGGAGTTTGAAGAGGATCTATCGTTCCTCAGCTCTTATGGGGAAGAACTAGCCACCCAGATGCTCGATGATGATGAATTAGAACTTCGAGCTTGGTCGGCGCTCAGCCGGATATTGATTACGAGCAACGAGTTTTTGACAATTGAATAACACTCGAAAGAACTTAGTTCCAATGTTTAATCGACGAGACATGTTAGCAAGGGCCGGCGGTGGATTTGGCGCTATCGCGTTAAACGCCCTGCTTGGGGAAAACGCAAATGGCGCGACCTCAGCCCAACCACACCACACACCCCGTGCCAATCGTGTTATTTTTCTGTACCTCACCGGTGGCGTCTCCCACGTCGATAGTTTTGATTACAAACCAAAGTTATTTTCCGATGACGAAAAGACAATTACCGTAGACAACTGGCAAGGCGCGAACGGCGATTTCACGCGACATCTGAAGAAGCCAGACTGGGATTTTCGTCCGGGCGGTAAATCAGGAGTAATGGTCAGTGACCTTTTTCCTCATATGCGCAATATCGTGGATGATCTATGTGTCATTAACTCGTTGGAATCAGATCACACGAACCATTACGAAGGTACCCTCGGAATGCACACGGGGTCGTGGACATTCGCCAGGCCATCGATCGGCTCTTGGGTAAGCTACGGTTTAGGTACTGAAAATGAAAACCTGCCGTCATTTATGGTCTTAGCACCGTCCGCACCCTATGCGGGCCCGCAAACCTGGGGAAATGACTTTCTGCCTGGAACGCATCAGGGCACCCATATTGTTCCGGGGCCCAATCCGATTGAAAACGTCGCACCCCGTGGCAACAACGGTCGGTTGCAAGAGCTTGAAATGAAACGGCTTATATCTAGAAATAGAGCCCGCCTGGCCGAACGGCCACATGATGCCGCGTTGGAGGCCCAGATCCAGGCCCTTGAGACAGCTTTTCGAATGCAATACGTCGCCCCCGAAGCCTTTGATATTCGACAGGAATCCCAGCACACCTTAGATCTCTATGGCATTGATGAGGACACCAATACTGGGTATGGCTGGCAATGTCTCGTTGGTCGACGCCTCGCGGAACGCGGAGTCAGGTTTATTGAATTAATCGATACCGGTTCATCAGGAAACTGGGATAGTCATGGAAACATGGCAGATCACGGTCGTCTTGCTAAAAACGTGGACCAACCTATTGCTGCACTCATTACCGACCTCAAACAACGTGGAATGCTTGATGACACGCTAGTTGTATGGACGACCGAGTTTGGCCGAACTCCATACCAAGTGGATAATAACCATCCCGGTCGCGAGCATCATCATCAGGCATTTTCCTCGTGGATGGCAGGAGCGGGACTGAAGGGCGGAATCACTTATGGAGAATCTGACGAGCACGGGATTGCTGTCGCCAAAGACCGTTGCCATGTACATGATTTTCACGCGACGATTTTGCACTTACTTGGTCTTGACCATGAAAAACTCACGTTCAAACATGCTGGGCGAGATTATCGCCTGACCGATGTACATGGATCAGTTAAGACTGAATTATTCAGCTAATCAGTTAGATAACGGAACCTCTGTAGCATCAGTATTTCACTAGCTGCAGCCACCATGGTCGTATCCCTGCATCTACAGTCTCGCGTTTTAGGAGCGTGCCGTTATCGCGGTTCCGATCGAACACTGCCAGTTTGCCGGTATCCTGTCCGCCGGCATATAACCAGCGGCCATTCGGATGGATTGCAAAACTGCGAGGATTAGCCTCCGTTGCAAAGAACCCAATCGGAGAAAGCTGGCCGTTCTTTTTGCTGATCTCGAATCCGGCAATGCTGTTATGCCCTCGATTTGCAACATATAGAAAACGCGAGTCAGGCGATAAGAGTAATTGCGCACACGCGCCACCACCGTTCCAAGTTTCAGGCACCGATGGAACGATCTGTTTCGTAGCTAATAATCCATTACTTCGTCTTAACAACGAAACAGCGTTGCCTTGCTCATAGTCAGCATAGATCCATTTTCCATTTTTATGGAACTGGATATGCCGTGGACCAGTCTGTTCACCAGTGTTCAACACGCCGCCTTCTTTCAATTTCAATACACCCGTTGAAGAATCAAAATTGAATTGGAATATCTTGTTGGACCCTGTGTGTGGCACTAAGACTGTTCGGTTCTTGTCATCGCCTTCAATGTAGTGTGCTTTATCCGCCGTGTTATACCATCGCGGTTTAACATTAGTATCAAAAGCGCCATCATTCTGCAGACCATGTACCGCCACCCGTCCAGTCGCGTAATACGCTGAAAGAAGCCATTTCCCAGTGCGATCCTGCCAGTGATACGCGGGGTCCTCATCTACATCAACAATATTTAACAGCGTCAATTCACCGGAATCATTGTCAGTGCGATATGAGGCCAATCGCCCTGCAGTCCGCAACGACACATACATTGTCTTTCGGTCATGTGATACGGACAACGGACCTGGATCCGAAGGTAACGCGATGGTCGACGTCTGCTCAAGGCCACCATTCGCTTCATCAACTCGAAAGATCGCAATCTCGGATTCATCCGGAAGAGACACGTAAAGAAACGTTTTTGCGTGACTTGGAGTGCAAAAGATTAACGAGACGAATAGACAGGCAATAATATTTCTAATTATTGATTTCATTTATCCCTCAAATTTACGGCATCGTGTTACATGACTTCTGTTCAAAAATTATAATCAAGGTTGAGAACAAAAGTTGTATGTGCCTTTATCGAGTCGTTTTATCCCATGCGAAACATGATTCAAAACATCCCCGCCGCGGTTTTATTTGTTGTTTTTTTCTGCTCGAACCTATTCAGCCTATATGCGGCAGACTTAGATCTGACGAAATCCGACTCGCTTACACTTACCGTATCCAATACGGGAGTGGAAAAAACAGTCTGGCTGGAAAAGGGACAGGCTATTGAATTGCATGCTGCAATCGCATCTCCGTCACAACTTCCCGACAATGCCCGCCTACGAGTTCGCTGGGATTTAATCCAAACCGACGACAAGGCTAATGCACCCCATGTATCCGATCAGGATCAACCACGTGCGGTCGATGCCTTTGGCATTTACACTGCACCCACCGCCAGCTGGGACAAGCTTCTGCATGCATTGGACAGTGATGTGTTCCTTGCATACCGTGCTCCAGTATCAGGAACGTATCGAATATCTATTACTCAGGAAAATGGATCGGTAGATCTCTTTCGCCAAGAACGATGGAGAGAAAAAGGTAGTGCACCGAACATTGTAAAAGTAACCGACAGTATTCAGTGGCCGAAAGATGCCACGTCTGATGTTACCGTACGATGGCACCCCATCGAGCTATCGGGGACCGACGAACATTATCTTATCGACCTTGAACCAAACGATACTCCTGAGCAAGCGCAATTGATTGCCTTACGAGACACGCCTGAAGACTACACGCTGAATCTCGTAGGCAGTGCTGATGACATTGAATACTTTGATAACGGGGAAGTTGGTCGTAGCGGGGATGATTGGTATCGATTCGAATTCAGCGAGGAGCAAGCACGCCTCTTTACCGCTTGTCTTTCGATCCCCGATCAGCAAGTAGCGGCGCGGATGCGTGTATATACGTTTACGCAACAGGCACTCGACAGTGGCGCAACCACAAGCGAAGGTGGTCGATTATATGGACTCGTTGAGTACGACGAAGGGAAAAATGAAAATGAGCGCAACCATCAACAAGAAGAACAACACCGAATTGCGATCAACCGAAACCTTAAACCGGGTACAACCTACTTCCTTCGCGTCGAAGCAAATTCTCCCGCCTATGGACTCGAATTACGTATCGTAAAACCTGCACCTTTCAAGGACCCGGTACAAGCCGTTAAACACGGACTATACGACCATATTGGTCAGGTTGACTCTTGGTTAACTAATCGTCCTCGCGGTGCAAGCGTAGAACGACGGATTCGCGATTCGGGCAACCTTCTAGGCACGAATTGCATGAGTTGTCATACGCAATCAGGCGTTTGGGGCCCGTCTATTCCATTCGAACTTGGATACCGTCCTCAAAACGTACAGTTGTTTCGGCATTTAATTAACACCTGTTACCAAAGCCTACGGCCCACAAACGTTCTGAAAGACGCTGCCAACAACACCAGCCTCGCACCACTTGATTTAGGTGATGGACCTGCCGGCACACGGGTTGCAGGGCATGCTGCAATATCCGTAGAGCGAACCTTCCCCGCTCGCAAATTGCAATCCAAACAGTCCACACGTGTGGCAAACTACGTCTTACTAACAGCAGATCCAGGTGGCATTAATGCTGCTGGTCCAGGTGCAAACGTTGGACAGGGTGTCGTCTATAACTACGCCGGGGAAATTCTCTTTGAGATGTGGAAGCGCACTGGAGATGTCCGATACTTCCACGGCATGGAAGATAAAGCACGCCGAATGCTCAAAATCAATTTGAAATATTGTGATGATTTTGGTCATCGAGTGGAGTTCTTTCGGCGATTTTTTCCAGCAGACTATATTGCCGCCGCCGAGAGGATTGCAAAAGAAGAAGGAGTTGAAACAGAAGAACTCACGACCACAATTGCGGCGGCAAAGGATCTGCAGTCAAAAATAGATACGCAAGTCGCAGAGGATCTAGATCGCCTAAGAAAACTCCAACTCGAAGATGGTGGTTGGAGTTTTGATCCCGGAGTACTACAGGATGATGGCAGCTACACGACTCAGTCAAAAACGGCGGATCCATCGCCTACCTCCACTGCAATCATCGCATTCCACGCGGCAGGAATTTCAAAAGATGACCCGACGGTAGCCAAAGGGATTGCAAAACTACTATCCATGCAAAAGCCTACGGGAATGTGGAAGGTTGCTTCAAAAACCGGATTTGTGTCCACGAGCTATGCACTCCACGCGCTTTCTCGCTACTTCCCGGTTGAGCCACCCGCCTATCAGGACAACCAATTTAACGCGGCGGAGAACGAGTCGCTGGCGCAGGCCATACGGCGAGTGCATGATGCGAGTGTAACAGGCGATCCGAGGTTTGTTTCTGTATTCATGGACGCAGCCGACCACGACAGCGCCTTTGTACGGTATTGGGCGATGATTGGTCTTGGCGGCACCGCGACGGCCGATGGCGTTGATGGATTAGCCAAGGGGATACAAGATCATTCAAAATTAGTTCGTGAAGCAGCCCATTGGGGATTCCGTCAAACGCTAATCAATGACACCGGCTGGGAGGTGATTATTGAGCTCGCTAAGGATGATAATGACCGCACTCGAGAGGCGGCGATTCGCGCGTTGTTTATGGAAGTTGACTCCGTAATGCCCGAATCTCAAATGTCTCTTGATAAGCTCGCCGAATTATTGGGTAACGCCATGAATCATGATCCGGCACCAGGTGTTCGTGGTTGGGCTACACGGGCGTCATGGCAATGGTGGGTTTGGAACCCCCCAATCCGCACTGCGATTAACTCGGCCTGGGTCGACCTTCTTAAACGCTCAGAATCCAATGAGCTCGTTGACAACGCAATTCGTTACCAGAGCCATGCGTTATTTGTCGTTAATGGGCACATCGCCAACAGTTCAAAAGAACATCAATACAAAGAACTACAGGATCTCATCCTGGCACTACGCGACGAGATGCGCGACGCAGAGGAAAATGACGAGGTCTTATACAAACGACTCTCACAACGCCTGGTTGCCGTTGCCTCGACTTTCTACCAAACACGTGGTGGCGACGGTGGACCTGGACAACTCGGTTATTCCACCCCATTTGCAGATAGCCTTTTTGCGGAAGCGGTTCTCGCACAACTTGCCTATTCCGAAGCGCTTCCTGAAGATCACCGCTACGGCGAAATGTTCAAGGCCACTCTGGAAGGAGCGGCAAACATTCCGGATGAAGTATTACAAGCGAAACTAGTTGACTATACGATCAACGGACCGGAGCGTTTCAGAGCACTTGCCTCCGCCAGCATTTCCGATCCGCGACTGGTCTCGCTTATCGCAGTTCCTGAACAACTTGAGCCGATGTATGCACAACTCTGGCGTGGCGCCTATGAACCGCCACGACGACCGGAATTGTCTGCTCCCATCCTGAAGATGTATTCCAAAGTTCGATGGATCATACCGGAGACGGAAGAACAGAAAAATGAAATCCTTGCATTCATCATTCCAAAGCTCGGTAAATTCAAGACTCAGTCCGAAATCGACGGGCTGCAAGATTCAGAGACCAAGGCCGACGCGGAACGCGAGACTCTGGCCGCTTGGTATATCGCCGAGAATCTTGGAAGCGCCATTGGGGAAAACCCAGACATGCATTTCCAGAACGTGGCGGAAGCATTCCCGTTTGGAGACGTAAATAATGCGGAGGCACGGTTTTGGCTTGAACAGGTTTCTTGGATCCTTGAATTCAAACGCGATTTACCTGAAGCCAAGGTAGATCCAAATAAAGTACCTCCCGTTGATCCCTTTGAAGAACTACGTACTCGCGCATTGCAGTTATTTGTATCGCAATTGGCTGAGAACGCAGATTCACGCAACCGTACACGTGCAGCGGATCTTGCCAATAAGACTGCACTACGTCGCAACCCCGAGATTCTCGTAGCCCTCGCGACCCTTGTGGAGTTTGAAAAAGACAAGAAGGTTGTCGAAAACGCTAAAAAAGTTCTTTCGCAAAGTACGAATGCCTTTAAAAAATCGCTTATCGCGGCAATCAAGGCAGAGCCTGATCATGGGCTTGAGCTGGATGGAGGCGGCAATCCGGTCGTACCGGATGACTATTACAACAATATCGTTTATTTCCGGGACTTTGTAATTCCTGAAATGACCAAAGTACTGCGTGGTGATGAACGAAGTTGCATGATTTGCCATGGTAAACCCGGACGCGTTCCGTCTCTTGAGCTATTCGCACCTGATCAGGTCGGTTTCCTCGACACAAAACAATTGCTCGTGAACTATCGCATTCTTCAGCACCGTGTAGAACCCAAGGATCTGCCAATGAGCAAGTTGTTACGTAAGCCGCTGAACGTGCAATCGGTAAAAGAAGACGGCCATCAGGGCGGACGCCGTTACCAACCGGATGATCCTGGCTATCTCATCATCAAACGTTGGTCCGAATCTCAAGTAGATATTCAAGGAAAATACGGTTTACCGGCACGTAACAAGAAATAGCCAGCTATCAAATTCATATTCATCAAGATTGATGAATTGATTACACTTCAGCGGTCATTATGATTCGCAATGGTTGGATAGCGCGTGACAGAATCCGGAGATCGAATACCCGAAATCCTTTCACGTCTCGCTGAAAGGAAAATGTCCTTTCAACAAGCGGCGCTGGCTCTGCGCGCCGCCATCACTGATGACAAGATCGGATTTGATCGCGAGGATCAGAACCTTGAACTAGAGCAACTCTCCAAACTCTTATCCCCGGATCAGTACGCCGAACTTCTGGACATTTTAACGATCCAATTCGAGGCAACCACGCTCGATGTCACGATCGACCCAAATCATTCGTTACTCGGATCATCACTTGAGCAAAGTGATAGTCGAGATACCACCGCCGATGTGTTTCGGCCTATTTCAGAAGCACGCAGATTCCAACGCGTTAAGAGGATTACGCGGCCAAATGGAGACGAATATTGGTTAGCAAAAGATTTAAATGCACAACGCGATGTATTGTTGCAGCCAGCTGACGCCGAAAATACAAAGACTCTAACCTCGGGCCGTTTGGTGGGCGGACTGGAGCATCCGAACATTGCACCCGTTTATTCGATTATCGCCGAAGGTGATTCACCGGCGGTTATATATCGGTTTAATTCAGGCACACCTCTCTCTCAATGGATTTCCGAGTCCCAGGCGACCCCACGAGCATTACGGCAAGCCTTGAACATTGTGATTTCTCTTTGCGATGCACTGGCTTTTGCACACAGTAAGAATATCGCACACGGGTCAGTAAACTCTGACAATATTATTGTCGGCGACTTTCACGAAGTCCAACTAGAATCCTGGGAACATGCCACCGCCGACGCGTCTGTAGATGATTTCCTACAAGACGCTTTAGGGGTTCTTGAAATAGTCGCCGCAGTTCACCGCCATTTCCAGTCAACACCCCAAGTCCCCAAGGCGGAACTTCGCATACTAGGAAGATTTAATCCAGAGAACGCCTCGGAAGTCTCCACTGTATTCGATTCCGTTACTGCATTACGTTCTGATCTGATCGCTTGGCTTCACCGTACTCCGTTGCACCATGTTAAGGAGCCATTTTCATACGGCTGCGCGCGATTTCTCCGAAAACACCGAAAGCAGGTCGCGGCGGCATTAGCGATCACACTCGTAATCGGAGTAACTTTCCTCTACATCGCGTCAGGTGTACGCAACGCGCGACTGTTACTCAACCAAACCAACACTCGCCTCGAACAGCAACAGACAGCTTTGGCTGAACAGATTTCCAAACTGGATACAGCCATCGAGGAGGCCACCACCCAAGAGAAGCAGGCAGTATTGGCCGCCAAATTAGCACAACAGCAACAAATCGAATTAACCAAAGAATCAATGGCTGATGAGCTTGCAGCCGAAGAATTACGTGAGGCTACTTTGGAGCTAATGAATCAGACAAGCATTTCAATTAGTGCCAGGCAACAAGCTGATCGCGCTACGGAAACAGAAGCTGTCGCTGCAGCCGCTGCAAAAACTGCCCGCCTTGAATTAACAAGGCGTCAACATGAGTCCAACGAGGTGCAAGCACGCGATGCCATCACCGATTCATTAAGGCTCCTATCCCAGGATGACCCTACGAGCGCGTTGTCCCGTCTGGTGTTCGCCGGCGAACTCTTACGCGCAAATCCAGATACTCCACACACAACGGGACTAAGGAACGACCTAAATTCCCGTATCGATGGGATCTTACGCAATAGCCCTCTGCCGGGTGCGCTCATAGCGATCGACGGAACTTCCCTCGCGATGCGTTTCGATAACAACGCTACTTTTGCAACTAGTGTTTTGTCCAGAGGCGATGAGAGCTTTATTAAGACCATTGCAACCGATCCGCCGACCACCTTAGTCGAATTCCAAATACAGCCTGGTGCGATAAGAGCGGCCATTTCCAGTGACTTACGATTTGCAAGCGTGCTCCATGTGAATGACTCAGATTTTGTACTTGCGACGTATTCAGTACGGGATCAAGCGTTAATACACGAAGTAAAACTGACTGCGGAGATCATCACGATGCGGGTATCCAATGCAGCTGACACAGCCTTCTCTACTTCACCCCAAACACTGAGCGTGCTTACACGCGAGCGTGAATTGTTCGAAGATGCAATTCAGCATGCTTCGCGGATTGCTGACTTCAATTTCTCAGATGATTCCAGTCGCATTGCCACTGCTTCAGCAGACAAAACCGCACGCGTTTGGGAAACCACCTCCGCTTTACCGTTGACTGATGAAATCAATCATCCAATATCTGTTTCATCTTGCACTTTTGCTGACAACAACACACTGCTCACCGTTACGGCCAACGGTTCTGGATACCAGTGGAATGTTAGTGCCTATAACTCAATTGGCGGATACTTTACAGGACCAAACGCGAGTTACAAAAACCGTATAACGGCGACGGCCTGGACAAGCACACACGATGAATTGGCCCTATGCACCAGCAACAACTACCTCCACGTATACCGAAATGATCGCCAGCTACGATTTCAACCTCGCCGCTTTTCTCATCCCCTAACATCCGTGCAATTTAGCAAGGATTCACGAATCCTTTTGGTAACGGATTGGATTGGTCAGGTTCATTTGATCAACTCTCAATCTGGCGAGTCACTATGTCATCCCACGCCCCCTTATTTACAAGGCACCTCTATTGGAATCGCGCACCAAAATGACCGCCTGTTCGTGCACCATGGCGATGTCATACAGGTTTGGCATCCGTACTTATCCGTAAATAGTCCAAGCATAAAAATGCTGCCGTTTTTTCCTACATCCTTTGCAGGCTCCAACTTCACTACCGACTCCATCGCCATCAGTAATTCAGGGCAACTAGTACACCTGTCATTGGATACCGATCGTGGCGGAACTGTCATGGATATAACGCAGGGCACATTGGACGTATCCCCGCCATTGCAGGTGATTCGGTCTGGCATGAAGAATATCCTGACTGATAAACAACATCGCGTCTTTTTCTTTGCTGTAGATGCGATTCCTACCAGACCCATTACTCAGCATGCAGGACCAGTCACTGCGTTTTCCGTATCACCGAACGGCAGATATCTAGCGACTGCAAGTCGGGACCGGACCGTACACTTAGTCGATTTACAAACCAACACGATTGCACCTCGACTTGATTGGTTTGGAGCGGCAGTACATCAAACGAACTTTTTAACAGATCAACTCCTCTATATTGAATCCGCGTCTAAGACAAATCCGGATATTGTGTTGCGGCAACTTTATAACATCAACACCACGAAACTCGTAAACCTTCCACCTTCCCAAGACGTCACCGAAACAGTCACCGCATTATCGGCAACCCGGGCAGCCTATGCATTTGTGACCGCTGCCGATTCCCTCCCTGTTTCGCATGTACAGCTATTTCATTCCCAAACGGGCGTACTGCAGAATTCGCATACGTTTTCGGGTGAAGTCGTTGGGATGCAAGCTGCCAACCAAGATCTCTATGCAGTCACAAAAGATGGCCGATTACTCCATATCGAGCTGAAAACCGGTAATGTCTATGAAGTTGGCAAAACGAACCACACGCTAACGGATTTAACACATTCCCCGATCGATGGCCTTCTGGTTCTATATGCAAATTCCGGCGCGGTCGGCATTTATGACTTAACAACACTTCATTTCGTGGAAATAGCCACGTCAGGTTCAGGTACTACCCAACTCTTACGCAATGCTGAAGACCAGCACCCAGTATTATTCAGGGATAATGCAGTTCGCTTATTCCAATCAATGAATCGCTCAGATTTTCTGGACGTCGCATTGGAGTATCTCTCGAGTATCGGCATTACCGAATCCAAATCAGTTGCACGGCAAATATCTATCGACGTTTTGGCCCGTCAATCGAGTGACGCGACAAAAGCTGCATTACGCTTCGACTGGATTAAGCACAACGCCATTCACATGCCAAAAGAATTAGCAAGTGCGCACTTTGAGTCTTTGGCGTCCGGTGAGATCGCCGTGTCAACAGAACAACTGCTTACAGCTGCAGCTAATGCCGGGAATTGGACGAAGGCCATCGAGATACTTGATGGTTCACTGCAAATGAACTTCAGTTTTCGTCAGGCATTTTTCAAGGCAGCGTTTCTGCGATTGGATGACAGGCACACTGAAGCGGATCTATTTCTGAAGGAGCAATTGCCCCGTGTAACGTCGGCCTCACCCGCAGATAAACTCTTGTTCCTTAATGCTGCAGCCTTGTCCTTAACAGACAAGGCCTTACACGACGCTGCGTATCAGATCTATGCAGATTCCTCCAACGCGTTTCGGAGCAATGTTACGGTTCTTCGCACTGCAGCGTTACTTACACTGCGTTTATCAAACACAGAGGCCTACGAATCGCTCACCCGCCAATTACAGAACACTCCGAATAAGAACATTCTGGCACCACTCAATGCCTTGGCTCTATCACTCGGCTATCTCGACTCTACCTCAACACGTCAAAGTCTTTCTCGGCTCGCTAATCGACTACCTTTTACTAACACCCACAATCTTCAGAGCCTCTCTCCGGAATTATTGTTGTTTGAATTGATTTACCAGTCGCTTAAAGAACAAGAGGCGACGCCATGATCAAATTTGACAGATTACTGGCACTGCTTGAAGCCGGCGATGATGCCAGCCTCGTAAGGGCTGCTGAATTGCTCGAGGCGATTATGCCGGATTTCGGAGCAACGCTCGACCCCGAAAACACCATTGCCCAAGATTCCCAAACTTTTGCAATTGAACTTTCCCGCTTATTAGGCGACGACAGCCCATTGTCCTCAACACAAAAGAAACAACTACAGCCATTTCTAAACGGCTTGATAGAATCGTCATCCAGTAAAGTTTCAACTATTGATCAGGCAAACGAAGACCTCGGATCCGATAGCCATGTCATTGATCGTGAGTTAGCTAATCGAAACTTTGATGACACTTTAGCGATCACTCGGTTTCTTGCCGAAGGTGGCCTCGGCAAAGTCTGGGTTGCAAAGGATCACGCAGTACAGCGCGAAATCGTTCTCAAGCAATTGAGAGACAATAATGCCGGCGACAGTACGAAGGATCGTTTCTTACACGAGGCACAGGTCACTGCCGGCTTGGAACACCCGAATATCGTCCCCGTTTACGGGCTAAACGCTGATACAGAGGGGCAACCTTACTACACGATGAAATATGTGCGCGGGGACACATTTGCGGATATGATTCATCGCCACCATGAGGCTTTCGATTCCGAGAAGGATATTAATCCGCTCCTCGACATTTTTCAGCATATCTGCAACGCTGTGGCCTATGCCCACTCGCGGGGAATCATTCACCGGGACCTGAAACCCGAAAATATTGCAATAGGCGAATTTGGTGAAGTCTTAGTGCTTGATTGGGGACTTGCCAAACGACTCGCAACTACATCGTCCACCGCCCTTGATGACGATCCTAACACTTTGAAGGATCAAAGCAGGCCGGGTCGCGTAATGGGTACGCCAAACTACATGGCTCCCGAGCAAGCTCGCGGGGCATCCGACGAGATGGACCAACGCACCGACGTATATGCTCTGGGCGCGATCCTATTTGAGATTCTCACTGGCAGGCCACCCAGATTTAAAGGCGACAGAGCCAAAAATATCCGCACAGTACTAAACGATATACAAGCTGGGCATATACCTCATGCTCGTGAACTTAGACCATCCGTACCCAAACGTCTCGAATCCATCTGTTCCAAAGCCTTGGATGTATCGGCTTTACAGCGTTATCAAACAGTTGAAGATCTCCGAGATGACGTACTGGCATATCGCAATTACCTGCCCATCAGAGCACATAAAGAATCGCTAACTGAAAAAGCGAAACGAGTGATGGCACGTCATCGTCTCGTCACCTCCGTAATCCTCCTCGCTTCAATCATTTTTGCCGGAGGTTCACTCAGTTATAACGTCTATGAAAACGATGCCCACAATTCAGCACAGCTCGCAAACGAACAGATATTTTCACTTTCCACTCACACCACTGAAAAACACGCGCAAACCCAAGAACAACTTCAACTTGCGGAAAATAGTCGATCCACCGCCGCAACACGACTAATAGCAGCTGAAAGGGATAAATCGAAAGCGAGTTTTCTTTCGAATGCGGCAACAGAGAAGCGACAGCAGAGAGAAGCGGCAAATAGACAAGCCGTAAAACTTGCAGGACAGGCTCGTAAGGATGAAGAATTGTCCCAGCTAAGCCTGTCAAAGGCCGCTCGCTCCGCTGAAACGGAAGCAAGTTCCCTCTCCCAAGCACAGAAGCAGTTTATTCAAAACAGCAATGTTGCATTCACCGATTCGATTAACCGTATTAATAGCACCATTACGAAGCATTTCCCGACCGAACAATTATTTAAACAATTAGAAAACACAAAACACCTGGCCAACATACTGGATCAATCCGCCGATACTTATTTGCCAAGTAAACTCTTTGAATACGTTACATCTGAATACGCAGCAATATTACCCGAGTTAACGCGTATTGCGACTCCCGGAACGATTCATTCTTTTGCGACAAACCCGAGCGGCCTTATTGTCGCGTATACCGACAATACGCTGAAAGAACCGAAACATCGTATTGGTCAGATTACAACCAATGATTCATTAACTGCCCTGCCAATCGTACCCGACGGTGAAATTTCTAAGCTATATACCTATCACCGCAACACGAGTGTGATACGCTCTCAAATCGATCAGGACAGTTACATTCAATACTGGGATCTTTCATCCTCTCAGGCGTTGTCACCGCAAATTGCAGTCCCGATTAACGCCAAACTCTCGATCGATACGCGACATTCGCTCATTGTTATCGCCCATATCAACGGCGCCATTCTGTATGACACCGAGAACGGCACTCGTCGAAGCCTCAAGCTGTCATTAAATGGTGACGTTATAGACGCTTCCTGTGATTCAAACGCCAGCAGTCTTTGCATTGCCTCCGATGAAGGTAGCATCTATTGGCTTGACTTGGAATCTAAGACGATAAAACGGTACCGGTTGCCTTACGTTGCTTCTCACCTTTCGCATCACGTTGATGGTTCACTCTACTTCACCACTGAAGCGGGTTATCTCTATCGATGGCGTGAACAACAGACGCCACCGGAGGTGTTGGTGCGAGGTTCGTCCCGCGAAAACTCATTGACTTCACTAGATACTCACCTAAGACATTTTTGTGCCCTGCATCCTCGCGGCAGCGCAACAATTCATAATCTGTCCGATGGCACGTCTCTAAACGTATTGCCTCTGCTCAAGATCCACGATGCACGCTTTTCACCCAATGGAAGATATATTGCATTCCGAACAATCGCGGGACAACTGTCCATAGTCAACTGCGAGACTGGTGACATCTTGTTACCCCCAACGATGCATGGACATGGCATTCTGCAATACGATTTCTCAAGCGAAAGTAACTATTTGATTTCACTCGACCGCAACGGAGTCCTACGCCAATGGCAATTGCCAAAACAAAACTCCCATACCCCGCATTACGAGTTACCATCGGCCATCAAGGATGCATGGTCCATACCCAACCAAAATCAGATCTTCACACTTTCCAGTAACAATACTCTGACGAAGTTTGCCGTTCGAAATGATGGCATATCGTTGGAAATGTCCGTCAAGCTGGACTTCCCAGTCAGCTGCATTGCCCAAGCCAGTTCTTATGGTGTAGCTCTGGCAAGGACGCAATTTGCTGTTTTCGATGGCAACAATCTATTTATCCAGGATCAACTTCCCGCGAACGCGTCGGGCGTATTCATTAGAAATGATCAGTTACATGTCCAAACCAAGCAGGGTCAGGCCTATGTACTGACATCTTTCGATCTCTGGACGCCCGTTGAAAACGGCGTGAAACAAGACGAGTTGCAATATTCATTCTCCGAAGCTAATCGGGTAGTTAAAAACGATACTCCATCCGTCATCCAAATCGCGCAGCCGCTCTCCTCCGTTGCGATCGGCAATTCACCTTTTATGTCGTATTCGCTAGACACTAACAACGCACCACAGGTGGAACTCACTCCAACCGCAGCGTTCCAACTCCCCATAAAGAGTCCCCGCACTCTAGGATTCGTGAAATTAGAAAACGAGATCGCAATAATCAACATCGACAGTGTTACCCTGCACTCTCCCTCCGCTGACCTCCAGTCAAAGGCAGCTTTTTACTTAGATGCCCATTCAGCAGCGGTACACTCTGATGATGCTTCTCCATTAGGTAGTCCAAACTTGAGCGGGGTATCTACGACCGATCATTTGTCAGAACAAGCGCGTCCGACACCTCCTGTATTGTCAGGTAGCACGGCGGCATCATTGCGGTCTCCGTTTGTTGACCCAAAGGTTCTTGACCTTATTGACGAACCGATTGACGGTACAGCAATGCGCCCGAACACGCCCAACGGTGACGAGCTCACCGCAATCCTGCCTAGTTCGTTTAAATTCGCAATTTCAAATACCGGAGTCGAACCCGTCGAGCTCGACCTCCTATCGGTCAGCACCACTGAACCAATTAGCCAGAAAGTTGCCCATGTACGGGTGCAATCCCTCTCAGAAAACAGTCGTCTGGCGTTAACCGAAATTGAACTGTATGACGCCAGCCAATCGCGTCTCCCAATCGCGACTTCCACTTGTAGCAGTTCCACCGGTGTTGGGCGTTCTGCCAATGCCATGGATGGTAACAAAGACGCTGATATAAACCGTGGACGATCAACCTTTGTTTCACAACAGGAGTTTCATCCATGGGTGGAATTCACGCTGGAATCGTCATCATTGATTAGTCGCGTTCAACTACACAACACTTCCGACATCTCATTACGACACTCATTAAGAAATGCTGTCGTGGAATACTACAATGCTGAGCACGATCTACTCGGAAGCTTCTTTATTGACGAGTTACCCGACCCGGAAATCAATATCGACACAGCTCGTCCGCCATCACTAATCCTCTCGAATATCATTCAGCTATCGCCCGGGAAAAGCCCAGCATATGTTGGCCTAACTGGTACTGACACAAATGCACTACGCGATTCTGTGGTGCTGGAACCACACTCCACTCTCGTTGCGGTGATAAAGCCAACTTCAGCACGCATCGCAAACAAAGTCCAGATCTTCACAAATTCAATCCAACATGCAGATGTGCTTACCGCTGTGTCAATTCCCTCGGCTTATCGAGTACAAGTGTCACCGCATCCCACTACAGTGACATCGTATTTCGATCGACTGCAATTACATCAATTGATCGTCGAGAATGACCTGAAACGTGCATTTGCATTTGCTGACAATAGATGGAGACAGGCAACCGATTTACTCCAGCTGCAAGATCAATTGTTTTACGCAAAGAGCCTTGCCGCCTTGGGAATTCTTGTTAACGAACCCTCGTTGACGTTTCACTCTCAACTAGTTGAAACCTTAACTTCCGAACACAGCACGAACGCAAAACTTCTATTATTGCCGTTTCTTACAGCTTCATCTTTACCGTCGTTACAAAGCACTGTCACAATTCAACCATTACTGGAAGACACCACGGCGTCTGTTTCAGCTCGATTGTTAGGGCTCGCAACACTAGGTTTTCTCACAGAAGAACATTCCAAGAACGTCCGGTTAATTCGAAATCCCGCAACCGCACCTGCGCCCAAGTCTGTTCTCACAGCACTTATTCAAACGATTATCCTGCGATCAATGAACCACGAATCAGTCGAAGGGGCAGACGCAATTCTGGCGAATTTAAAACTGTACATACACAACCACAACAATCAACTCTCCAATTACCGAGACCCAGACTGGCCATACCACATACTGCTCACCCGTCTGTTTTCCACAGTTGAGTCTAGCCCGGATAGCCCAGATCGACCGACAACACCAACTCCCTAAGTGCATGGGCCCGTGCTGCTGCAGGGCCCGGGCTTCTCGGAGAAACATCGCCTGTCATCGGCGTCACCATCAATTCGATGAAGTGCGGTCCGGCCGCGTGAAACAGTATCTCATCACAAGCATCTAAGTCTTCCACGCTATACACTGTCGTGGTCGAAGCCCAACCCGCTCCTTTTGCAATTTCAGAGAAACTGATATCTCCCGATACTCTGCGAGACGAATGCGCCACCGTCGGCTGATGACCGGTCACCTCATATTCACCGTTATTCACAACACACAGCACTAGGTTTTTCGGCGCATTCGCTGAAATAGTGACTAAGGCACCCAGATTCATCAGCATGCAGCCATCGCCGTTAACTGCGATCACACGTTGAGAGGGTTGTGCCAATGCAAATCCCAAAGCCAATGCCGGTAACTGACCCATGCTCGATGGGATATACATGAAATCTCTTTCTTGGATTTCACCTTTACTCCATTCACGCGCGCTACCCATCGTGGTGAAGACAAATGCTTCACCCCGTTTTTCTTTGATGTGTGTTAACACATGGGGCAACTCGAGCATATTCACGCCTTCCCTTCTGCCATAAGGAATAGACCTGGCGAACCCGCTTTGCGACACTGTTTGAAATGTGATTGCCAACCATCTCTCTTTTCCAGTGTGTCTGCAAAATACGTGTCAACATCCCACGCGTCCACAACCGGTTCAGTGAAACGCAGACACGTGTCACCGGGCAACGTAGCGCTGCTTAGGTACGAGCGATATCCGATCAGGCCGTACAATGGGATTTGATAGTCGTGAATGGCATTGCGGAGTGAATCACCGCTTTCAAAGAATCCAGTGCACTGCATAATCACAATTGGCGCTGCACCGCCGAGCCATAGCCCTGCAGCAATCGCCCAAGCTTCGCCTTCTCGGCACACTTGAACTAACTCGAGATCTTCTGATTCAGAAAACGCTGCTTCCCAAGCACCAAGAGTACTGTCAGGAACCCAAATGACATGCGAGATGCCTAGCTGAATCAGTTGCGTTGTGATTTCCTGGCCACTAAACATCGCAACTCTACTTTGACGTATTTAACCGAATACGCGTGCTATAACAATTCACGCGGCACTTCTCCAGATTCAAATAAATGGGTGGGTCGCCCATTCAGATCATCTATGGCATCCGTCGCTTTGAGGCCAACGGAGTGATATACCAGTGCATTAAAATCTGCTGGTTTAATAGGACGGTCGATTGGATGTTCCGCCTTACTATTCGTCGCCCCAATCACCTGTCCATGATTAAACCCACCACCAGCAATGAGAATGCTTTGAGCTTGCGGCCAGTGGTCACGTCCTGCGTTGGCGTTAATCACCGGGGTGCGGCCGAATTCACCGGCAGTCACAACAAGCGTATCATCAAGCATTCCCCGGTCGGCAAGGTCTCTAATCAAAACACCCACCGCTTGATCATGTCGCCTCATCTTATCGTTCAATGCGTTTTTGATGTTTCCGTGGTCGTCCCAATAACCCGTATTGAGAGTCACAAACCGAACGCCCGCCTCGACGAAACGGCGGGCAAGCAATGCCTGCTCCCCCCAACCCGGTCCATATTCCTCCACCAGCTTGGGATCCTCTTCTGAAAGGTCAAATGCTCTTCTGGCGCGACCTGACAAGAGGATGTCTCTAGCTTGTTCATTCATGTCGTCCATCGATGCAAACGTACCCGTGGAGTCCACTTCACGACGCAGTTTATCGAATTGACTTAACAGAGACACCCGGTTCATTACTCGTGACTCGCTTAATCCATCAACCAGACTAAAGCTTTTATCACTACCGGTCGGCAATCGGCCGGCTTCGTTTCCGTAACTGTAGTCGCCGATGCGGAACGGATTGTGGTTTACACCGAGATAAGCAGCACCGTGAAATCCAAATCCCCCGTCATTAATATTGATACCCGATGGCACGCCAATCCTTCGCGGGCCCAGCAAAAATGAAGACACCGATTGCATTGAAGGTCTGCGAGGCACTCGATCTGAGCCATTTGCACCTAAATAGCCAGTAAGCAGCCAGTGTGCCGCTGCCCAGTGATCACCATTGCCATGAGTGAAACTTCGAATCACAGAGCATTTGTCCATCACCTTTGCGTGATGCGGTAATAACTCACTAATCCTCAGCCCAGGTAAACTTGTTTCAATGGAAGTCCACGGGCCTCGCACTTCTGAGGGCTGGTCCGGCTTCATATCAAACGTGTCTAGCTGTGAAGGACCACCGTGCTGCCAAATTAGAATAACACTGCGTTTTGAAGTTTTTTCGTAAACGCTCGCACTTGCATCATTCTTCAATGCGTCGGCAAGGGTTATGCCGCCTAAGCCCAGACCACCGATCTGCATGAACTTTCGGCGATTAATACCGTTGCAAAGTGAGTTTCGACTTCTTCCAAAGATGTTTAACATTGGATTTAGCGTTTCCTAGGGATATTCAGTCATTTCACACGTGATCGAATTGTACGCACAAAGTACAAATAGCTCACATATCATTATCAATTATAACTCAATTACGTTATTACTTATCGGCGACCTATCGTCACATCCTGTAATTCACACTCGTTTAGTTTTATCGCACCCCCTTATCGGCGGAGTTTTTGATGTCTTTTAAATCGCTCATTGTGGCTCTACTTTGCAGCGCACATATTTTCAGCACCCCAACTACCGTGTTATCGGAGACTTCTCCAAATGTCCTAATCTTGGTGAGTGACGATCAATCCTGGATACATGCGGGTGCCAATGGCGACAGTGCAGTTAAGACCCCGGCATTTGATGCCATCGCAAAGGAGGGCACGCGTTTCACATTTCCATATACGGCATGCCCATCGTGTGCACCAAGTCGCGCTGCCATTCTCACTAGTCAGCCGATTTGGCAATTGGGATACGGTGGTGTACTATTCGGCGCTTTACCGGTCGAAAAACCAACCTACGCTGGTTTGCTTGCTGAAAATGGTTATGAACTTGGATTTGTTGGAAAGGTCTGGGGACCTGGCAGCCTTTATGCTGGTGGATACGCTAATCATCCACACGGAAAGTCATTTAGAGAAACGTCTCCTCCACATACGCCGGGCATTTCCAACGTTGATTATGCAGCCTCGTTTTCTAAATTCCTCGACCAGCGTGACCCAACACGCCCCTTCTGTTTCTATATTGCAGCGTTCGAACCCCATCGCCGCTTCAATTACGGTGCTGGCGTTGCAGCGGGGAAATCATTACAGGAGGCACGACTCCCACTGTCGTTACCTGACGACGAAGTCACCAGAAACGATGTGCTGGACTATTACATCGAGATTGAACACTTTGACAACCATGTGTCAAAGGCGATTGAGTTGCTCAAGTCTAAAGGCCTCTACCAGGACACACTCGTTATCGTGACAAGTGATCACGGCATGGCGTTCCCGCGTGCTAAGGCTAACCTCTATGACATAGGCACTCGAGTCCCACTCGCAATTAAGCCGCCAAATATGGGCTCACGAAACGTTTGCGATTCCCTTGTAAGTCTTATGGATCTAGCACCCACCATCCTTGATTACGCGAATATCGACATTCCACTCACCATGACCGGAACCTCATTGCGTGCCTTTCTCTCCGGAAGCGATTCTGCGCGAGACCGGCGTAGTCGAGATGCAGTGTTCTCTGGATTTGAGCGACATACTTGGTGCCGTGAAGGTGGCACAGCGTATCCCGTGCGTTCCATTCATACTAAGAATTATCAGTTGATTTGGAACATGGAGCCGTCACGCTGGCCGATGGGGTCGCCGACATTTGACTCCCCCCACCAAGGAATATTTGGAGACATAGACAATGGTGCCAGCAAGACGTTTTTGATCGAGAATCAAAAGGATCCCGTCGTTCGTTCATATTTCGACTTAGCGATGGGTAAGCGTAAGGAATTCGAACTGTACGACAACCAGATTGATCCGCATCAGTTAACTAACCTCGCTTACTCACCCGAATATCAAAGCACCTTTAAGCAACTCTATCGAAGGTTGCGTAAACATCTAATCCAAACGGATGACCCTAGACTTGCCGGAAGCAAAGAATGGGATAACTATCCATATTACTTTGAAGATTGGTGGAGAAAGACTCCCGGTGCTCCACCGCCGTCACCAAATGCCGGGTAATCATTCAGAACTGAATTTGCTATTTCTTATAGACGTCTGCCGACTTTTCCCCGCGTGAAAGCAAAAAGGTCATTAAGTGTTTTATCTCCTTGGAATTCAAGGTATCCAGCAATCCTTCTGGCATAAGAGATGTCTTGGACAAGAAGGACTCATCGACTAGCTTTCGGTCTAACCGAGTGAAATTACTCGGGTCCATCATATTGGTTTGGATCATGAAGTTATCACCAGACAGATTGGCAATTCGTCCGGTAATAATCCGCCCCTCTGTAGTAATAAAAGTCGTCGCGGCAAATTGATCACTCACTACGCGACTTGGATCAACGATCGCATCTGCCAGATCGGTTGCGTTGAACCTTCCGGCAATCCCAGTCAAATCCGGACCAATGGCGCCTCCTTCCCCTGCAAACCGATGGCACGCAAAACAATTCATTTGCCCAAATAGACTACGACCAACAACAAAGTCCGGTGTCACGTCGTCGTTTGCAATAATCGCCGCAACCTCCTCTTTACTCCATTTCTTTACAAACTCTCTTTGAATGCTCTTTATAGGCGTTCCGTTATCCGGCACATTCGCAAGGATTGTCTCTAAGGCATCTTTTTCCTCTGCCGAGAGTAACTCTATCGCCTCCTTACGAATGTTTTCTAAAAACATTTGAAAGGACGCACCGCCACGGTAGGATGCCGCAGTATGAAACCAATTGAAATAGTCTGACCGTTGATCAATCGTCCATCCTTTCGCCAATCTCAAGGCTGCGGCATAGTCAATTTGTTCTTCTTGTGTCGGCGCATTAAGCATTAGTGGCAGTCCTCTCGACACTGAATATGCCTCATCTTCTAAATAGACGAGTAATTTCAAACTCTCAATGTCCACAACGCGATCACCTGTAGGAAATTGCGTCCCCAGTACTTTTCGAAACTGCACACGCTCCGCAGCATTAGGCTCACCTAAACGCAGAAAGACGAGTTGTAGATCGCGTAGCCAAAACAATCTCTGCTCCGGCGTCATTTCCTGTCCGCGTAATGCCAGCAGCAATTCAATCGCATCGCCTCGAAGATCTGAGACGTTTGATCGCGCCATCGCCATGATCCCGGCAAGTTTTCCATCGACCCCCTGCTCCGATATCTTCCCGGACCAACTATC
Organism: Pirellulaceae bacterium; assembly: GCA_045566075.1. Classification (GTDB taxonomy): domain Bacteria; phylum Planctomycetota; class Planctomycetia; order Pirellulales; family Pirellulaceae; genus UBA11883. The sequence continues at coordinate 2,714 of JBJLEE010000009.1, read as the reverse complement.
TACCGGAGTATGTTCAAGAGCGATCCTCGCAGCGAAACGAGTATGACGGTCATCGCTACCAAGATGTTTCAAGGCCAACTCCACTCTGTCGTCGGTTCCCTCCGAAAGAAATGTTGCTTCTAGTTGTTCTCTGGCGCTCCGCACAAACAATCCTTGTGCTGCTGGGTTGGTCGACTCTTCTCCAACATAGGTGACGCGATATAACCCGGACTTAACGCGACGCCCTCCGATCGCAAAATACAAGGCTTTGTCCACAGGATTCACAATTACATCCGTAAGTGGAAGCGGTGAGGCGCTTACGAATTCTTCAAGCGTGCCGGCATAAGAAGTACCATCTGCGGATAAATGAACCGCGTACATCTTTCCGTAACTCCAGTCACATATATAAAGCGCTTCCTGATATTTACTTGGGAATGCTGTGCCATACCCAAACGCGATACCCGTTGGTGAACCCGGGCCGATGTCCACAATCGATGGCAAACTATCCGGCATATAGGACGGCCATTTCCCTGATCCGTTACGCCAACCGAATTCCGCACCATCGGTAACGTGGCACACTCGTGTCGGACGATACCAAGGCGTATTTACATCCCACTCCATATCGGCGTCGTAAGTAAACAGGTCACCATAACGATTAAAGGCCGCATCAAATTGATTTCGAAAACCGGTGGCGATGAGTTTTCGGTTTTCACCGTTCGGATCCATCTGGAAAATAAATCCTCCGGGCGCCGGTACACCACGCATGAACCCCCGCCCATATGTCCGAGGTAAAATGAGATCTTCATCCCACGTTTGAGGCACCAGCGATGTCTGCATGTCAATCATTTTTGTTTGATTACCACAGACCACAATCAACCCAGTGCCATCAGGAGTCGGAACGACGGCATGAGGCCCATGTTCGCCACCACCGGTGAGCGAAATGAGTTGTTTTACCGAATCGAGTGTTCCATCCTTATCAGCGTCCGTGACCCGATATACGCCGGACTCATAAGTACGGCCTTTATTTACAACGACGTAAAGACTATCGAACGCCCATACCAATCCCTGCGCTTCCCCAATGTCTAACTGCAGTTGCGTTACTGAAGTCTCTTCAGCGCCCTTTATTCCTTTGGGCATGACCGAATATAGTTGACCGTATTGGTCAGACACGACTAGCGTCCCGTCGGGAATAACGCATAAATTGACCCATGAACCCTGCGAGGCCTGGGGCACCGAATAGAGTAACTCCGCCTTAAATCCCTCTGCGACCTGAATTTCTGAGGCAGGCGTGGCACCCGCTGTCCGCAACCTCACCGCCTCATCAAACGACTTTATTGTCACAACAGACCAAGGCTCGATTCCTGCCTTGCCAAGCGGTTTCGGCGCGACGTTTTCGCCACCATCTACGCTCGCAAACCATGTATCATCGCTGACAATCGCCTTAACGCTCTTGTCAGGCATTTCGATTTCCAGTCGAGCTATCAACCCGCCCGGACCACCTGAATTACGAACCTTGACCTGCAGCAAGTTCTTACCATTTCGAACATGCGCACGGATGTCAGTACCACTCACCTTTTGCCAATCGCCACCGGATAAGACTTCTTTACCATTGACTGTAAACACGTAACTGTTATCGGCAGTACCACTTAGCCGTACGCCACCGACCCGATTCCCTGGCACGCTGAATTCTTTGGAAAATACAACCGTTGTCTCCGCGGGTGCACCTTCCGGCCAGATCCAGTTTGGAACAGCGCCGACATCACCACCCGCCTCTTTTTGCTTATCGAGAATCTTAATCGCCATGTCTTTAAACTGCACCTTCATGGCCGGCCCGCGATGTACTTGCAGCGCAATGATTCCGCTCAGCTCCCTATCCTTTTCATCGTAGTCTGAGATTTCAATGGCGACTTCGCCATCAAGCTTATGCACGATTTTCGCGCCAATGGCGATAATTTCTAAGGTGTGCCACTTGGTCAAGTCGACCGCTGCAAGGTTTTTTTGTTGCTTGACTACCGTGACCTTTCCATCTTTGGCAACAACCACTTTTTGGCCGCGCTGAGCAAGAATCCCCCTGCCTCGTTCGTCATACAGCATGGCGGTATACGGGGCGTTTCCATGGATATCCGCCTGATAACCACCGACGACGAAATCACCGGCGTCTTTCAGTTGCGCCGAGCGATATTGCACACCGGAGTTATTCTTTCCCTCGAGACGAAAGCTCGTCTTAAAATGAAAATCACCCACTTCACCCAACGCCGTTGCTATTAAGAACTTGTTGTACGGCAATGGTTCATTGTCATTGGTAATCCCAGTGATGGATCCATCTTGTACTGACCAAAGGGTCTCATCACCCTCCCATCCTTTCAACGATTTCCCGTCGAACAGTGATTTCCACTCATCTGCCGCCACCTGTACCGATGCTAGAAAAACGATCATTAGGGCGACTGCTAGTTGGCGTGTTCTCATACCGTTATGTTTCCGCATTCATGAATCGAAGATCGAATTAGAGGATGTTTCATTCCTCGACAATAATTATGTCTAGCGTGCGAGCGCCGTGGGCTCCAATCACAAGTGATTGTTCTATATCTGCAGTTTTGGAGGGCCCGGAAATAAACACGCCGTAATCTTCTCTGACGTTTTGTAATTCTGCATATGCCTGGTGCATATTACTCACAATGCTCTTTGCATAAATTACCAGGACAAGATGTTGTGTCAGGCAAAGTGATACACGGTGA
>JBJLEE010000008.1:0-55475 GCA_045566075.1 Pirellulaceae bacterium | reverse complement strand
ATTCCGACTTCATTCATCGTCCATTGATAGTCGTCCCTTAATATGCCTCTCAATATCAATACCGGCGCTGCAATAATTCGACCACCATTGAAGCACAGCCCAGCACCTGTACCTCTCAGCCTTGTGGGGAAAAGTTCTGGAAAGTAGACCGCGTATCCGGCGTGCATCCCAAGCGTTAGGAAACCGAATACCGGTAACGCGACTAACAACACTGATGAATTCTCGAGCATCAAAAATACGACTGCCGCGATAACAAATCCGCCAAGATGGTAGATAACAAACGTCCGCCTCCGTCCGATCCTCTGACAAATAAATCCGAAGCACACCAAGCCAATACCGCCACCTGTTGTGACGAGGAACATCCCCCACATTTCCGCTTGTTTTAATTGGGGACTGAACGCCTTCAACACTTCTCGCCGGGACTCATCATCAAGCTCGGACAAATCAATTCCGTTGGCTGCGGCAACCTCGACTTCCTTTGCTGCCAGAAAGACATCCTTGCCATAGATGTGGGCGCCCCAAAATGTAGCCATGCCGACCGCGGCTAAGACTAAACCAATTATTGTGCCGCGTCGAAATTTCGATGAGAACAAATCGCGAAATGCACCGAGTTGTTCTCCATTCCCATTTTCTGCCCGTGATTGCGCTTCCACCCAGCTATCTGGTTCTTTAAGTGAAATTCTAATCCAGATTATCAACAAGGCAGGCAATACGCCCAACGCAAAGCCAATTCGCCAGGGAAGCGTCGACGGGTCCCACATGTCGCGCATCCAACTTGGCGATGAGGTTTCCGCCCACGACTGTACTGCTTCATTCCCGATAAGAAATGCCCCAGCAGCTATTGCCAAATATGTCCCGAAGACGCTGGATGCATGGAAAATGCTACTCATCTGCGCACGCGATCGCTTCGGAAACACTTCAGCGATCAAACTACTAGCTACGGCCCATTCCCCTCCGACACCCATGGCCACCAGAAAGCGGAATGCTGCCAAGTGCCACCAATCCGTAGAAAACGCGGAGAGACAGGTGAATAGCGAATAGAAGATAATAGTAATGCTCATCGTCTTTTTACGGCCGATTCGATCACTGAGCATGCCGAATAAGATGCCGCCAATCGCACCACCCAATAAAAATGCGGCAAGGGCGATGTTGTTATACGTCGCAACCGGATCACCGTCTTCCGTCAAAGAAGGCATTGCTTCACGCATACTGGCAACAAATATCTGACCTTCAAACACATCAAAGATCCAGCCAAGCGATGCAATGACCAATACAAGCCACTGGTACCGCGAAATACCCTCATACCACTTGCCATCTGGGTGAGCTACGTCAGGTTGATTCATCTTTATTCCTCTAGGCATCGATGAGTCGCACATTCAGCAAGCGACGCAAGAATACTTCGCTTACCATCGAATCTTCGCCGTCCATGCATACATACACGATTATCCAACAAGACGAAGTCCCCCTGCTGCCATGCCATATCAAAAACCAAATCGTAGGCGATACGAGTTGCTTCGTTTACATCTTCGCGACAAAGAGGTGTTCCATCGCCAAACGTAATTGCACTGGACGGATCGGAACTCTCGTCAGCCCATCCTTGAAAGGCGGCAATTAGCTGATTAAAAAAAGTACGCCTTCCATCATCGAGTCTTCGAATCGCCGGTAACACAGGTGTGGTGGCACGCAGCGAATTACTGCTCTCCCATTTCCAGTTGTAATTTAACTCTCCCAATCGGGATTCAACTGCATCCTTCGTATCAACGTTAAATGTACTACGCCAACTACGCCCCATTCCCGATTCAGAATCATCCATATCAGGCATGACGTTGGTATATAGAAGACCTTTTTCTTCACAACTCCGCACAAACTCTGGTCGTTCGTTACTTAGGATCTCAACCAATGTGTCCGACCGACAGAGGGGAGTGGCCCCACCAACGTGTGCTGGCACTTCACAGTAGAAAAACAAATACTTCGGAAAGAACGGTGTCTGCGCCAGTTCATGGTGGAGGTAAATCGTTACCTCTGAAGGAGCCTCATTCGCAGTAAACACCGATGGCGTTCGGTTGACGCGTACCGCATTTGAAAAGGACTCCTCGTATGGGAAGTTTGCGACATCAAGAGCCTGAATGCACGCATCAAATTGCAGAGCATTAGCTGCAGCAAAACCGCGAAACAACACGGCGCCATGAGCAGTGGCCTCAGCTAACAACTGCTTGCGATTATTACTTAGCCACTCAAGTGAATCATCCAGTGTGATTTCATGGTCGCATGTAAACACGCGAGGAAATTCTCCACTCGGCGTATCGTACTGTCCGTCAATCTGGGTTGTAATGAACATCGTGTTGCTAATTTATCACATTTATTAGCTTGCACTTTTCAGCAAACTCCAACAATTCACATTTACGATGAACAACCCCGTATTATTTGGACAAGTCGGCTATGGCGCGTGGGGACATTGCCATGCAAATGCGATTGCACAAACCACCGGGGCAAAGCTTTGTGCCATTGCAGCACACACTGAAGCTTCAGTTGATAAAGCGAATCACGACTGGCCGGAGGCGTTCACGACTACAGACTACCTGAAAGTAGTTAATCATCCAGATGTTCAGATTGTAAACATCGTCACTCCCAATAATCTACACTTCGAAATTGCGCACGCAGCACTTACGGCTGGCAAACATGTACTTCTTGAAAAGCCTATGACACTTTGTGTCGAAGATTGCAGGGACCTGGTTGATTTGGCCGCGGCCAACAACCGAATCTTAGCAGTCGGGCATGAACTGCGACATTCATCTTTGTGGGGCAAAGTCCGAAATCTCATTGATGACGGACTTATCGGCAAACCTATGTACTGCCTTGTAGAGCTTTCGCGTAAACCCTACAGGCACGGCGCAGACGGATGGCGTTTTGACATCGACCGAGTCGGTAATTGGATACTTGAAGAACCGATACACTTTTTTGATCTGGCTCGCTGGTATCTTGAGCCGACTGGCCACCCTGAATCAGTAATGGCTACTGCAAATTCAATTCAACCAGACCACGAAGAACTTCAGGACAATTTTAGTGCTATCGTAAACTTCTCTGGCGGCGCATATGCGGTGGTAACCCAAACGTTAGCCGCTTTTGAACATCACCAAATGGTAAAGGTGACGGGGACCACCGGTGCACTATGGGCAAAATGGAGTGGCGCACAAGATCGCACGCGTCACCCGGTGTTTTCGCTTACGGCCTTTGATGGAACCACTACCCATCAAATAGAAATTGATCGAATCACTGGCGAAGTTTTTGAGTTAGAAGACCAAATGGCTATGATGGTCGATGCAGTCACAAACGGACTGCCAGTCGCAGCCGATGGTACTGATGGACTTTGGAGCGTTGCCATGTGCGTCGCTGCACAGGAAAGTGTCACCACGAAACAACCTATTTCAATTCCTAATTGGACAACTCGCACAGGCGTTTAGGAGACGTGCAATGAGATCTATAAGAATCGTAGCATGGCTTATGCTATTTCAGATTGCCACCACCGCGAATGCAATTGAACCTCAACTGGAATCCGCAATTGAGCGAGCCCAGGATAATCGAGGTGAAATTGAGCAAGCCTTGAAGCGTGCGCCGAAAGCTCAAAAGTCGGCAATGCAGTTTCTTATTCGTTATATGCCCACTCAGGATCTGCAAACATTGAAAGCTGACTATCTACTTAAAAACGTAGATCGTGCTTATATGACTTGGCAAACATCCCCGTGGAAAGAACACATTCCCGAATCGTTGTTTCTAAACAATGTGCTGCCACATGCATGCATTAATGAGAAACGTGACGAATGGAGAGCTGACTTCCATGAACGCTTTTATCCGCTGGTAAAGGATGCAAAATCCCCGGCAGAAGCCGCTGCCATACTCAATCAGAACATTTTCAAGCTGTTGAATGTAAAGTACTCCACTCAACGCAAGAAAGCCGATCAAAGCCCAACCGAATCCATTGAAACCGGACTGGCTTCCTGCACCGGACTTAGTGTTCTGCTGGTAGATGCCTGCCGCAGCGTTGGAATTCCGGCGAGGTTTGTCGGCACACCGCTGTGGTCAAATCGAAGCGGAAACCATAGTTGGGTCGAAGTATGGGACCGTGGCTGGCATTTTACTGGAGCAGCAGAACCAACGGGAAATGATCTTGATAAAGGTTGGTTCGTTGGACGAGCATCCACCGCAGAACGTGATAATCCGATTCACGCAATTTACGCTGTCAGTTACAAACACACTCCGACAGCCTTTCCCATGGTCTGGGCGCCGAATCGCAAAGATGTGTTTGCGGTCAATGTTACGGATCGATACACACAACTCAAACAAGAACTGCCCGATGGTTTTGTACGCGTCATGTTCGTGGCAACAAAACAAAACACACAAACAAATACCCCACAACGCGTACGATCAAAACTCACTATCGTCGACACCAGTGGTAAAGATGTTTACAGCGGACTAACGAATGACGAAAGCTTTGACGCTAACGATCATCTGAGCGTCCCCTTAAAAACCGGTGACACCTATACAATCCAGGTTTCCGGTCACAAGGCGCGGCAGCTAACAGTGAAAACCAAAGAAGAGCTCGTTCGCTTTGACGACTAGATTCTGTCTTAATACCCGGCTCTACGTCATTTTATTTCACCAATACATTTATTAAACGATCCCTTATGGCAGTGAACTTTCAGATGGTATCTTTCAGCTTCTCAAAACAGCTCTGTACTCTATGTGCATTTAATCTCGCGATGCTCGGTTACACGCTGCCATCGCTTGGTCAGCATGATGCCTCGCTTCTCAAGGCTGAGTTATCCAAAGAAGTGGCTGAGCAAACCTCGCTTGCTGAATTAGATTTGGACGACACGTCTCTCACCTCGCGTGACGCTGATGAAATTGAGAAACTCGTTTGGAAAGCGTATTCGACTCAGCAGAAGGCCAATCGCCTTGAAGAGCATAAATCCGGTGTGCTCACCCACGGCGAACTAAAAATGCCATTCTATTTTCGGGTAAATGGCGAAAAGCCGGACCTCGGTCGCAGCCTATTCATTTCACTTCACGGAGGAGGCGGAGCTCCTAAGCAAGTGAACGATCAGCAATGGGAAAACCAAAAACGTCTATATGACCCAAAAGAGGGCGTCTATCTGGTGCCACGTGCCCCAACCAATACATGGAACCTCTGGCATCAAGGCCATATCGACCCGTTATTTCAGCGACTCATCGAAAACATGGTCTTGTTTGAAAACGTAAATCCTAATCGTGTTTACGTAATGGGATACTCCGCCGGTGGAGATGGCGTGTACCAGATTGGACCACGAATGGCTGATCGATGGGCGGGGGCGGCGATGATGGCAGGCCATCCAAACGACTCGACTCCTGAGAGCTTACGCAATACAGCATTTACACTGCACATGGGTGCCAATGACAGCGCATACAACCGTAACAAAGTGGCGGCTCAATGGGAAACACTTCTCGCTGACTTGCAGCAAGGTGACCCTCAAGGCTATACGCATTCAGTGAAAATACATGAAGGCAAAGGACATTGGATGGATCGCGAAGATCGCGTGGCTGTTCCCTGGATGGCAAAACACACACGCAATCCGCTGCCAAATCGAATCGTATGGAAACAAGATGATGTCACGCACAACCGATTCTATTGGCTGGCAGTCAACAATAAGAACCGCCAGGGAAGAACAACAACCATCGTCGAGCGAGATGGGCAACATTTCAACATCGAGCGATGCGACTTGCAGGAACTAACAATTCGCCTGAATGATAATTTATGCGATCTAAATAAGCGGATAACCGTGTCATATCAAGGCCACCAGATCTTTAAAGGTAAGGTATCACGCAGTTCAGAACTCATTCAACGAACGACGCTCGAGCGAGGCGACTACACAAGCATCTTTTCCGCTGAAATCAACTTGGCCATTCCGAGCAAGTAACCACCACACTTACAACTGCAAGCAGAGCCCGATGAACATTAAACCAATTGCCTTTCTGGCAACGACCTTTGCCATTGCCATTTCTCTCAACACCACACTCTTGGGTGATTCGCGAGACGACTGGGACAAGATGAAACGAATCACCCCAAAGTCATATATCTGCTCATATGCAAACGGCCCGATCCAGATCGACGGCAAGGTAACGGACAAGGCATGGAAGCATGCAAACTGGTCCTCTGAATTCGAAGACATTGAAGGAGACGTAAAACCGCGACCGCGTTTCTCCACCCGGATGAAAATGCTTTGGGATTCCGAGTATCTGTACATCGCAGCCTGGATGAAAGAACCTCATGTGTGGGGCACGCTCACCGAACATGACAGCGTTATATTCCACGACAATGACTTCGAAGTCTTCATTGACCCTGATGGTGACAATCATGAGTACTATGAATTCGAAATGAATGCACTGAATACCGGCTGGGATCTATTTCTTCTTAAACCATATAAGGATGGCGGACCGGCAGACAACAGTTGGGAGATTCCGGGGCTTAAAACAGCAGTGCATGTAGACGGCACTCTAAACGACCCGTCCGATAGCGATAATTATTGGAGCGTCGAAATTGCCATTCCATGGAGTGTTCTTGCAGAATTCGCCCACCAGGCATCGCCACCAAATGAGGGCGACCATTGGCGCTTCAATTATTCAAGAGTCGAATGGCGGCACGTTGTTGATAATGGCGACTACAAAAAACTGCCCAATACGCGTGAAGACAACTGGGTTTGGTCACCGCAGGGGATCATTGACATGCATAGACCCGAACGGTGGGGATACGTCTGGTTCACAAAACAGAAACGAGCACGAGTCGGTCACCCGATAGCGGAGACGCATGCGATGCGTGAATTTTTGATGACGGTATACCATCATCAAAAGTCGTACTTCGGAAAGAACAAATCATGGGCCGAGTCGCTTGAGCAATTGGAAATTACAGATGCACGGCTCAATCGGTTAAATGAATCCGGTTTCAGCATTCGCTTAACAGATGAAGGTTATGTGGCTACCTACACCTCAACCCTTGCCAATGGCAAAACGGTTTCAATGCAAATCAACGAGCGATCCCGTTTGACACGCGTGGCTGACGTACTCGAATAGTTATATGTGCATATCATTAATCAGGTTGATAATGCACTCTGCTCTGCAGCGATTAGTGCCTCGGCGGCATGCCCGATTTCATCCGCCTCCGATTGTGACACTTCCGACACGAGAGGCAAAATGGGGCCCGTATCAGCAATGCCTGCACTTCGGACTGCAGAATGCAACACTCTTACGGGGTTAATTCCATTTCTCAAGTCTTCCAAAGGCCGGAAGATCTTCCGCAGTTCTTCAGCACGAGTCACGTCGCCTGCCTTAAGTGCTTGTAGCATTTGCATCGACAGTGCCGGCGCCACACAAACACAACCTGATGTGAAGCCCTGAACACCAAAGCCGTCCAAATGTGCAATGGCAGGTTGCTCTCCAATTCCGCTGATTATTCGATCAGAGCCAATTTGCTGGATTAGTTCACTCAAATATGGATCCTGACTAGGATCCTCACGAACGATCGCGTATTTGATCCAGGAAATCAGACCATCAGCCATGAGCTTGGCGGCATCAGCAACCTCCATGAAACCTTCTTGCTTTATATACAACACTGCCGGTTTCCCAACAGCTTCAACGAAGTGACGCACACCCTTTGCAATCCCGACCGACGTCGCGACTCCCTGTTGAGGCAGAATCATCGCAGTTGGAAAGTCAAATTCTCTTAACACAGCCGCCTGATCCATCATCGTGCCATATCCCGGCCCAACGGACGGGATGATCCAGGTCTCATCAGCCGCTTCTTCGGCAATAACCTCTAACAGACCTGCATATTCACTTAATGCCACGTGATATAGCAGGGCATTTCCACCATAAAGTACCGTCGTTACTCCACCGGCTTCCAAATAGCTAATCAACTTGGCATTTTCACTACGTGATACTTCAAGTGACTCGTCGCGTGCCAATGGTGGTACGGAAATCACCGAGGAAGCGAGAAGTTCGGGTGTGATGTCGCCTGTGTACATTTGGTCTCTCCTAATTTGTTATCTGCATAGAATAGACATAAGCTCCAATTCGAATTCAAGCGACAAGCCACATATTTCTCGTTCCGCCCGTGCACATTCGACGATGACATATGTAGAGCAAAACCGCTAAAATAGAACATGCGATTTAAAATCCACCATAGATGATTCCCATGCTTTCGATTTTTGATGGAAATCCTGTTCAGCGCCGCCGCCTGCTTCAAGCTGGTGCCTTAACGCTAGGCGGTTTAACACTGCCGAGCTTGCTATCGCGTTCGTCAAAAGCTGCCAGCACTCAACGCCACGTTACCGGAAAGTCCATTATTTTCCTTTTTCAGCAAGGTGGCCCAAGCCAATTTGAGACGTATGATCCAAAACCGGATGCTCCGGACGCAATTCGTACTGTTACGGACGTCATTCAAACCAAAACCCCTGGCATCCACTTTGGCCAGCACATGCGAAGACTGGCACAACTGACAGACAAGCTGACCGTTGTCCGTTCATTTCAAACTCAAAACGGTGGCCACAACATACAGCCAATCGTCGGCCCTCATTCCCGTGACACGAATATTGGCGTTCACTATTCCCGTGTCGTCGGCGCCACGAACCGATTCACTGGGATGCCCACCACTTCAGTCATTTACCCTGCGGCTGTAAGTGACGATGTCCCCGGGCCATCCGCACGCGGAAACTTACTGTCTACAGGAAGCTACCCAAAAAGTTACGCTCCTTTCGTCCCCGGCGGCAAAGGCAACCTGCAGAGTGATATGCAACTAAGCATGTCACCGGAACGCTTCTTTAACGATCGCAGATCCCTACTAGGCAAACTGGATCGGATACGGCGGCAGGTAGATTCCAGCGGTGAACTCGAAGCAATGGACGAATTGCAACGACAGGCATACGAGTTACTACTTGGCGGCGGTGTTTCCAGTGCGCTTGACCTGACACAAGAAGATCCGAAAACCCTCGCACGTTACGACACCTCCGACTTTGCAACCGATGGAAAGTGGAACAAGGTGAATCGAGGTCGTGCCGGGATGTACGATGCAAACGCAGGGACCATTGGCAAGTTGCTTCTACTTGCAAAGCGATTATGCCTCGCTGGATGTGGATTTGTCACAATTCATGCGAGTTACGCAGGTGTGTGGGACATGCATGCCGATGGCAACAATTTAAACATGACAGATGGAATGGATGCGATCGGTTACTCGTTCGACCATGCCGTCTCAGCGTTTGTCGAGGATCTCGAAGAAAGCGGACTTTCGGATCAAATCCAACTTGTCTGTCTTGGTGAAATGGGACGCACGCCAAAACTCAATAATCGTGGCGGTCGAGATCATTGGAGCAGACTATCGCCGCTGCTTGCATATGGTGCCGGAACCACTCCGGGCACCGTTGTTGGTCATTCGGACAAACACGGCGCTGAACCACGTACGACTCCATACGGCCCGAGCAATCTGATTGCATCCCTGCTGCAAACGGTATTTAATGTGGGTGAACTTAGGCTCGTTCCATCAGTGCCTCCAGCCGTACTGGATCTCGCACAGGCGGCACCCATCAACAGCATAGGCTATTAAACTCATACCTTAAGTACTCGACGGTCATCATCATGCCACGCATCCTAGTCGCTGAATGCATTCAAGAAGTATCTAGTTTCAACCCGTTTCCCGGTCGCCTCACCGACATGGACTGTGGAATAGGCCATCAATGGCTCGACTCAAAGCGTGGGGTTAATGATGAAGTCGATGGAGCGATCGAGTTTTTTGAAAGTGCCGATGGCGTAACGATTGTTCCCGGTATGGGAGCAAAATGTATCACCTCATCTGGTGTCATCGCTGGAGAGGATTGGGATAGTCTCTCGCAACGATGGCTAAATGCCGTTTCCGATGCGGGCCAGATAGACGGCGTTTACTTTGCACTTCATGGTGCAATGGCTGCAGACAATGAACTTGATCCCGAAGGATTTTTGTTGCAAGAAGCTCGCAGCATTCTCGGTGAAGACGTGCCCATCGTCACAAGCCTTGATCTACACGGCATCCTCACCGACCGTATGATCCAGCACAACGACGCAATTGTGCTGTACCACACCTACCCACACATAGATCACAAATCCACAGCACAAAGAGCGTGCAACATCCTGCTTAGGCAACTCGCAGGCGAAATAAACCCAGTCATGGCTCGCGTAAAAGTCCCCGCCTTAGTACGTGGTGATGAATTGATCACGGAATCAGGCTCCTTCGGTGAGTGCATTAAATTAGCGAAACAAATCGAAGAATCCGACGAAGGTCTAGCGGCCGGAATGCTAATTGGAAATCCCTTTACAGATGTTCCCGAATTGCGCACAAACAGCCTCGTTGTGATGGATGGCGATGCCGAATTGGCTGGCTCATATGCACGTGAAATGGCGGAACTGTTCTGGCACCATCACGAGAAGATGAGAGTACCATTAAGACCTCTCGCCGAATCAGTACAATCAGCCAAAGACGTTGAAGGAACAGTCATTCTTAAAGATGCGGCGGATGCAACCAGCTCCGGTGCATCCGGCGATAGCAATGCAATTCTCGCCGAGCTGATATCTCAGGACTATCAAGGTAGCGCCTTAATCCCGCTCGTAGATCCCGCCGCAGTTAATTCCGCCTTTGAGGCTGGCATCGGCAGTAACATCAACGTAACACTCGGCGGCCAACTTGATAAAGACCGATACACTCCTGTCGCTGCCAGTGTCACCGTACACATGCTCTCAGACGGTCAATTCGAAAGTGAGACGTTTAGATTGCCATGGAATGCCGGCAGGACTGCGGTTCTTAAATTTGAGAACTACACCATCATCGCAACGTCACGTGCCGTCAGTCTTTTTGATCGCGCATTGTTTTATGCCCATGGTCAGGATCCAAAACGCTTTGATGCTGTGGTCGTAAAGTCGCCACACTGTGAACCCCATATGTTTGCGGACTGGGCAGAATTGGTCATTGATGTAGATGCACCCGGTTCCACTAGCGCGGACGTAAGACAGCTTGGCCACACCATTTGTGCGAGACCCGTATGGCCTCTTGATGAAATTCCGTCATTCGATCCGGTTGTAGAGCACTTCGATCGTGGCAGCTAAAACCCTCAGCGTGCGGATTCTTGCATGCACTAAACGTCACTCGTGCAAATCGACTATATTTAGCTGAGTAGTTTGCATTGAATCCCCGCTCCTCTGTCATTTGCTATGTGAAATGCTCAGGCTCTCCGTAAAACTCTTAATCTTGTTACTTATTTTCGTCACCAACCCCGTATATGGCGAAGACGGTGAAGTCCTTCAGAATTGGCCAAGCTGGCGGGGCCCCTTGGGAAACGGCACCGCGCCGAATGCAATTCCACCAACTGAGTGGAGCGAGATCAAAAACGTAAAGTGGAAAACAGCACTCCCGGGGCTTGGGCACTCAACACCTGTCGTCTGGCAAAATCAAGTATTTATAACAACGAGTGTTCCGTTTGGTGCTGAACTCCCGCCTGTCCCTCAAACTGCACCAGGTGCCCACGACAATCTAGACGTTACTCAACGTCATAAGTACATCGTTCTGGCGGTGAATAGATCGACTGGAGAAATTGAATGGCAGACGGTCGTCAAAGAAGCCCTGCCACATGAAGGTGGTCATTACACAGGCAGCTTAGCTTCGGCATCGCCAGTCACCGACGGAAAACATGTGTATGCATGCTTCGGATCGCAGGGCCTCTATTGTCTGGACTTTCAAGGCAAGGTCGTTTGGTCAAAAGCGCTTGGCAAAATGAAGAGCAAGCATGCTCACGGAGAAGGAAGTTCGCCAGTACTGCATGACCAAACGATTGTTGTAAACTGGGATCACGAAGGACAATCATTCATCACGGCATTAGACACAGCCACTGGTAAAGAACGATGGCGTGCTTTACGAGATGAAGTCACCTCCTGGGCATCGCCGACCATTGCAGTACATAAAGGCCGGGCACAGGTGATTGTGAGTGGCACGAAGCGGATACGTGCTTACAACCTCACCAATGGTGAAATTCTTTGGGAATGCGGAGGACTATCCGCGAACGTCGTGGCCTCCCCCGTTCACGATAACGGAATTGTAGTGGCAGCGAGTAGTTATGAAAAACAAGCCATGTTCGCGATTGAATTGGATGGTGCAAAAGGAGACATTACCGACTCCGATAAGGTGCTTTGGGATCGCCTGACTCGTACTCCATATGTACCGTCTCCACTTTTGTACAACGGAACCGTATACTTTCTTCGGCACTATCAAGGCATTCTTTCAAAAGTGGACTTAAAGACGGGCGAAGAGCCAAACGGCCCGTTTCGCCTCGGTCCTGTCTCGGATCTTTATGCGTCGCCGATCGGTGCTGACAATAAGATCTTCTTTACCGACCTCCGCGGATCCACCTTGGTGTTAACCCATCAGGATAACCCCGTGGTTGTTTCGTTTAATCGCCTTAACGACAGTTTTGCGGCATCTCCGATTGCAGTAAACAACCAACTGATTTTACGTGGGCACCGCTACCTTTACTGCATTGAAGAAAACTAGCCAACTCGATATACACATTTTGGAGTCATGACGCGTGCGCACTTCTCGTTCTATTATTCGCTTGCTGTCGATTGTTTGTTTATTCGCCACTTCTGTACGTGCAGCAGAACGGCCGAATATCGTCTGGTTATTGTCCGAAGATAATTCCGTGCACTACATGCCACAGTACGGAAACACACTTGCAAACACACCGCATCTCGATGCACTTGCCGGAACAGGCATGGTATTTGAACATGCGTTCTCGTGTTCACCCGTATGTAGTGTTGCCAGAACCACACTCATGACCGGGATACATGCGCCACGTGCTGGATTTCAATACCATCGAAAGATCACCCCCGCATCTTTGCCAGAGGGTGCATTTATGTTCCCAACCCACCTTAGACGCGGTGGCTATTACGTCACCAACAAGGTCAAGACTGACTACAACGTGCAAGTTTCAAAAGTTTGGGATCAATCATCACGCAATGCGAGCTGGCGTAATCGCCCAGATAAAGAAACGCCGTTCTTCCATATGCAATCCTTCGGGACGACTCATGAAAGTTCGCTGCATTTCCCTGAATCCGTTGTAACGAATCGCGAAGTAACGACCGATCCAGATAGCGTGAATGTGCCGCCGTACTATCCAGACACCGAGACTTTCCGCGTCACGCTAGCGCGATATCACGACAAAATCTCTCAGGTTGACTCTCAGATAGGCGAGGTCATTGAGCAACTAAAAGCTGACGGCCTGTTTGATAACACAATCATTTTCTATTTCGGGGATCACGGCGGCGTCTTACCTGGTAGCAAAGGATATTTATATGAAACGGGATTGCACGTTCCGTTAATTGTCCATGTGCCGGAAAAATGGAAGCACCTTTCACCATTCGGCCGCGGTTCTCGGCCAGTTGGTTTTGTGTCGTTTATCGACTTTGCACCGACAGTGCTAAAGCTCGCAGGCATTGATACTCCGACCGATATGGATGGCGCACCATTCCTCGGCGATGGCATCACTGCTGAGGACGTTGATAAAAGAGACTCGGCATTCGGCCACGCAGACCGCTTCGATGAAAAGTATGATTTCTGCCGCAGCTTAAGAGTCGGCCGTTACAAGTACATTCGAAACTTTCAGCAACATTACGCTGATGGATTGCAAAACAACTATCGCTATCGCATGCTAGCGTTCCAGCAATGGAGAGAATTATTTCACCAAGAAAAACTGAACGATACACAAAGCAGGTTCTTTCAGGCTAAGCCTGCTGAAATGCTGTTTGATTTAGAAGCTGACCCACACGAGACGAATAACCTCGCTGACTCGGAAGAACACGCCGACACGTTGCTATCAATGCGCATGGCACTTGCAGACAAAATGAAAGAAATAAACGACTTAAGTCTCTTTCCCGAAAACGAAATGCTGCGGCGTGCACTACCAGTAGCCACCGAATTCGGAGCGGAGCAAAGACAGCGGATCAGTCAATTGATTGACCTTAACCAATTGGCACTACAGCCCTTTGATCAGGCACGCCCTCATCTTTTACGCTTCGTTAAGAGTAAAGGTACGCTTAGACAATACTGGGCGTGGAATGTTGCTGCGTGCTTTGGTAACAACGATCAACAACTCCAGAATGCAGCCAATTCGCTGAACGACTCAATCCCAGTGTTCGTACGAGTGCGAGCATACGAATACCTTGGAATCTGTGGCGATGATGTTGGGCAAAGACTTGTTTCCTTGCTTTACGAATCAACATCCAACGCAGAAGCCGCCATGATACTGAACACCATCGTCTTTTTGCGCGACGGTGGTTTTCCTGAATCGGTGAATAATTTGCAAATCGATCCTTCACAAATAAAAGTAAACGAACCTTTGGTACAACGCCGACTGGAATACCTCGGCTTTGCTAAGAACGAGTGATCAATCGCAGGAATAGCAGCATGCTAATTGGATATGTAAGTGATGAGAGATATGTCGCGCAGCCTGATGTGCTCCTTGAGTTTCGCAATGAAACTGGCATTGTCGCAACAACACGGTCGACAGCATCCGGAACGGTGCTGGCTGACATCACCGATGGCCATTACGAAGTGATCCTGCACAAGGCCGGATTCGGAAACAAGATTACATCCATTGATCTTCCGAGCACCAACCCGATTCACTTTCGTTTGCTTACAGATGGACTCGTTGGTTATGCATGGCCAAAATGCGTAAAAAGTGGCGAGCGATCTGAATTCCGCGTGCACTCAGTCGAGGAATACGGACTCGAGCTATGGCGTTACGGCTGTGAAAAAGAATTCATCAAACGAATTGGTACGTTTGATGAACACGGCCCACGTGCCACTATGCAAATCACACCTGACGGCGATTACACTCAATTCGGCGTGCAATTTAATAAGCATGGTTACAACAGTAAGATCTTAGCTCAGTCTGTCGAAGCTCCTGAGAAATCGGGGCTGTACTATTTTCATGCAAAGTCAAAGTCCGGGATCGAGTTTGGTTTTCCCTGGGTTGTTGCACCTCAGTCACCAACGTGTGATTTGGCTGTATTTGCATCAGACATAAACTGGAATGCGTACAACAGCTTTGGAGGACGCAGCAACTATATTCACGCAGATCGTTTTCCCGACACTCCGACAGTAAATGCACGCCTCGAATTAAAACGATACACCGAGGTTCATCATCGAACTTATAACAGTGAGTCGTATTCCCCACTCTCACTTGATCGCCCGGATCCGTACAATCACATTCCATTTGACGAGCAATTGAATCATCCCATTTCGGGACGACAAGGATGTCACATGGCGGCCGCCGAATGGAGATTACTCGGATGGCTGGAAAGCGAAGCCATACAGTACGACTTGTATAGTGAGACGCAATTCCACTTTGAGCACGTACCCCTTGATCGCTACAAAGCGCTCGTTATTAGCACTCACCCTGAGTATTGGTCTCGTGACATGTACTTTCGCCTGAAGAAATGGGTACACGAAGATGGCGGACGCCTCATTTATCTAGGCGGGAACGGAATAAATTGTGAGGTTGAATTCCTCGATGATCATCGCGTTGTTTACCACAACACAAATTGGAGTCACTCCGAAGACAACTATGATGATGACGGCACCTTGAGGGAAAGCAGAATGGACAGGCGGGTTGAATCAGAGGCCAATTTATTGGGGGTTGCCTTCACAAATGCAGGCATCATGACAGCTGCCCCTTACGAGGTTGTTGATAACAGCCACTGGTGTTTTGAAGGCACCAATCTCAGCAACGGTGACATATTCGGACAACACTCTTTACATCAACGAGTACCAGGGGGAGCATCCGGACATGAGACGGATAAAATCACCGCTCAATCACCGCCCAATACGCAGTTACTCGCCAAAGGGTTAAACCCCGACGACGGTGGTGCCCACATGGTGCATTTCACGACTGCCTCAGGCGGACAAGTATTCTCAGTTGGCTCGATCACGTGGCCAGCGTGTATACTTATTGACGACCACGTAGCCAAAATAACAAAGAACGTCATAAATACATTTACAACTTGATTGCTCGATAGGTGGATCATGGATCGCAGGCACTTTATTTCAACTTCAGCAGCAGCCACTGCATTTTTCACAACCCCTGGATTGTTCGCAGAGCAGCTAATGCCAACCGCCATGATGGGCGAAGGCCCCTTTTACCCCGACAAGCTGCCACTAGACACCGATAACGACCTGTTACTCATTAACGACAGTATTACCCCTGCAGTTGGTGAGATTACTCACTTGACCGGAAAAGTTCTAAATGCCAGGGGCCTTCCGTTAAGAAACGCATTTGTCGAAATTTGGCAAACGGATGCGAATGCTGCTTACCTGCACAGTAAAAGCAGCAATCGCGAGAAATGGGATGCAAACTTCCAGGGCTATGGCCGATTCATGACGGCATCGTCCGGTGAATACTACTTCCGCACGATTAAACCAGTTAGGTATCCGGGACGTACGCCTCACATTCACATTGGTGTAAGCGTTAATGGCAAGCGCATTTTCACAAGCCAGATTTTAATAAAGGGCGATCCTCTCAATCGGCAGGATTCCCTATACAAGGCAATTGACGATCCGAAAGCACAACAGACGGTACTCGCGGACTTTAAACCAGTACCCGGCTGCAAACTCGGATCACTCGCCGCTGAATTTAATGTGATCCTAGGGACAACCGTGGAAGAGAATCCCGACGGCACCATCAAGGGCAGCATTGGTAAGCCAGTTTTTCGTCGGCGTCAATAAACAGTCACTCTAGGCAATGACATCATGAATCACATTGCCGGCGACGTCTGTTAATCTGAAATCACGACCCGCATAGCGATATGTAAGACGCTCATGGTCTATTCCGAGTAGGTGTAGCACCGTGGCGTGCAGGTCGTGCATATGCACGCGATCCTGAACCGCCCGAAATCCAAAATCATCCGTGGCACCGTGTGCATATCCACCTCGCACACCACCGCCAGCCATCCACATTGTCATGCCGTAGTGGTTGTGATCGCGGCCATTTCCATTTTCAGAGACCGGTGTTCTACCAAACTCTCCACCCCAAACCACGACGGTGTCGTCGAAAAGACCTCGTCTTTTCAGATCCGTTAGTAACGCATCAATCGGACCATCAATTGAGCGACACAATCCCGGCACTTTGTCGTTGTGCCCTTCGTGAGTGTCCCATGGCTGTCCGTTTCCGTAATACACCTGCACAAAACGCACGCCCCTCTCCACCAGACGTCGTGCCAAGAGGCATCCATTCGCAAAGTGCCCTTCACCGTATTCGGATCGGCATTGCTCGGTTTCTAACCCAATATCAAACGCCTCACTTGCCGATGTCTGCATTCGAAAAGCCGTCTCCATCGCATTGATTCGAGCATCAAGAATAGCATTA
The DNA here is from genome assembly GCA_045566075.1 of Pirellulaceae bacterium. GTDB lineage: Bacteria > Planctomycetota > Planctomycetia > Pirellulales > Pirellulaceae > UBA11883. The sequence continues at coordinate 38,013 of JBJLEE010000008.1, read as the reverse complement.
CGCCCCTTTGCATCCCGACGTGAATCATTCAAGCTCTTGACCAATTCCAGTTGCCGACGCTGCTGACTCAAAGTGCCTGACTTACTCGATAAGAAGGGAATCATTTTCTCTGGTTCGATAGTAGAGTGATTCACATAGGTGCCCGAATGTTCGGGTGGCAGGAACGCACTTGTCCATAATATGGAAAAACGAACAGGCCTGCCCGGACACAACACAATGTATCCCGGCAAGTTGGAATTTTCCGACCCCAAGCCGTACATTAGCCATGACCCCAAACAAGGTACCGTAGGCGTAATCGTCCCGTTATTTAGCATCAATAATGCAGGACCATGATTGGGGTTATCCGTATAGACTGATCGCAAGATGCTCATATCATCAATGTGATTTGAGAGCCGTGGCATTAACTCGCTTACAGGCAAACCACTCTCACCGCTCGGCGTAAATTTGAATGGACATCCTAATAACCCACCTGTCTTCCGCTCCGTTCTGAAGTCCACTTCGTCCGGACGTTGGCCTTCGTATTTATTTAAGAGCGGCTTTGGGTCAAACATGTCACCCTGAAAAGGACCACCGTTCATGATCAGCTGAATAATAGACTTGGCGCGCGGCCGATGATGCAGGTGTTCGCCACTGGCGTCCGCAAGCAATTGCTGTGCCATCGCAATGGAGCCAAAACCTGCACCCATTTGGCTAACAAACTCTCTTCGGTTTTGTTGGTTGCGATCAATCACTATTTTTCTTATTCCACAAAGGCAAATTCATTAGTCATTAACAATGCGTGCACAAATTGAATCCAGACTTCGCGGCTTTCAATGCCATTTCCCAGTGAGCCGTCCACGAAAGCGACACTTGCCAGTCTCTCGCTGTCCTTCGCATTGCGACTGAAAATGGTTTGAAACAACACTCGAATCTGCTCGTCACTCGTAGACGACTGATCGAGCGAATCCACGATCACCTCGCATTGGCGTCTGATGAATGCGCTGTTGAGTGCGAAGAGTTGTTGCAATGGTGAGACGCTTGCTTCTCGTTTCGGACTATGTCCGGTAGCCTCAGGAAAGCCGTGTAGCTTCAGAACCGTTGATAAATCTCTGCGATTAATGCGCCCGTATAGCGTTCGGCGGTTGTTGCTCGCTTCCATGAGATTGTTGGCCGGACCGCCCAACTTCAAATCCAACGAATCCGATACGGAAAGCATCGCATCACGCCACACCTCGATCTCAAGTCGTACCGGAGAGTATCTCCACCGCTCAATATTTTCCGGGGCTTTGTCATGGCTGTCGTCGATAATGTGAGATGTACGACAAAATGCATCACTCATCACGATTGACCGATGCAAAGACTTCAATGACCAACCACTTCTGATGAATTCCGCGGCAAGATGATCAAGTAAATGTTGATTAGATGGCAGTGCACCCTGAATTCCAAAGTCACTTGGCGTACTTACAATCGGCGTACCGATGATGTGCATCCATTGCCGATTTGCCATCACTCTGGCTATCAACCACGCACTGTCCGTCAACAACGAGTCTGCTAATTCAGCACGCCCACTGCCCTGTTTAAAACCCTGTTTGTCAGGGCTGAACAACTCAAGAAATCTCTTGGAAACTGGTTCACCCTTCGTCGATGGATTACCTCTTAGTTGCACATGGAGGTCCACATTTCCATTCGGGTCAAAATCCAAAGCCGTATAAAATGTCTCGAACTGGCGAACCGTAACTGCTGAGTCAAGCACAGCATTTACTCGAGGTGCATCAAAGCCCGATGTGTTACCTTTTAACCTCTCAATCTCCCCTGTGATTACTGCCATCCGGTCAGTCATCTGTTTCTTGGCATCTCCCGCAGCGGTACGTGATGCATATGTCAGCACGTCGTGCTCTTTTTCAAGCTTCTCAATCTCGTGCATCACTCCCAACACGCGATCACGATCTTCCTGAGGAAGCACGGGCATTTCCACCAATCGAGTATTTGCCAGGATACTGGCGATCGAGTAGTAGTCCTCTGTGGTCACAGGATCAAATTTGTGGTCATGGCATCGGGCACAGGCCAGACTCATTCCAAGAAATGTGCGCCCTATGGTGTCAATGCGTTCTTCCCACTCTTCCGCAACCACCACCTTGATTACTTCCGGATCCAATCGAGGCTCTTTCCAGTAAGTCGGGCTTAGGCCAATGAATCCCAGTGCGGCAAGATCCGACGGCTTGGTGTCAGGTAGCATATCGCTGGCCAATTGATATCGTATGAAGTCATCATATGACAAGTCAGCGTTCAGCGCATTTACCACCCAATCCCGATATCGAAAGGCGCTGTCTGTCCGTTTTAGCCAAGACGCGGTCTCATCTGTATACCGTGCCAGATCTAGCCAATGACGTCCCCATCGTTCTCCATATTGCGGCGTCGCAAGATAACGATCGACCAATTGTTGGTAAGCATCGACGCGAGGATCTTTAACAAACCGGGTTACCTCTTCCCAACTTGGAGGCAGTCCTCTCAAAGTGAGACTCAGCCGGCGAATGAGCAATTCACGCGGTGCTCTATCCGTAGAACGGATTTCTCGCTCCTGTAATTGATGATTAATAATTTCATCAATGGTACCGTTTCCAGCGTGTCCGGAGAGATCACTGTCGTTCTCGATAAGTGGCTGAAAAGCCCAATGCCTTCGACCTGCCACAAAATCAATCTCCGTCGGAGTTGTGACTGGCGTCGAAGCTTTTGGCATCGGCGCCCCCATCGTGACCCACTCGGAAAACAGAGTAAGCTCTTTATCACTTAACTTGCCATCCGGCGGCATCTGCAGATCCGCATCCTTATACGATACTGCGAGCAAAAACAGACTAGCTCTGGGATCATCAACGCTTATCGCCGGGCCACGATCTCCACCTTTCAAAAGTGCGTCACGACCATCAAGGCTAAATCCCGACTCAATTTCCTTCCCGGCACTGTGGCAATCTATACAGTGTTTTATCAACAGTGGTCGGATTTTGCGTTCGAAGAAATCAATACCACCATCTACTGCATCCACCGCATGCGCGGGCGCTGCACTAAAGATGATTAACGAAAGGCAACTGAGAATACAACGCATTTTCTGCATACAAAAGAGTTGTGGGCCAACGCCGGTATTATAAACCAGTTCCAGAGACTCGTGCTGTGGTTTCCTCGATTGCCTCTTCGATAATCAGATGTTGGTTAATGTTAACATCGCTGAATACCTGCACGTGTCCGGAGGGCCATCGAATTTCAAGCGTTTCAATTACTTCGGCGTTCCCAAGTCCCAATTCAACGACAGCGGGCTTTTGCGAAAGGAAATTTACGATTGGGTAATTCTCTCGCCGAATAACACGATCACCGATCGTGCACGCAACCTTAACACCTACTCCTGTTGCGTTACTCTTTGTGCCCTTAAAGCTGAGCTTCAGCCAACTTTGCATTGGGAACTGATTTTCGTAAATAAGAAGTGGGCCGCCGCCGGCTTGCCGCACAAGTAATTCGACCATGCCATCGCCATTCAGATCGGTAGCAACCACACAGCGACCGTCGCCATTGCTATCCGCGCCGCTCAAAAAGGACATGTCGTGGAACACCTGATCTCCACCGTTTAGATAGATCCCGTTTCGTTCAAACGCACTTAGGTTCTCGCCGCTTTTAGGGAACAACCAAGGATTGCCCACCCAAAACTCGCCCTTTTCTTTGTCAAGCGTTCTCAGATTCTTCGCCTCATGCGTGTGGTCAAACGGCTGTGTCACGACAGCCAGCCATACGCACCGTCAGCCGTCAGGTTTATTAGGGTCAATGCTTTGAAAACCAACCGGTGCGTACATGTCCTCCAAGCCGTCGCCATCGAGATCCATAAACGTGGCACCATATGCCCAGCCAACGTCGTTTACACCAGCAGACTGCCCGATCCGAGAATAGGTACCATCGCCATTGTTTTGATAAAGCTCATTGCCCGTGACAAAATCCCGCATCAACTGATCAATTTCACTGTCGTATAGCTCAGGATTTAGATTGCCCAGAATGCGTTCCCCCGCTTTGCTATACATATTTGCAACATAGGGATCGCCCAGACCATCATTGTTAATATCACTTACGGTGATACCCATGGAGAATCCACCGTAGCCTTCTGGCAGTTCACCCTTTCGGAATGTACCGTCACCGTTATTTAGAAAATAGTCGTTTTGGCCCATCTCGATCGAAGTCATCACGTCAGGCCATTCGTCGCCGTTAGCGTCATACCAAACTGCTGCGAATGTAGGCCCACCACTACCCGCCACGCCAGCAGCATCAGTTACATCCTCAAACTGCCAATCACCAAGGTTTTTCCAAAGCTGATTGCGATGACCCTCGACGTCTCCTATCCAGGGTTGGCCTTTCTCAGCACTAACCCTCATACCAACCACATAAATATCTAACTTTCCATCCAAGTCGAAGTCGACGACCGAATAACGGTAAGATGCCGTCGACAGTTTTATATTCGTATCCGCAGCCGTTAGCCTCCGAAATCGCACCCCGTTATCATTCCGATATACAGTCTGGCCAAGGATCAGATCGTCAAAGCCGTCGTTATCAAGATCGGCAAACATTGCACCCAAAGGCGCCTTCTCACCACTGGCAATTACCGACGGTAGTCCTACATCGATGGTCACTTGTTCGAATTTCAAGTCTGGCATTCCGCGATAGAAGAACACGCCATTCAAATCTGTGATCAACAAGTCTTGCAGTTGGTCTTTGTCGAAGTCCGTGACATAAAGGCCACCGGTGAGAAACGGAATCGGGAGTTCTTCAACATGATCCCAGTTATCTCTAAGTTGCGATGTGTCTACACCGGTGCTGCTCGTCACATCATGCATTAGGAACCCTGAACCCGTTGCCACGTCCGCACGGTAGGCACTGGCTTTTAGTAACCATTTTTCTCGGTTGTGCATGTCATCATCAATTCCGTCAACCGAGCAGGTCAATTTGACAACGGTCTCTTGCAAATCGCCGTTTTCAATACGCCCTGCCAGACGCAACTTGATTGTGCCATCCCACTGCTCGTCGAATTCACCGTATTCGATCGGACTCATGTGCATGACTTTGATGGAGGCAGACTGAAGCTCAGCGAACTCTGAACGCAAGCCGATTAGCCAGTCCACAAACTCATCGCCGGTGCAGCTTACGGAACGGTTTTCATCGGTCCAGGTACTAATCGCCGCAAATTGCAAATCATCGTGATCCAATTCCTGCACATCGTATATCCCGCCGCTAAAAGAAGGAGCTAAGATGCTTACCAACTTGTCACGATTACTTTCCACTATTGCGTCACGGACTACTGGTAGGACTACATCTCCAAATACAAATCCACCCAGATGTTCGGCGTCCTGCAGGTATCTCGACTCGTCCTCTGACAATCCCTGTTGTTGCACGTCTGATGTGCCACTGGTTTCGGGCTTTATCGAATCAACCTCTAGATTATTGGCTTCGCCCGCACAACCAGCTAGCGTCGTTATGAGTGCGAGCATTGCGGCAGTCGACAGAAGGTTGGCTAATCGTCTCATTCGTTCGATCTATATATATGTCGTCTCGATGCCATACTCTGACCAGAATCGCTTCAAGAAAAGCTATTTCTGTATAATAGCACACGCCCCGAAAATGGCGCTGTATTTCAAGGCAGCGTTGAATCAATATGGTCTATACGTGTTTTGTTCACCAACTGTTTGCCAGCCACCTACTCCTTTTTCCCCGATAAACAACGCCTGATCATGGCAAAAAAGTCGCAATTAAAGTCTCGCATTGTTCTCAGCATGATCGCGCTTGGCGTCTCAGCAGTATTTGCATGGAATCCCATAACTCTGCAATTGCAAATGACGCGTGCCAAAGCCGCATTGCTGATACGCGATAACGACACAGCGTCAGTTCATCTCGCTAATGCTTTGGAAATCAATCCGGAAAGTGGAGAAGTCCACTTTTTCCTTGCACGCACATTCCGAAGACTAGGCGATATTGAGAATGTACGGCGGCATTTGCAATATGCTCAAGAACTTGGATTCGATGCTGCGCGATGTCGCCGGGAGCAAACCTATGCCATGGCACATATCGGGGCGGTCGGTGATGGCCAGTCCCAACTCGCTCAATTGCTCGCCTCTGATACCAACGACGGCATGGATTTGTGTGAGTCATTTGCTCGAGGTTTCATTTCAACAAAAAACCATCAAATGGCTGACGTGGTTATCGAAGCTTGGGAACGCGACTATCCGGCCGATCCGCTCATCCCGCTGTTTCGCGGAAGACTGCATTTAGCGCGTGCTGAAAACCATACCCAACGAGAAATCGCTCAGGAAGCATTAAAAGAATTTGACGTTACGTATTCCAAAGCTCCGTACATCGCAGAAACGTGGTTATTCATGGGCGAAGTACTGCTGCTGCTACAGGATTATGAGAAAGCCGCGGATCATCTGAGTCGATATCTAAAGAAATATCCGGAACATCCGGTTGCCTTGACTCATCTCGGTAAACTACATCGCAAGACAGGGGATTTTGGATCCGCAAGGCAGCAATTAACACGGGCATTAGAGTTGAGCCCTGAGTACAACGTCGCTACGCTTGAGCTTGGCCAGCTTGAATTGGACTCCGGCAATTCTGAGCAGGCTATTGCAATCCTCATGCCATTTCACACAACCCAGCCGTGGAACTTGGACATTCGCCACTCACTGGCAACTGCGTTACAGGAGAGTGATCAAATTGAGGAGGCTAAAGCCCACTTTACATATATAAAAGAAGCACGCATTGCCATGGCTCAGGTTCCGAGCCTAGTGGAGGCAGCCAACACCGACACAACGAACGCTGACGCTCAATACGCAGTCGGGGACATCCTCATGACATACAATGATCCGGCACAGAGCCTTATGTGGCTCAATCGTACGCTAGCTATTGACGCGGATCATCAGTCCGCAAACGCGATGCTTGGGGACTACTATGACTCGCTTGGGAATTTCGGTTTTGCGAAGCAGCATCGTGACCGCATCATGCAGACCCAGAACGGCGATCCTACCGTTATGGAATAGCGCGGTGCATCGGCATTCCAAAGTCGCTCGCAACGCTAGCTTAGATGGAACACTCGATCCATATTTGCTGATATCTCGTCTAGCCGGGCGGAATCACCTCCACCAACTTCCGCAGCACACCAACCTTTGAATTTGATTTCACGAAGAGCACGGCACACATCATCAAAATCAAGGTCGCCTTCACCAATCTTGGTGAATCTGTCCATTTCGCGTGAAAACCCTTTGACATCGAGCTTAATCACGCGGTGATCCAACTCACGGATCCAATCCCCCATGCTGCCATACTTCCAGTGGTTACCGATATCAAATTGCATGCCGACCCACTCGCTCTCGAATTCATCGACATAACGTTTGTACTTGGCTGCAGATTGAGACGAATCGCCACCGTGGTCGTAACAGAATTGATTCCATACATTTTCAATCGCAATCGCGACTTCCAATTCCTCTGCAAGCGGAACGGCTTGTTTAATGTTTGCAATGGACCGCTCCCACACTTCATCTTCTGTTCCGTCGTTTCCGTGACCAACGACTAAAAGAACCGTATCGCCGCCAACTGCTTTGGTGTCTTTTAGAGCACCCTTGAGATGCTCAAGGGCAACCTTTCGCTTTTCAGCATCGGCGTCACTGTGACGTATATTCCAGTGACTTGAACATACAGTTCCATCAACCGGCAGGCCTGATTGCTTGATGGCATCAAGCGTTTCTTCCACATTCATTCCCGGTGAATTCATCTCGATGGCGCCAAAGCCAGCCGCCTTGGCTGCCGCAAAACGCTCTGCCAAAGTGCCTTTCACGCCCACCATTCCAATTTTAAGGGTCTTAAATAACTTGCCATTTAAACTCAAACCGCGAGCACCAGCCCCCAGAAGGTTTGGTGCTGCAGACAATGCGGCAACTGCAGCCGACGACCGAACAAAACGACGCCTGGAAATTGGTTGGTTAAACATGGTTACCCTTTGGTGTGAGAGTTTGATTCATCGTGTGCCTATATGTTAATAAATCTGTGACAAGAAACCACTTAACTACTCGACTATTGTGTATTGCGCTCTAGAATACTTCCACCGTTGCAACCGCTTGTATTTCTGACTTTTGTTCAAAAGATAGCAGTGATTAGCCATGAAGGCACTCGTCAAACGTGAGAGAGCAGAAGGACTTTGGCTTGAAGATCATCCCGTGCCTGAAATCGGGACGAATGATCTGTTGATTCGAGTCGATCGCACTGGAATCTGCGGTACAGATCTGCATATCTTCAAGTGGGACAAATGGGCCCAGGGCGCCGTGCCTGTTCCAATGGTTGTAGGACATGAGTTTGTCGGTACTGTCGTGGAAACCGGGAACAATGTCACCGACTTCCATGAAGGTGATATTGTGAGTGGTGAAGGTCACGTCGTCTGCGGACGGTGTCGAAACTGCTTCGCGGGAAAACGACACTTATGCAATGACACAAAAGGAATAGGTGTCAATCGGCCAGGTGCATTTGCTGAGTATATCTCCTTGCCCATGACAAACGTCTGGAAACACGGGAGCGATATCGATAGAGATATTGCATCCATCTTTGATCCCTTTGGAAATGCTGCCCATACGGCGCTTTCCTTTCCGGTCTTGGGCGAGGACGTGATAATCACCGGAGCCGGACCTATCGGCTGCATGGCGGTTTCCATTTGCAAACACGCTGGGGCGCGAAGCGTGGTCGTTACAGATGTAAATCCCTACCGACTGGAATTGGCAAAGACGATGGGGGCAACTGTCACTGTCGATGTAACGCAACAAGATATCACCGACGTCTTTGAACAACTGAGAATCCGAGAAGGCTTTGATGTGGGTTTGGAGATGTCCGGAAATCCTAGCGCTTTCAGCAGTATGCTCTCGAATATGACTCACGGCGGGCGCATTGCCATGCTTGGGATACCCGAACAAGAAATGTCAATTGACTGGAATCAGGTGATCTTCAACATGCTGACCATCAAGGGCATTTATGGTCGCGAAATGTATGAGTCTTGGTACAAAATGACCGTGCTAATTGAAGGTGGCTTGGATATTTCCCCAGTGATTACACATCACTTCCCTTTTCATGAATATGAGCATGCATTTGAAATCATGCAGGGTGGACAAACAGGCAAGATCATTCTTCATTGGGAAAACGTCTAGGGATATTCTTATCAAGGTGGGCCAGGATTAATGTCATCGCAACTACTTAAGAACCTGCAGGATCAACTCAACTCCATCCAGGATGCCGGCACGTTTAAGGCCGAACGTGTAATCAGCACTTCGCAAGGTGCAAAGATTCAAGTAGAAGACCAACCGCCTGTACTGAATATGTGTGCGAACAACTATCTGGGACTATCTGCACACCCGGAAGTGATAAGTGCCGCGCACGACGCACTCGACCGGTGGGGATATGGACTTTCTAGCGTGCGTTTCATCTGCGGCACCCAGTCGATTCATACAGAATTGGAAGATGCCATTTCGAACTTTCTCGGTACTGACGACTGCATTCTTTACACCAGTTGCTTCGATGCTAACGGCGGACTTTTCGAGACATTGCTTGATGACCACGATGCCATCATTAGTGATTCACTCAATCATGCCAGCATTATCGACGGGGTACGCCTTTGCAAAGCTCAACGCTTTCGGTTCACCAATAATGACATCGTGGATTTGGAAAAGTGCCTTAAGGAAGCACAGTCTGCGCGTCATCGTTTGATCGCAACAGACGGAGTCTTTTCCATGGATGGCTACATTGCCAACCTGCCAGCCATTTGCGAGTTAGCTGACAAATATGATGCATTGATTATGGTGGACGACTCACACGCAGTGGGTTTTACTGGGCCCACCGGTCGAGGTACTCATGAATACCATGCATGCATGGATAGGATAGATATAATCACTGGGACTCTTGGAAAGGCGCTTGGCGGTGCAAGTGGCGGGTATACCGCAGGTCGGCAAGAGATTATCGATTTGCTGCGTCAGCGTTCTCGCCCCTATTTGTTTTCTAATTCCGTAGCGCCACCAATCGTGGGCGCATCACTCAAAGCGATTGAGTTACTAACCTCATCTACGACATTGCGTGACACGCTTGAATCAAATACCTCGTACTTCAGATCTCGCATGGAGTCAGAGGGCTTCAACATCTTACCGGGTACACATCCGATTGTTCCGATCATGATCGGTGACGCATCCCTCGCCACGCAATTTGCAGATCGCATGTTGGAGTTGGGTGTATACGTTATTGGGTTTTCCTATCCAGTGGTACCACGGGGACAGGCTCGTATTCGCACACAGATTTCGGCAGCTCATAGCATTGAAGACCTCGATTTCGCGATCGAGCAGTTTATTCGAGTAAAGGCTGAATTACTTTAAGTCACAAAGGGCATGCAATGACCGAAGAATCTCTCATTTCAATCGATATCGACTTAGAGAAAGACGGTAAACAATTTGGGAACTTGAAAGTGCCCATGTCTACTAATTCCGCGGGCTGGGCACAGTATTTCATTCCCATCATATCGATTCGCAATGGTGATGGTCCGACGGTCCTATTGTCGGGAGGTAATCACGGTGATGAGTATGAGGGTCAGGTGACCTTGATGAACTTGGCACGGGATCTGGATGCGTCTGAAATACAGGGCAGAATCATTTTGATTCCGATGCTGAATAAGCCAGCCGCGATGGCCGGTACGCGGCTCTCGCCTATCGACGGAAAGAACATGAATCGTGCATTTCCGGGCGATAAAGATGATGACATTACGGGAAAGATCGCACACTTCGTAGCGCACCACATTATTCCGTTGGCTGATATCGTTGTAGATATCCACTCAGGCGGGAGTTCCATGCACTTTTTGCCCTCCGTCAACATGCATGATCTTGAAGATAAGGAGCAAATGTCCCGGATGATCGAGGCTGCAAAGGCATGGGGACTTCCATACGTATTTATATATGAAGACGTAGCAGGCTCGGGGCTCTTGCCTTCTTACGCGGAGGGACTTGGCAAAATCACGCTTGGCACGGAATTGGGAAGCAAAAGTCAGTTTGGTCCGGAGATGTTAAAAATGGCATCTGACGGAATTCACAATCTACTGGTGTGGGCCAGAGTTATTTCAGCAGAGCCTATTGAAACTGGAGTATCGGAATCGGAGGTGGTTGCCGGAGATGATCCGCGGGATTACATCATGGCACCAAGTAGCGGCATTCTTGAACCATTACGAGAAATGGGAGACGTCGTTACAGCCGGAGAGGTGATCGCGCTCATTCACAACCCAGAACGCATCGAAGCGCCCCCACAAGAAGTCCGCACCGAAACCCCAGGCCTAATCATGAGCCGCCGCAGCAACCCCCTAACCGCGCAAGGCGAATGCATCGCCACCCTAGTCCGCCCCCGCTAATCATGGACATCCACTTTCTTAACATGGCGTACTTACCGCCATCCCTCCCAATCATGGACAGCCATTTTGTTAGTGTTGCTAAATCTTAATCGAGGCGAATTGTTGATTCTTGTTCGCAACGCGGTCACAGGAAGTTTTTTTGCGGCCGTCAGTCAGCTTTTTCCCGACTTATTGCAAACCGATGCCAGAGATGACACCGAATTAGAGTCTCTTTTTGAGAAGCAGTATGTATGAATGTCGCATCACGACTCATAAAACATTCGTGCTGCAGATATGCCATGGGTCCATTGTTTGCCACGGCGACTTGCGTCCTCAATTAAGAGCGCTGGCGACCCCGCACGCAACTTGAATTTAGATACGTATTCAAACACGGCATCGCACCATCGAGTCGGTGCTAGCCCTAAGCGAGTAACAAATGGTGGAATATCATCACTAACACGCGATCGCTTACCTCGCCGTTTCTTTCGAGCCATTTGTTCTGCTAAGTCAAGATATTCTTGGTCACTAATATCTAGGAATCCTCGTCCGTCGCAATTTGATATTGGCGCCAGCCATGGGTGGGCGGCCGACTTCTGTAGGAATGAAACTCTCTCCGCGAATGATGTGTGTTTGGCATCCTCAGGCTTGCGAACCATCCCTGCACGAATTGGATTCAGATCGACATATACAGACGCTGCAAACACTGCCAAAGAATCTAACAGTTTTGTGCAGTGAAAACGGCCTTCCCAAAAACGACCAGTACATCCTTCGTATCTATTGGCACGGTGAGAAATCGCTTCTTGCCATTTGGCCATAAATACGGAAATACTTGATAAGCGACGTTTAAGTTTTCCCAGATTTGGTGAGTCCAAGAATCGCTGTTTAATCTTTGGATCTGCAATTTCGGGAAGTTTCTCCGAACATCTAAACCCTGGATATAGACGTGCGAGTCGTTCCGCTGCCTCCTCATCCGACAGTTGCTGTACTAGATCTGGGCGGTTTCTAACAACTTCGTGGGCATGATTATCCATTACTGCAAATGCCAAAATGTCAATCATCATGACACTTGCTAAGGACTCCAACCACTTCACAACCCAATCCCGACGATAATCAAGTAAGTCACCACTTTTGTAGTCATTTCCAAGAAGATACGCTCGTCTCACACATCGATTGGTGAGTAGATAAACGCCTACTTCGTCTTCGTTGATTTGTTCAAATCGTGGAACTGTCATTTGCTTGAATCCTTTCAAAGTCCATTTGCATCCTCAATTGCCACCATATCGGGACCATGTGAATTGTCAAACAACACCGTGTCACTCAGTGCCATATAGATGTGGAGACTGAATGATTGAAAACTCGCCATCACGGCTTCGAATATCGGGCACAAAAAGTGGCTGTCCATGATTGCTGAGGCTGCAGATAGAAAGTGGGTGTCCATGATTGATCTGCTATAATTTGGGGATGATACGATTTTTGGCAATTATTGTTTTTCTGTTTGCCTGTCCGATGGTTGTTGGACAAGAGGCCGTGTCCTATATATGGACGGCTGATAGTCGTTCAATCGCCGGCGATGCGGTTATGACCATCGGCGAGGATAATTCGCCACTTTGGCACCTGCTGCGTACCAGCACCTCTGAAGGTCCCGTGGCCAGTCGCACCTGGACACACGATGGTAAATACGCACCGCTTGAGCATCAATCAAACAGTCTCTTTGGACAACCCATTTCCGGCATAATCTTCCAAACATCTCCAAGCGATAAGGCACCGTTTATCGGCACGGTCACGGAAACTCATACCGCTGACGTCGAATGGAAAAAAGGCGAGATTATGCTCGCGCCCGGACCCGATCACGCCGCAATCCTAGGCTGGCGAAGCCCCGCAGACTTGACTATCTCTATCACTGGAGTCGTTGATAACCGACAACGATGCTGTGGCGTAAACTCACAAGTAAATTGGTTTCTTGAACTTGGACCCGCGCCCAATCTGAAAACACCATCCACATCCACACTCCTCGCCAAGGGTATTTCCGATGCGCAAAATGGTGGACCCGCAGAATTTGATGTTCGAGATATCAAAATCGAAAGAGGGATGTTTCTTTACCTCATAGTCGATTGCAAGCCCGATGGGAGCGGCTCTCCTCATCACGGTGATGCCACGGCCATCCAGTTTAGTATCGCTACCAACAAATACACTCCACCAGCCCCACCGACTTTCGAAAAAGACATTCTGCCGATCCTCTCGTCACGATGCACTGATTGTCATGGCTCAGACACTCAGGAAGCAGACTTGGCCGTCGATCAGGTAAGCAAAATAATTTACGGCGGTGAAAATGGATCAGCACTCGAACCCGGCAATCCTGACGCCAGTTACCTCTGGACAATGATCCAACAAGGTGCCATGCCGCCCGAAGACGCCGAGCCTCTAACCTCCCAAGAAAAAGCAATCATCTTTAGATGGATCAAGTCCGGAGCAACGACGACTGAAGATATATCAGATGTTCAACACCGAACTTATATCACTGACGAGGATCGCCAGTTTTGGGCTTATCAACTCCCCCAAAAACAGCCGATCCCTGAGATCTCCAATCCGCACCTTGCTCACTCTCCTGTTGACCACTTCCTTTTAAAGCGGCTCGAAGACCAGTCTCTTACCTATTCCGAAGTTGCACCAAATGCCACTCTCATTCGGCGCCTCTATTTTGATTTAATCGGACTCCCCCCTTCCCCTGACGACCTTGCGGCATTCTTAAACGATACATCACCGAATGCTTATGCACGACTCGTCGACCGCCTACTCGCTTCGCCTCGTTACGGAGAACGATGGGGACGTCATTGGATGGACACCGTAGGGTATGTCGACGTACGCCTTTATGACGGCGATGGCACAACCGTTTACGTTAACGAAGGCATGTGGAGATACCGAGATTACATAATCCGATCCTTCAATTCCGGCAAACCGTATGACCAGTTTATCCAAGAACAACTTGCCGGAGACGAACTCGTAGACTGGAAAAACGCTGCAGGCTGGTCACCAGAAGTCCTAGATAAAGTTGTCGCGACCGGCTACTTGCGAAATATTGAAGACCATACATCTGAAGCGCAATATGGAATCGATCGCCGTTACGAAGTCATGTACGACCTAATGTCCATGGTATCTACCAGTTTGCTCGGCATGACGTTTGAATGCTCAAGATGTCACAATCACAAATTCGACCCCATCACACAACGCGACTATTACAGCCTGCTTTCCTATTTCGAATCATCCTATAACCCGAGAAACTGGCTAAAACCACAAGAACGCTGGATTCCGGATGTCGGACCAGTAAAGCTCAAGCAATACAACGCTCAAAACGCTGCAATTGACGCCAAGATAGTCCCGCTCAATCAGCAAATCGAGTCGCTCGTCAAAGGAAACACTGAAAACGAAAACAACGCGAATGATGACAAGATCGCAGAGTTACGAACTCAAGTCCACCAATTAACTTCTCAGAAGAAGTCGCACGGCAAGATTCAGGCTCTGTTTGACGTTAGCGACGCACCAATTACCAACGTATTTCGACGAGGTGATTGCTTCAAACGCGGCATACCCGTCAAACCGAATGTACCGGAAGTCTTTCACAAATACCGAACGGCTGCGGCCGAAGTCTCAAACGCCCACACACCTCTTCCCGAATACACTTCCGGGCGAAGGCTCGAGTTAGCCAGGTGGATTACATCGCGACAAAACCCGATGACTTCACGAGTGGTCATGAATCGCCTTTGGCTTCATCATTTTGGAGAAGCGATCGTCACCACTCCCGAAAACCTTGGCCGCAGTGGTGCACGCCCGACCCACCCCGAATTACTGGATTGGCTTGCTACTGAATTTCAGGATTCCGGTTGGGATCTAAAGCACATGCATCGCCTCGTACTCAACTCTCGTGCATACAAACAATCCTCTAAACGGCCTGAGTTAGAAAACAAAGCGGAAGCAGTTGATCCAGAAAACACCTTGCTTTGGAGACAGAACCTCAAACGTCTGGAATCAGAGATAATACGCGATGCGATCCTGACGGTATCTAATCAGGTCAACTTACGTGCATTCGGTCCTCCGGCCGGAATCACTAAACCGGCTTCCGGTCTATCCATGGTTGAAGCCGGACCGAGTGGCCATGAGGATCAACGCCGTAGCGTGTATGTATTTGCAAGACGCGTGTATCCCCTTAAATTCATGGAGATTTTTGACTCGCCGATCATGGCGATCAATTGCAGTCGACGTAGCAATTCAACGACAGTGCTGCAGTCTTTTGCACAACTTAACAGCGACTTTGTGATCAATGCAGCAACATCATCCGCAACACAATTGATTGCTGCCTATCCCGAACAAAACACACCAGCACTCATCAAAGACGCCTTTACAGCAATCCTAGGACGTCGTCCGTCCCCCGATGAATCTGCTATCTGCATCCAACACGTCACCGAACAATTCACCGCCTTCGAGCCAACACACCCCGGTAAAGGATATCAACTAGCAGTTGCCGATCTTTGTCACATGTTACTTTGCATGAATGAATTCCTTTATGTCGACTAGAACACTCGACACACATACCACCTAAACGATATGACCGCACCACACAGCAATCCTGCATTCATCACACGCCGCCAAGCACTCACTGCATGCAGCATGAGCCTAGGTGGTTTGGCATTGCATGGCATGCTGCACGCCGAAACAGAATCGGCACAACGGGCGTCATTCGATATGAAACCTCGTACACCGGGCCGTCCAGCAAAAGCAAATGCTGTCATTCAACTCTTTCAGAATGGCGGCCCGTCTCAGATGGATCTATTTGATCCAAAACCAACGCTTCTCAAACATGCCGGCAAGCCACACCCCGGAGAAGTCGAGACATTTCAACTTGGCAACAAGAACATCGTTTATCCACCTCAATTTGAGATTACTAAGCACGGCGAGAGCGGCATGCACTTTGGCTCTCCATTACCGCACATGGCCGGCATGGCTGATGAGTGGTGTATGATTCGGTCCATGCACACGGCGAATAACAATCACCCATTCGCAATCAGCATGTTCCAATCCGGCAAACCATTTTTTGGATACCCTGCTTTAGGTTCGTGGATCACATACGGGCTTGGAAGTGAAAACCACGACTTGCCCGGCTACATCGTCCTGCGTGACCCAGCAGGATACAACACCTCCGGCAAAGCGGTGTGGTCTAGTGGCTGGATGCCTGCCCTTTACCAAGGAACGGAATTTAATAGCACTGGAAACGCAGTGCATCACTTACATCCGGCAGCCAAACGAACCTCTGATTCACAACGACGCTCTCTCAATTTGCTGTCATCGCTCAACAAGAAACACTTAAAGGATCACCCTCGCGAATTCGAACTCGAAGCTAGGATTCGCAACTTTGAACTCGCGGCACGAATGCAACTCGCCGCAGAGAACATACTGGATATTTCACAGGAAACCGAAGAGACACTCCATCTATATGGAATCGACAATCCAACGACTGCTGGGTATGGCACTCGTTGTCTCATGGCTCGCAGATTAATCGAAGCGGGCGTCCGATACGTACAGGTTTTCCCACCACTACAACCAAGCTTCCAGCCGTGGGATAGTCACGGATCCCTAAAATCCGGCATCGAGACGATATCCGCTCGAGTCGACAAGCCATCTGCTGCGTTAGTTAAGGATCTCAAACAGCGAGGCCTACTAGATGAGACCATCGTAATGTGGAGTGGCGAATTTGGACGCCTACCCATCACGGAAGGTTCCGATGGCCGGGACCATAACCGCAATGCCTTTACCACTTTGCTCGCCGGTGGCGGATTTAAAGCCGGTTTAACTTACGGCAGCACGGATGATTTCGGATACGCCGCTATCGAGGATCGCGTGAGCGTACCCGATTTACATGCAACGATCTTCAATCAGCTTGGCATCGACCACACCAAACTTTCATTCCGACACAAGGGACGAAACGAGCGTTTAACTGATCCTGAGGTAAGCGGCGCTCGAGTCAGGTCCGAGGTTTTAGCATAAGCGAGGCGACCAACCATGGTTCGGTTGTTAAGTGGCATTTGGACTACATGCCTAATCTTTCTATTGTCAAATGCATCAATCGCTCAAGACTCACTTGAAGCTGTCTTAGCTGAACCACTTATCTCACAGGAACAGGCTGACCACCAGATCACAAGATTTCTGACTGATCGAATCAAGCCACTTCAACTCGGGGCCTCATACGCAAAGTCCGCTTCCACCTCTGACCAAATCCGGAAACAAGTATTAGAGAACGTCGTTTTCCGAGGCGTGCCTGCCGAGTGGAAAAGCCACAAGGTAAAGGTGGAGGACGATGTAACCATCGAGACCGAGCATGGCTACAGTATCCGCAAGATTCGGTACGAAGCACTCCCCGGCTTATGGATTCCTGCTCTGATCTACACGCCAAACGAATTACAAGAAAAAGCACCGGTTGTTCTTAACGTAAATGGCCATGAGCGTATCGGAAAGTCCGTCGAATACAAACAGAAGAGATGCATTAACCAAGCCAAGCGCGGCATGATCGCGATAAACCTTGAATGGATTGGGATGGGTCAGCTCAATATCCCCGCGTTTTCTCACAACGAATTAGCAAAGCTCGATGTATGTGGAGTAAGTGGACTAGCAGTCTTTTATCTCTCGATGAGCAAAGCCATCGACATCGCCCTTTCTCTGGAACATGCGGACCCTAATCGAATTGCAGTTACAGGCCTTTCCGGCGGTGGATGGCAAACGATTATCATCAGTTCTCTGGACACACGCGTGAAGCTTGCCGTACCTGTTGCCGGCCATAGCGCACTTGGACAACGCATTGCTAATCGAAGTAGCATTGGTGATTTGGAACAGAATCCAA
This sequence comes from Pirellulaceae bacterium, assembly GCA_045566075.1. GTDB lineage: Bacteria > Planctomycetota > Planctomycetia > Pirellulales > Pirellulaceae > UBA11883. The sequence goes on along the minus strand of JBJLEE010000008.1, from coordinate 19,732 downwards.
ATGACCTAGGCGCTTTCGCAGACTACGTGCACCTGAATACACTAATGGTGCCCCGCCCGTTGCTCCTCATTTACAACACAAAAGACAACTGTTGTTTCGCGGCATCCACTGTAAAGGCAAACACATACGAACCTGTTATTCCATTCTATGCCCAAGCAAATATCCCTGAGCGACTGGGATACCATGAGAACTCCGATCCGGGCGATCACAACTACCAACGAGACAATCGCCAGCAGTTGTATGCGTTTCTAGAGACTCACTTCTTTCCTGATCGCAACCTATCCGAAAAAGAAGTCGATTGCGAAGCAGAATTGCTCACACACGAAGATCTAATTATCCCATTGCCAAGTGCAAATGAGAATTTCCACACACTTGCGACCAGTGCAGCAAAGTCGATCGAGGCCAGACCAACCGCATTCTCTTCACCTGTCGCCGCCCTTAAACACATCATTCGCCTCCCAAATTACACCATGAGTGCCGAACTCTTCACCGGTACTAAACAAGTGGGGGAATTATCAGTACGGCGTCTACGTTTGCTTTCGGATGACGGTCTAATCCTCCCGTGTGTCATTGTGGAACCCAAAGAACCGACAAACACGGTAACATTTATCAGTGATAAAGGCTTCATTGCCGAACATGAACGCATCACCAAACTTGCAAGTGTTGGCAACCGCGTCATCGCTATTGATCCTTTGTTTATTGGCCAATCTCGCCACACCGGTTCGCTGTATTCAATGCCAATGCTCGCAGCCACACTCGGACACCGGCCACTTGGCATACAGACTGCTCAAGTCACTGCTGCTGTGAGTTTCATTTTACGAACGTTAGTGTTGGACCACTCCGACCTTGAATCTCGCGGCAACCGCTCCGGCGTTCTAGCCCTCACAGTTGCCACCATGTCCGAACACATCCACGAAGTCAGCATCGTCGATGGTCTTGAATCGGTCGACGAACTGCTGTCTCCCACATCTTCCTACAGCAAGACTCCCGAAGCATACTGTTTTGGACTGCTAACCTGGTTTAAGTCGCCACAAGTTTCAGAAGTGCTGTCCGGTGACCGCGTAAACCTAAACAAGAAACTCCAATAACTCACAAGTGAATTACATTGTCTCTGCGAATTGCAATTCGGCTACTCAGTTTTCTCATCTTGCTTATCCATGTAACGCCTCAGGCAAGTGCAGATGATCGCCCCAATATTCTGTTTATAATCTCCGACGACCAGCGGCCGGATACGATTGGTGCACTCGGCAACACGATCATTGAAACACCTCATCTGAATTCTCTTGTAAAGCAGGGAACAACATTCACAAGAGCGATATGTGCCAATCCACTTTGCGTCCCGAGCCGAGCAGAGATTCTCACTGGTAGTACAGGCTTCCGCAACGGCGTGCACCCACCGGTCAACAAACCGGATCTTTCCTCACCAACATGGCCTCGCGTAATGGCCGGTGCCGGATACAGAACATTCCACGTTGGCAAATGGATGATCGCAGGCCGCCCATCGACGCGAGGGTTTCAGGAGAGCCTGGGATTGTTCTCAAGTGGGAAGCGACCGGAGTCACCACAATTTGACTCGGCAGGACGTGAAGTTACTGGATACCGCGGTTGGATGTTCCAAGCAGATGATCGCACCCTCATGCCGGAATTGGGTGTCGGCTTGACTCATGACATTAGCTCAAAGTTTGCAAATGCGGCAATTGAATTCATTAAAAGAGACTCTACTAATCCATTCTTCCTGCAAGTAAATTTCACCGCGCCGCACGATCCCTTACTCGATCCACCCAATTGGCTAGAAAAATACCCTGCTGCCTCAATCCCATTACCTGCTAATTTCAAGAAGAAGCATCCATTTGACCACGGCAATCTTAACGGGCGGGATGAACGGCTCAACTCCCTCCCCCGAAAGAAAGCCGACATTCGGCGAGACTTGGCGACGTACTATCGAGTTATTTCCGACATGGATGAGCAAATTGGCAGAATTCTTTCGGCACTCGACGCGGCAGGTAAAACTGACAACACACTGATAATATTCAGTAGCGACCACGGCCTTGCCCTCGGTAGCCACGGATTAATGGGCAAGCAAAACATGTATGAGCACTCGATTGCCGTGCCGTTGATTTTCAAGGGACCATTGATTCCCGAATCGGAAACCCGCGACGCGCAGTGCTATTTGCGAGACCTATTTCCAACTGTCTGTGATTATTGCGGCATCGATATCCCTACGGAAGTCGAAGGCACGAGCCTAATGCCAGTCCTGGACGGCAGCCTTAATGAAGTACATCAATTTGTAATTGGATATTTCAATGACAAACAGAGGATGATCCGGATGGGAGCATGGAAATACATATATTACCCGGCACTCGACAGAGAACAGCTCTTTCATCTCGCTACGGATCCCAACGAGTTAAAGGATCTGAGTAACCACAAGCTAACGCAACAGTTAAAGAGCCAACTGCGAGAAGAAATGGTCATCTGGCTTCAAAACCACGGGGATCCACTCTTTCAGCAGTAGGAATCCTGCAATTAGTGGTTAGTTATGAAGTAAACGCCACTTCATATAGAGCGTATAAGATTTTTCTTTAAATTCGATTTCGTTTATTCGATCCTTCTTATTCACATCAAATGCAAATTCCCGTTTCTTGGAGAGTTTGTCATTTCCCACGAAGTCGTCTTCCCATAATTGGACTAAGCCAGCATCGGCGTAGAGAATAAAATCATCGAGCATTTTCTGATCCCAAACTGCTCGCAGCATGTCATCTACCTCTTCAGACTCAAATACTTCTTCCCGTGTCTCTGAGTCGTGAATATTGAAGAACAGATCTGGCTCCTCATTGCCAGCCACCACTTTGTTAGGAACGGATGCCACGGCTTCCATCAGTTTAGCGCCAATAAAGTTATATTTCCCATCTTCGATTTGCTTCAATCGCAATTCCTGACGTTTGGAGTAATTCACCGGTGCGCCGTAGCTCGTAGACTTTGGCTGAACAAGTGATTCCAAGTAGGCAACCATTTCAAGTGACGGGCCAATACGAGCCAAAACACCGACCAAGTATCCCATTCGGTGTGAATGCACGGCACTGTGTGAATCCTCGATACCTTTCACCTGGGACAAGTACTCAATGTTTGTGTGGGCAACGGCCAGTTCAGGCTCTGCTCGAATATTCTTAACTTCATCGACAAGCTTGATTCGCTCCAACAGTTCATGGAACGGGTCTGCAACCATCGGCAAATTCAGGTTTTTCCCGGTGCGCCATTCGAGAGTCGCAGCCAGTGCATCGTCATCATCTATTCCATCAATTTCAGCCCAATAGCCCGGTACGTCATCCGTGGAGGGTCGAATCGAGATTATCTGTTTAATCTTGTTCGCGTTATTCGGCGGACAATAGATAGGCAGCTTTACTTCAGCTTCATCCTCGTTTGACATCACCAGATACATGTGAGGCGTCGACAGGCAAATCACCATGTCCACGACCCGTTCACAAAAGGCAGCCGCCTGCATGGCTACATTGCCACCGTGACTATGCCCGACGATGAGGATGTGCTCACCACGCTTGGTATGACGTTCCATTTCTACCGCCAGATTACGAGCAGCCTTCATTCGCGATTCGTGTGTGTTCTTTGCACTCCAAACAAAAGGATGCACAATCACATCGCCGCCTAATCCGCGTACTGCTTCCGACGCAAATGTAACTTTCTCCTCCAGCTCCTGCGTCCATTTCTCATTGCCAGCATAGGTACCATGCACAAGAAATAAATGCGTCTTTGACTTAGACTTCTCCGGCAATAAGGCAACGGGACATTCGGGATCGAGATTGGATGCCGCCGACTGAGTTTTTAGTGATGCACTGCCCTGCTCTTGTGCACTAACCGCAACGGAGATCACAAGCACAATTATCCCTGCAAACACAGAGCACCAGCGCCACACCGAATCAAATCTGATGGGCAAGCACTCCGCGAGTTTTATTACGCTATGTTGATGATGAGTATTCATCGTTCCATGCACCTATTACCGAAGCCATCCAGCATATTTAACGCCTCAAATATGCTCACTGTTCCGTCTGTTTTGTAGATTTCATCATCTGACGGGTAACCGATGAATTCAAATGATAAAAAAGTTAGAATAATAGCACAGTATCAATCCCCACCAATTCCCAATTTTCATTTCAATCGAATTAAACTTCATGAAATCGCATGCCACACGATATCTCTTATCGGCCATAGCCTTATGGGCAGTATCCCAATCTGTCGCCGCACAAGATAATACGAATATCGAATTCTTTGAAAAGAAAATACGACCAATTTTTGTCAACCATTGCATCGATTGTCATGGCGTAGATGAAGCGTCCGGCAAATTGCGATTAGATAGCCGTAAAGGCTGGCTTACCGGTGGCGAACGAGGCCCTGCAATTGTACCTGGCGACCCGTCTTCCAGCCTTTTAATCCGAGCGGTTAAACATACTGACGAGTCGTTTAAGATGCCACCGACCGACAGTGCCGATCCGCTCTCAAAAGCACAAATCCGCGATCTGGAACAGTGGATTAGACAAGGCGCAGTCGATCCGCGAGACGGAACGAATGTGGCCACCACAAAAATCACGGGCAAGGACCACTGGGCATTTCAGCCAATCGTCTCTCCGGAAGTGCCGAACGACGAGCATCCCATCGATTTCCTCATCGACCGGATTTTAGTAAAGCAGCAGTTCAACACAACAGGCAAGGCTAATCCGCAGACACTCGCTCGTCGAATGGCATTTGATCTCCAGGGTCTACCACCAAGTAGTGATGCATTAAAACGCCTGGCAGCTGGAGAATTGACTCTCACCGATTATATCGATGAGTTATTGAAGTCACCACGATATGGGGAACGCTGGGCAAGGCACTGGCTTGACGTGGCCAGGTACTCCGATGCGAAGGACGGAGTGCTCATGTACGGCGATGCACGCATCCGGCCATTCGCTTATACCTACCGGGACTATGTCATCCGCAGTTTCAATGAGGACAAACCCTTTACCGATTTCATACGGGAGCAGATCGCCGCTGACAAACTGGGACTCGCTGCTGACGCACCTGAACTAGCCGCAATGGGCTTATTAACCCTCGGTCGGATGTTTGACAATAACCCGCATGATGTGATCGATGACCAAATCGACACTGTCACTCGCGCCTTTCTTGGACTCACCGTAAGCTGTGCCCGCTGCCACGACCATAAATTCGATCCGATCCCAACCGCCGACTATTACTCACTGTATGGTGTTTTTGCCAGCAGCGAGATACCAATCGAACAGCCTCGCATTTCAAGCATCGAAACAAGCGCTGAAACTTACGAGAGCGAATTAAGAGGTCATTTAGATAGTGTATTTAACACGCAAACATCACACTATCAGCGCACTCTAGATACCGCGCGCGACCGCACCGCACGTTACCTGGTCCAAGTCGCCACAACGCAACCAGACGTCGCCGAAACCGCCGTGTTTTTTCTGTCGCTACTTCCAGAGCAATTGCGACCTCCGATCACATATCAGTGGCGGCGTTATGTCGCTCAACACGACTTTGCCGATGACCCCGTATTCGGTGCGTGGCATGACATGATGCGTGACCCGGTACTGCGTGAAGAAGACTGGAAAAAACGAGGCATTGATCAACGCATCATCGATGCCCTTGTCACCGCCCAACCGAAAACAAAAGGTGAAATCGCTCAAGTGTATGGCGAGACCATCCGTGGCACTTGGGCAAAAGAGAAGGACAGCCACACTCGCATCAAACAGATTGACCAGACGATCGCCGCGATCGAGAAATTAAGTGTCGACTTGGCCGATATCGTCGGTGGAGGCAACGGCCTAACCGGTGGAACCAAAGGACACGGTATTCACCCAGGCACAGGCGACGTGACAGAGATCGGCACCGGATTCATTGAAATATCAAATCAGGACACGTATCTCCCTGTAATTGCTAATCCATTTATTGATGGAGTGTTTGTACCTAAAACACTTAGTAATCCAATCGTCACAAGCACTGGCCTAAAAGCATCTGACCTCCCAACCACATCCGGAACAGTGTGGGACTATGTGCGAAATGCACCATCAGAAGGTTTTACGTCCAACGATATTGACGGATTGGACTATTCTGCTGAAGGACACAAGATTCTTGGACTACACGCTAATAAAGGCGTGACGTTTGATGTTAAAGCAATTCGCACTGAGCATGGTTTCACCGGTGGAAGATTCAAGGCCGCCTTGGGAAATGGAGGCGAAAAAGGGCAAACCAAACTCGATTTTCATGTGTTAATTGACGGCAATACTGCAATCAAACATCTCAACATCAAAGGCGAAGAAGACCACTTTCACCTCGATCTGGCTTTACCGGAATCTGCGCGTTTCCTAACGTTCATTTCAACCGAAGGGACACAAGGCCTTACTCACGACCAGGCGATTCTTGGTAATCCGAGAATCGAATACGGCAAAGACAGCCTGACAAACTCGCAACTCGCTAAAATCGAGGCACTCAAAGCTGAACGCCAGCAACTCGAAGCCGACGTTGCTAATCTGCCGTCACTCGACAATGACCCTCTCGCTCAAATCCTGCTGTCGCCGGACAGCCCAGTCTGGTTCCCGAAAAGTAAGATTTATCTATATTTGTCGCGACAGGACAAGGATGCATATCGTGGCATGCTCAATACCATTGACTCCATCGCCGTAAAACACGCAGGAGCCGCCGCACGTGCAATGACGATGGTGGATAGTGAGCAGCAATATGACCCCGTGATTTTCCAACGCGGTGACGCGACCATGAGAGGCAATCCCGTTCCGCGACAATTCCTGGCTGTCGCAAGCCCTGACGGTCAACAGCCTTTTGAGGACGCTAGCGGACGCCTTGGATTGGCCAATTCCATTAGTGCTGCAAACAACCCACTTACAGCTCGAGTGTGGGTCAACCGTATTTGGTTGCATCATTTTGGCGTTCCCCTCGTTGAAAACCCCAGCGATTTTGGCTTGAGAACAACTCAGCCAATCTACCATGAAGTGCTCGATTACCTGGCCACCCAGTTCATCAGCAATGGCTGGAAGTCGAAACCACTGCACAAACTGATCATGAGTTCCGAGGCATACCAACGCGCATCTTTGATTCCTGACACAGAGGTATTTGCAAATCAACTTGAACGTGATCCCAGCAATCAATACTTCTGGCATGCAAACCGCCGACGATTAGATTTGGAGCAGATGCGTGACACGTTTCTAGCTGTCGCCGGACAGTTGAACACCACCATGTTTGGCCGACCCGCTTCAATCACATCCACGGAAAACCTTCGCCGCACCATTTACTCCTTTGTCGAACGGCAGAATATACCAAATGTGGTACAAACGTTTGACTTTGCTAACACGGACACATCAACTGCACGACGTGTGCAGACAACCGTGCCACAACAGGCCTTGTATGCCATGAATTCAGACTTTGTCGCCAACGCGGCAACAGCTCTCGCGGAACGCCTTGGCGATGGGACTGACAAGGACAAAATCACAGAGTTATACAGCCTTGTATTCGGGCGTCTTCCCAGTGAAGAAGAACTGACGCTCGGAGTCGCATTTGTTGATCAAATGCCGTGGGAACAATACACGCAAGTAATCCTAATGACCAATGAACTCATGTTCATTGATTGACAAGAGATTCGAATGACCATGAAAAACGAAATTGATTCACAAATACTCAGCAGACGACAGTTGCTGAAGACTACCGGTACGGGCTTGGGAATGATCGCCCTTCCAAGTCTGCTTCAAGCGGCAAACACTCCGCTATCTGCTAAGGAGCCGCACTTTCCGGCTAAAGCCAAGCATGTGATCCACATCTATCTAAACGGTGGACCGTCTCAGGTTGATACATGGGATCCCAAACCGGAACTCACAAAGTATGGGGGCAAACCTCTACCGGTGGGAAACCTCACCACGGAACGGGAAACCGGAGTGGCACTAGCTTCGCCGTTTAAATTCAAACAGCACGGTGAGAGCGGTCTTTGGTGCAGCTCGGTGTTTGACAAGACGGCCTCAAACCATGCTGACAAAATCTGCGTCATTCGCTCGATGTACGCGAATACGCCAAATCATGAGCAGAGTATGCGGCTTATGAACACGGGTGACGAAAGGCTAAGCCGTCCGAGTTACGGTTCATGGCTAACGTATGGCTTAGGCTGTGAAAATGAGAACTTGCCGGGATTCGTGACGCTCTGCCCCGGACTGCCCGTTGCCGACTCGTCAAACTGGCGCAGTTCGTTTCTGCCTGGAATCTATCAGGGGACGTACTTAGATACACGAATCAAGGAAGTTAACAAGCTAATTGCAAACATCAATAACACCCGTATTTCACGTGATGATCAACGCAAGCAACTCGATTTATTATCTAAACTCAATGGGAAGCATCAGGAGATCCGGAAAGAAGACGCAAACCTCGAAGCTCGCATTCAATCATTTGAATTGGCCTACCGAATGCAAATGGAGGCTACCGATGCACTTGATATATCGAAGGAAACAAAAGAGACTCTTGATCTTTATAAAGCCGACACCGTGCATGGCCGCCAATTGCTCATCGCCAGAAGATTGATTGAAAGAGGCGTGCGGGTGGTTCAGTGTTATCATGGCGATGTGCAGCCATGGGATTCCCACGGCAGCATTGCAACAGCACACCGCGATTTGGGACTGCAGGCTGATGGGCCCGTTTCCGCATTACTGAGTGACCTCGAGCGATCTGGCTTGTTATCAGAAACACTCATTATCTGTGGTGGAGAGTTTGGCCGGACTCCAGCGGTTGAGATTCCACTTGGTTCGAACTCGCCACCAACCGGCAGGGACCACAACCATCATGGATTCACAGTCTGGATGGCAGGCGCCGGAATCAAAGGTGGCATGGCATACGGAAGTACGGATGAATTCGGATATCGCGCCGTCGAAAAGCGCACACACGTCCATGATCTTCATGCGACCATGCTTCACTTACTTGGATTCGACCACGAACGTTTAACCTATCGGCATGCAGGACGAGACTTCCGACTGACCGATGTCCATGGCCACGTTGTAAAAGAAATCCTCGCCTAGATTCGATCCACACTTGATCGCACCACGCATCAACCTCTCAAGGAACCATTTCACGTATGACAGTACTTCGTTCACTCATCGCTCTAGTTATCCTGACGGTCACCTCATTGTCGGCAACGGCGGCAGATCGGCCGAACGTCATCCTTATCATGGCCGACGACATGGGCTTTTCAGATATTGGATGTTACGGCGGTGAGATCAATACACCCAATCTCGACCAACTTGCATCAAACGGCCTTCGTTATACGCAATTCTACAATGGCGCGAGGTGCTGCCCTACGCGTGCCGCGTTACTTACCGGCTTATATGCACATCAAGCTGGCATGGGCGGCATGGAGCCGGACCATGGGATTCCAGGGTACCGTGGAAATATCAATCGCCAATGTGTTACCATCGCCGAGGCACTGAAGCGTGGCGGTTATGGCACCTACATGGCCGGAAAGTGGCATCTCACCAATAAGAGGACGGCTAAGACTCCGGAGGAGCGAGACAACTGGCCTAATCAACGCGGATTCGATCACTTCTATGGAACGATAGCAGGTGCCGGTAGCTTCTTCCTCCCGGCAACCCTTACACGCGATAACGAAGATATTTTCTCGGAAGCTCAAGACGATCCAAACTACTACTACACCGATGCAATTAGTGAAAACGCCTCTCAGTACATAAAAGGGCACATCTCCGATTCGGGGGAAACACCGTTCTTCATGTATGTCGCATACACAGCGCCACACTGGCCGATGCATGCACCAGAGCACATCATTCAAAAGTATCTTGGCAAATACCGCGATGGATGGGATGAGTTACGTAAGAACCGCTGGAACCGTATCGGAGAACTTGGTTTTCCAGTGGACTCATGGAGATTAACCGAACGTACTCCATTTATACCGCAATGGGATGAACTTGCAGCCGACGGAATACCAAAGGAACTCGCTGAAGTACCCGGCGTTGATTCGGCCGATAAAGTCCGCGAAGTCATGGACCGCCGCATGGCGATTTACGCCGCCATGGTGGAACAAATGGATACGGGAATCGGCCGCATTCTCAACACACTCAAGGAGACCGGTCAATTCGAAAACACTCTCGTACTGTTTTTGGCTGATAACGGCGGCTGTGCAGAATACGGCATTTGTGGATTCACTCACGGTGAAGAAAAGGGAATCGAGTTTCAAGGCACTGCAAAATCATTTGTCAGCTACGGGGCTGGCTGGGCAAACGCCAGCAACACACCGTTTCGATTCTTCAAGCATGATACATACGAAGGCGGCATCTCAACTCCTTTGATTGCACACTGGCCAGCTGGGATCGACGCCAAGGAGGAATTTCGCCATCAAACCGCTCACATCATCGACGTAATGCCAACGCTGCTGGATGTAGCCAAGGTAGATTATCCGGCAGAAGTCGATGGTAATGAAATCACACCGCTAGAAGGCGTTAGCCTGACCGGGACGTTTAAAGATGAACCACTTTCTCGCAATGAACCGTTGTTTTGGGAACACCATGGCAACCGTGCCGTTCGTGACGGCAAATGGAAGGCAATCGCCAATGGTGAATTCCGGGATTGGGAACTCTACGATATTTCCAAGGATCGCAGTGAAACACAGAACCTTGCAGATGACTTTCCTGCCATCGTCAAAAAAATGGACAAGCAGTGGTGGGCATGGGCAAAGCGAGCAAACGTCTTACCCATGAACCCTGGTCGCAAGAATCTAGAAGAGATTAAAAAGACTGCCAAGCCAACGGGAGAGATTAAATTCATCAAGCTGAATGACGGTCAAAAAGCACCTAAATCCGGAAACGGTGCTGCCAGCCAAATCGTTGTCGAAAACAAATTGAAGATTGCCGTTAGACTGTGGTGGGTAAACCTGACAGGCGAGCCTGTAGCATACGGTGAAATTGCACCTGGTGAGTCTCGATCACAGGGTACCTACCACAATCACGCGTGGTTAATTACTGACACAAAAGATAAGCCGATTGGCTACTTTGTTACCGATAGCGTCCCGCGCTTCGTCCGTTTAAAGCCAGAAAAGGAAGCCAAGAAATGACTCGTTCTTACCACGCTTTGATTCCTGTAGCCCTCATTATCTGCTGTCAATTCTCATTCGCCGGTGAGAAGGCACCCAAACGTGCATTCATCGATGGCACTGGCCCTGGTTGGGTTACACTCACGGAAAAGGACTTTGTGGACGTCAATGGTACTGACGAGACATGGCAGTTTGATGGTACCTACATCAAGGGATCGGGACTTCCCATCGGCGTAAACCGAACCGCCAAGGAATACAAGAACTTTGAGATCGTCTACGAATGGATGCACCTTAAAGAAGCGGGGAATTCCGGTATGTTCCTGTGGGTGCAAAAGGATGCCTTGGATGTGCTGAAACCCAATCAATTGCCTCGCAGCGGAATCGAAATCCAGGCACTCGATCACGGTTACGCCACACGTTTTGAAAAGCAAAACGGCAAGAAGTCCGAGTGGTTCACTACAAACGGCGATGTCTTCGCTGTCGGTAAGTCCACCTTTAAGCCGTTTAAGCCGATCTCACCAAATGGCAGTCGCAGTTTTCCTCGCAAAAACCTTGGGAAGGGACACGGTGAATGGAATCACTACTACGTTCGTGCCATTAACGGCGAAGTACGACTGTGGGTCAACGGAGAAGAAGTGTCTGGCGGAAGTGACTGCACCCCGTCTCAAGGTTATCTTTGTCTGGAAGCAGAAGGATCTGAAATTCACTTCCGGAACATACGGATACGTGAATTACCGTAAAGCGACATTTCTCACAACTCGTCTCTGTTATACAGCCGGTTCAATATAGCCGTGCTGATCACGGTGGTACTTTGCATCATACTTTTGCGAAGTCTTGAATACCTCGAAACGTCCGTCAGTTGCAAACGGCAGCACGCGTTCTCGCAGAGCGTTTAACTGCTCTTCAGTGTACGGCTCGAACCCCTGAGCAATCGCAATATCCTGTTGAATATCGTCTTCTGTTTGAATACCAGAAACGAGCGTGCTAATTGGTAACGACATGGAGTAATGACGACATTCTTCGGGGCTCAGCCCAGCACCGTTTACGATTTGGCCGTCACCTCCGAGACTCTTCATACCGATGACTCCCATATCCCGTTCAAGTGCAATAGGCATCACCTCGTGTGTGAAGCTTCGATAATGGTAGTCCATCACGTTGATCGGCATTTGCACGGTATCCCAATCAAATCCGAAGTCGAACATCCGCTTCAGGATATGCGGGCTCTTATGGCCAGTGAAACCGACAAATCTAACTTTACCTTGTTGCCTGGCATCTTCGAGAGCCCGGGCGGCACCGTCATCTCGGAAGATCCAGTCCGGGTCATTGTCGTAATTAACTTCGTGACATTGCCAGACGTCAATTACATCCGTCCGAAGTCGAGCAAGGCTTTCGTGTAACTGGCTCATGGCAGTGTCGTAGTCACGCGAGCAGACTTTCGTCATCAGCACGACTTTGTCCCGATATCCATCAGTCAGAGCCTTACCCATACGTCGCTCTGATTCACCATCCCAATAGCCCCAGGCATTATCCATAAAGGTAATGCCAGCATCGACACTTCGGCGAATCAGGCTAACACAATCCGCTTCTGTGTTTGGAGCACGACAATAGTGTCCGCCACCAAAGCCCATTACCGATACTTTAAGCTCTGTCTTTCCGAGGCGGCGTACTGCTACGCCTTGTTCATTTCGATCGATGGAAGCATTCATAGTTCGCTATTTCTCAAGGCGTTTTCGAAGATGCGCTAAGTGCAGCATTTTTACACTTTAATGATATTGCTAATCGCCAACAACAAACGTTGTATCATTTATAGATGACCAATCTTCTATTTTGGTATTCCATTTTTGCCAGCTGATAAGTCGTACACCACGTTCAAGATGGTACACACCAATACGATAGTCCTTACCCCAGTCAATAAACCACACACCATCGCGATATTTGGAATACTCGCCGCCGTACTCATCGGCAAGTTTAATAACGGTGGCTTCGTCCGGCAGCTTTTCCTGCTGAGCATATTCTCGCTTTAGGTGTCCGTAAAGTTTCTGGCTAGGCTTTCCACAGCCAGCTAGAACAATCGTGAGTGAAAGCAATAAAATGAGTGTAGGACTTAGTTTTCGGTGCATGATTGGCAATTCGCTAAACAAGAATGTGCATCACTGAGTTCTCTATATAAATAGTACGACATTTTCTGCATTCGGGTCAGTCAAAAACATTTGCACGCCTCATCCCATTTGGATTCGTAATCGGCATAAAATGCAAATCTAAGACTACTCACACTAAAACACCTAGATGGCTTTATTAGCAACCATGGATCTTACCGGAAAAACTGCGATTATCACGGGTGCAGCCTCCGGGATTGGTGCGGCGGTAGCAGAGACACTGGCAAAGGCTGGCGCCTCAGGGATTTGTCTGGCAGACATTGATACGTCCGGGGCTGAGCAAGTCGCATCGAGACTTGACTGTCGAGCGCTCGTAAGAGAAACCAATGTCAGCGACAGTGACTCGGTTAAATCTATGGTCGATGCGACGATTGAAGCATTTGGACAAGTGGACATCCTTGTCAACAATGCCGGAGTGGCTCCGGTCGTTCGTTGGCCGGATGTGACGGTCGCAAACTGGCGACAAGTTCTGGACATCAATCTCAATGGTGCCTTTCATTGCCTGTTGCACGTGATGGAACACATGAAGTCACAGCGTTGGGGGCGTGTGATCAACATTTCCAGTGTGGGCGCCTTTAAGGGAAGCATTACGGCGCATCCGGCCTACGGAGTCAGTAAGGCGGGGTTGATTGCGATGACGAAATCCGCAGCCAAAGAACTCGCGGAATTTGGCATCTTGGTTAATTCCGTTTCACCAGGAACGATCGACACACCGCTTACCCAAAATAATTTCACTCCCGAAGAGCAAGCCATGTTCGTAGAGGACTCCGTACTAAAACGCCGCGGCTCACCATTTGAGATTGCGGACGCGGTGCTGTTTCTCGCTTCTGAACGATCCACATATATCACCGGCGCGACGCTACACGTAAACGGTGGCTCGCTGCTTGTCTAAATAAACGGTTTAACCAAAAGGAATCCCGATGGCTCAACATGACAAATGCGTAATTGATCCCGCCTCTTCAGCAGTGTGGGAGGCACCAGACGGGTCACGTACCGTCTCTCCGCTGATAGGGCCGGACGAATGTGGTGCAAATGAAATGGTTACCGGTTTATGGATTCTACGTCCTGGTCACCAGTCGGAGCCGGACATTCATCCGGACGCAGCAGAAATCTACTACGTAGTTTGTGGAGAGGGCAAGCTACTATTAGATGACGAGGAGTACATCGTGAGGCAAGGCATGACGATTTACATTCCACGAGGTGTAGTCCATCAGACGTTTAATACGGGTGAAGCAGATTTGGGTTATTACTTTATTTTTGCACCGCCACCGGGTGGTCCACCGCGGCAGGAGGCGGAAAACTGGAACAAGATTCAATGACGGCCGGTACCGGTTGCGAAGAAAAGAGGAGCAAATTAACATTGAGTTCTTAAGTGGGCGGCTTGAATATGACGATCCTGATTTAGGCCAATTACTTACAAGATCCAGGCGGAGTAGCTCAGCTGGTTAGAGCATCGGAATCATAATCCGAGTGTCGGGGGTTCGAGTCCCTCCTCCGCTACTGAGCCCCCCGCGCGACAGCACGGAGGGCTCTTCTTCTGAAGGGACTTCAACGGACTCAAACATACCGTTAAGCCCTATTTTTGTAATGCCAGCAGCGTGCTGCTCTGCGTTGGCGACCAGTTCCGGGCAGACTCTCTTAAGAGCACGACGGACCAATGCGCACCAATACGAACCACCGGTGTGTGAGCCTTTTTGTGAGCCTTTTTTTCCGTTCCGCCAGTGCTGCATAGCCTCGCGATGGTCATCATCCACCATCTGCAGGTAATGCTGGTTCTGAATCTGTGGTGAATTCCCCAGCCATATTCCAATCGAATGTTGGTTATATGCAAACACTTTGTTCAGCTCTGTAATCAAAGTCGACCGCGTGTTTACAAATGGCTTGGGCTAAACACACCGCCGCATCTCGACAGGGTGATTCACAGTCACCAGCATCTAAGCAGATCCGCAATCTCTGCTTTTACTCCGTTGGCTGACTCATCCCACCGCTCAATTAACACCGCAACAACTAACAACAGTATCTATTCGTAAGAGCACCCGCCTGAGCCAATCGCTCCGGGCGTGGTTGCTTTTTAATTAGCTATCAGTACACCTGGTCAAACATCCAAACCTTTCAGCCCGATTCGACAATATCCCCGTCTCTCTACTACTAAATGGTTGAAACGCCTTTGGTAGCTTGCTAGAAATGGTTAGGTAAACAAAGACGAGGAGTCACGACAGATGAGCGACGGTAACGTACTGACTAAAAAGATTGCAGCGCAGTTACTAGTAGATGAAGATTCCTCAGATATCCGTGAATTCACGGCGATTGAGGAAGATGATGTGGTAAGGCCAATGGTGGTCTCAGTCGCAACGGCCTAACACAACTATCTGATGCTGCTGCTCCGACTCAGTCGATGAATAGGTCGCGGGTTAACCAGATGCATAGCCAGCTACTAAGACATCGCTATCCGTAGATACAGCAAGCGCCGTTAATTGTTGTTTTTCTACCTGTGTCGAATTAGCATAGACCGACAGATACTCCCAGTAACACCCCACTCCTTCTCAGGAATAGTTGACTCATGGCCTCTAGCAATAGTAATGGCTCCAACAAAGTAGAAATTACGTTTTTCGTTATGCCATCTAAGGGAGAAAATCGGGAGACGGTTAAAAAGTTTGTTGATTCATCGGAACTACCAGGGCTTTATTGCTGTTGTCATGGTTGTCAAGAAATCTCACTTTTGAATTCAAGATGCACAAGTTGCGGATATGATGGTCAGCCGATGAAGGGTGTTAGCCTTCCAGTTTTCCATCTTAAAGATGCGAACAGCGGTGGCAAAGGATGGTTTTGTACTCAATGTGGAACAGGATATACGAAATACACATGTGACTGCGGCACTTATAACACCCATCCAACCATGAAGTGGGTTGACGCGGAAGGCAAAGTCAAAGAGTGCTTTGTAGCAACCGTGTGTTTCGGTAATCCCGACCACCGTGTTGTCGAAGAACTACGACTTTTTAGGGACCAGGTGCTAAAATCAAACCGCATGGGACGAGCATTCGTGGATTGGTACTATAGGCATGGGCCAGCATTGGCTTCAGCTATCAAGAAGTTTCCGCTATTCCATCCCCCAATACGACTATTGCTCTTCACCGTGAGCCTTTTATCTTGCACACTAGGTTTTCATTCCAAAGGCAAGCGTTCTGGAAACGCACCTCTCAAATAAACCTAGACATGGATCTCCACATAGATCTTTATAAGTCTTAGCTCGCAGAAAAAACGAAGACTTGCGGAATTAAAACTTCGTGCTCCTACCGTGGCGGTCTACTAATGCATTGGGGATCAGAAAATAGGCCCCCTACCGTCCCCAACTTTTACTCTCAGACCGATGCATGCGATAGTATGTGTCTCGTAAGCCGGTAACGGCTTGGTTACGGATGAAGGATATTTAGTTATTGGAGGAAGTAGTGATGGACTTTCTTGTGCTACTTGGAATAGTTGCATTTTTAATAACACTTGTATGACTAGGTAACAGGCTTGATCAAATCCATAAAGGCCGGCCCTTGCTGAATGATAATGCTGAGGATGATATTCACCGGCCAAACAATGATGCATTAAATAAGCCGCTAACTAATGAAGTGGCAACTATGCAAAGCGCCAACACAATAACGCCTAGTGACACATCAGCTATCGAAGAACCATCCAGCCTACGTTGGCTTCCAGTGGCCTTCTACATCATCGCTTCCCTGGGATTCTTAGGCTGGATTATCATTGCTCTCAATCTCGAAAGCTGGGTCGCATTTGGTTACGGTGTAGGCTCAACCATTGCGTGTTTTGCTGGTGACCGCACCATCGAACTGTTACAGAACATCGACGATGAGCTGTATCGAAAACGAATGAGCGGGTAGCACTAACCGCACCGTGCCCTAGCAAACACACCGCCGCATCTCGACAGGGTGATTCACAGTCACCACCCCCTGCGAGGCGAAGCGGCAATATCCTGAGTCCAGTTTTGCGTCGGATTTATGCAGCCTGCCTGAAGTCCTGCATCGGTCCCGCAAAAGGGCATTTTCCCGCAATGTAACGATCGCTGACAATTGCCAACGGGAATCACATATACGATAATCCACTCGTCTTCCGCCCTCGGGTCGACGAGAGACGGACAAGTTCCTATCTTCACTAGAAAAACCGCCTCAGCATTGCAGAATAACCTTCCATGAACAACAAATTATTTCAACGACCAGCGCCGGAGTTGGCCAGCAGAAGACTCGCAGCGCTCGGGCGGCTACTCTTGCTCAGCGTCGTTATGTTTCCAGCGCTGGGACGAGCCGAATGGAAGCCGCATGAAATCCAACAGCTAAACGGCCAAGCCGCGCGTTTTCAACTGCCGGCACAATTCCAAATGGTTACCGAGCGTTGGAATCGAGTGGTTGCAGTTCCTTACATCGTCAACATGCCGGAGAAGGACCGGTTGCTGATGCTGGTCGGTTGTGACTATCCGCATCGGGCCTTCGTTTTGACCAGCGACGACCGTGGAGCGACGTGGACGGATCCTCGACCCGCGCGCAGCGACAATGATGGAAAAGCATCGATCGGTCTGGGCACGAGTCTGGCTTATCTTGGCAATGGCAAGTTGGTTTTCTACGAAACAGGCAGCGTTGGAACTGGACGCCCCTCACGCTGGTACAGTTCGGACTATGGGCAATCTTGGGGCGACCCCGTAGCAATTGCACGGACGTCAGACGAGAAGACCTGGGCCATCTGGGATCCACCACTGGTTGATCGTCATCCCGGGACTGGCAGGATCACTCAACTTGCGGAGACGGGCTACGCGCAATCAGGAACCAGTTCGCAGGCCAGCATCCGTTTCAGTACCGATAAAGGGCAAACGTGGGGCAAATCAATCAAGGTCCCGCAATGGCAGGGCGTTAATGAGGCGTACTTGTTTCGCGCCGGCAACGGCGATTTACTGGCAGCCTGCCGGACCGACGTTCCGAAGCGGCTGAAAGGCAAGACTCTGGACCATTACGAAGGACTGGGAATCTCAATCTCCAAGGATGACGGCCGCCACTGGTCAACGGTCAGGAAGATCTACGACTACGGTCGCCATCATCCGTCACTGGTCCTGATGCCCAACCAAGACATCGTCATGACCTACGTTGTACGACTGGGATATGTCGACGACCAGAACGGCTTCCCGCAGTTCGGCATCGAGGCCGTGGTCAGCCACGATCACGGCGTGTCCTGGGATCTCGATCACCGATATTTGTTGCATGTCTGGTCGGGGCAACGACAGGGGGACACCTACTGGTGGCCAAGTAGCCAAGCCACCTCTTCGGTCCTGCTTCCCGACGGGTCCATTCTGACCGCTTTTGGCACGGGCTATCGTATCCAGGCAGGTCCCCAGCAGCCACAAGCCCCGCGCGACGCTGGCCTCGTACGTTGGCGGTTAAACACGGCTCGGGTCAATGACGAGCGGGCGATTCGAGATGCGGCCGTCGACTCCGACTTACGCAATGTCTTCGATCCCTAAAATCACGATCTTGACAAGCTATTCGGTACTCGGGGATTGGTTTTTGTGATCCTGAGTCACATAGCACTCCCATTTCCTGTCCTCTCGCAGCTTTGTTATCCGAGACATCGAACAGCTAGCACCGAGGTTGGTGCTGGCTGCGGGTCTTGTAGGTCACTTACAGGAATTCGCGCCCACTTCTTATTCTGAAGCTAACAGTGAAACTGCATTTCCGTCAAACAAAACTTGGTGTCGTGACCGTAAGGTATTGCCTGTTGGCAACTCCCGTCGTATTGCCCAGCCACTTGCAGACGCCGCCCCAGGGTCGGTCTCCGTCGGGCCCACGGTATTCCGGTGATTTTCGTGAAAGTTCGTTACCAAGAGACCACTTTCCAGTAGAGGAAGGGGTCAGCGGCTACTTCGCCGTTTCGGCTGCAATGCTTTGGATGTCTTGGTCACGCTGTATTGAATCGCACCGATATCCCAGTTTCCGGTCTTGGGCAATGGACGCCCGTCGAAGTCCGTTTGATATAACTCGCTAAGGTTTATCGCTTTACCGCGTAATGGGCTATCAGCTTTGAGGTGGTAATCTTGTTTCTCAAGATCGACAAGGCCCGGATCGCCGCTGCCTGCCTGGTTGCTGTCACCCTGATATTTAGTGCCGGGGGATTTATACTTTGAGTACCAGTTGGCTGTTTTCAGTGCGCCCGCCAGATCGATTGCCGGTATAAGGAGAGGACGAATAGATAAACAGATTGTTCCTGAAATGGGCTCCCGAAGGTTTACCGACAGGGCTCCCGCCCCGGACATCAATGCGGGCGCCGGCATTTTGGGACCTCCCGAACCCATTGTATCGGGCTATCGTATTGTTATCGAAATAGATGCCAGTGCATGGTGCCAACATGAACAGCCATGACTGTCCATCGTAGCACACATTAAAGGAAACTCTCCAGTTATAGATTTCCTGTTGATAACGCGGCCAAT